>NZ_JACMYP010000389.1 GCF_020889705.1 Bradyrhizobium altum | reverse complement strand
CAGGAACCGCCGCCACCGCCACCGCCGCCGCCGAGCGTGGTGGTGCTCGGCATCGTCAGCGAGAACGGCGATGGTCACGCCGCGATCCGGGCCGCGAGCAAAGGCGACAAGGTGCTGCGCGTCCGCACGGGTGACGACGTGAGCGGCTGGAAGGTCGAGCGGATCGAGCCGCGCCGGCTTGTGCTCAAACAGGGCGAGCGCTTGGTGGATTTCGCCTTGTTCACCGGTGCGGCGAAGCCCCCGAAGCCTGCCGAGCGGCCGATCCGGCAGACCAAGGCCACAGCGCCAACCAATTGATGCGCCGCTGCTTTTGGCAGGCCGTCGAATTCGCCGGTTCGCGCCGAGGTTGAGTTCCACCGCAGGGTTAAAACTTTTTTGCGAAATCGCTTCGCGTTAGCCCGTTTCAAACTGTCTTAGGAACAGGAGAGGCGTCCCGAACTGTCGGGCGTGTCCGCGTGGGGGCGGCTGCGCCGGCTGAGTTGCGTGCCTTTCATCGAGTTGTCGGCATCGGGCCAACTGATTGCAGGCTGGCCGGTGCCTTGTTGCGTCACGATCGTTCGCATCGCCTGCTGCATTTGGAAGGCCCGCATGCATTCGCTCCCTCGCTCGACCTCGCGCCGTGGCCTGTTGCTCGCAGGTGCAAGTTCGATCGCGATTGCAATGGGCTCGCCTGCGGCAGCGCGCCCGTTCGGCACGTGGGGTGGCGTCAGCACCGCGGCCACGCAGGCGGCGGTCAGCGCCGCGCAGACCGCCGCACAGCAGGCGCAGCAGGCCGCACAGAACTCGCAAGCGTCGATGACGCGCGCCGCGCAGGCGATCCAGGCATTGCAGGCGGCCCAGAGCGCCGCGCGCGGCCTTGCGGCGAGCGCGCCGAGTACGGTGCCCAACGGTCTCAACGCTGGCGGCCTGGTACCGAACAGCGGCCTGGTCGCATCCGGCGTCGCCAATCCCGTCACCAACTGGGTCGGTGCCAACACACCGACGCAGACCAGCAGCGGCGGCCAGACCACGGTCAATATCGACCAGACCCAGGCCCAGGCGGTGTTGAACTGGCAATCGTTCAACGTCGGCAGGGACACGACAGTCAATTTCAACCAGCAGGGTAACGCCAACTGGGCAGCGCTGAACAAGATCGCATCGACCGGCGTGCCGAGCCAGATCCTGGGATCGATCAGGGCCGACGGTGCGGTCTATCTGATCAACCAGAACGGCATCATCTTCGGCGGCACCAGCCAGATCAACGTTCATACCCTGATCGCCTCGACACTGGATCTGCCGTCCAAGCTGAGCGGCAGCAACTATCAGGGCTATCTGCAGAGCGGGCTGTTCTCGCTGTTGGGCGACCCGTTGACCTCCGGTGTTGCTGCCAACGCTGCGTCGGGAGCCACGATCTTCAACCAGGGCAATGGTGGAAAGGTCATAGTCCAGCCTGGCGCGATCATCGACACGACGGGCAAGCTGAGCGCGAATGGCGACGGCGGTTATGTGGCGTTGCTCGCTGACGGCGGCGTCAGCAACGCCGGTGCGATCAACACCAGGAATGGCCAGATCATCGTTGCTTCAGACGCTTCCGTCACCCTGGCGACGCCGCTGTCGACAGCCGTCGGCGCTCAGACGGCGATGCAGGTCGTCATCGGCACCACCGGCAACGACCCCGTCAACCCGCTACCGTCTGGCTCCGGGGTGGTCACCAACCAGGCCTCCGGGCTGCTGGTGTCGAACTCCGGCGCAGTCACGCTGGCCGGCGGCTCGATCAACCAGCTCGGGGCCATCGTCGCCAGCACCGCGACCACGCGCACCGGCTCAATCAAATTGACGACGGTCTGCGGGCAGGGCGTATGCCTACCCGGAACCAACGGCAATATCGTGCTGGGGGCAGCAAGCCTCACGTCGATCCTGCCGGACGAGACAAGCGGAACCCTGCCAACCGCGACGCTCAATACACCGACGTCGGCGAACGGCGCCCGCAACGCGCCGTATTTCCAGACGGTGCTGCAGCCGCAGATCAACATCACGGCGGTGGGCAGCGTCGACGTGCAGGGCAGCGGCGCGGGCGGCGCCGGTGCTTGATCAAGGCGCCCGGCGCCGCGCTGACGATCGGCGCCGACAGTGTTAACGGCACGGTCCTACTCGAGAAGGGCAGTACCATCGATCTCTCCGGCATTGCCGGCGTGACGCTGCCGATGTCGATCAACCAGATCAACATCCTCGTCACCGCGGCCGAGGTGGCCGACAGCCCGCTCGCCCAAGCCCTGATCGGCAAGACCGTGACCATCGATGCGCGGCTCGGCGGCACCCGCGCCGACGGCGTGCAGTGGGTCGGTTCGCCGCTGCTCAACGCGGCCGGCTATATCGGCCTGATTCCGCAGAGCATCGACCAGATACTCACCGTCGGCGGCAATTTCACGACGTCGGGAAAGAATGTCGTGCAGCAGCTGGGCGCGAGCATCAACGTGTCGGCCGGCTATGTGCAGTACACCGGCGGCATGATCAGCACCACCCGCCTGCTCGGTGCCGACGGGCGCATCTACGATATCGGCCGCGCCGATCCCACCATCGCCTATGTCGGCGTCGGCAACGGCTTCACGGTGCTACACAAGGTCAACGGTGTCGTCGATACGAAGCTGACCGAAATCTATCTCAGTCCATGGGGCGGCGGCAGCAATACGCACTATGAGGCGAGCTACATTACCGGCGCCAATGCCGGCTCGGTCACCGTCGCGGCCATCAATCCGATCGTCAACGACATCATCGGCAATGTGACGGCAGGCAGCCGCCAGCGCGCGCTGGCGGGCTCGTCGAATCTCTCGCCCGCCGACCAGATGCCGAACGGCGCGTCGCTGAGCATCACGTTTACAGCGACCAACCAGACTAATGTGGTGCTCGCGCCGCGGGCCGATGCCGGTCCGGATCCGTACGGCCTCGGCAGCTTGAACTTCGCCAACGCGTCGAGCTGGTCGCCGGTGCTCGCCAATGGCGTGTTTCCGATCTTCACCGACGTGCTGTCCAATGCATCGCTCGGCGCGATCTCGATCAAGGGCGCGCGGCGGCTCGACGAGGCGACGAACGCCACTCTGTCGGTGCGCCCGCGCGGCAGCATCGCGCTCGACAGCGTCGGCATCATAGACGGCACGCTCAGCGCGCCCGCCGGCCAGATCAGTCTCACGGGCTTTACCTATACAAACAATCAGCCGCAGCTGCCGCCGCTGCCGGCGCTGGTGATCGGGCCGCATGCGGTGCTCGACGTGCGCGGCCGCTGGGTCAACGACACTGGCCTGTTGCCGGATCAACTCGAGGGGCGCGCTTTTGTCAACGGCGGCAGCGTCAATATCAATACGTTCGCCGCTAGCAACGGGCCGGACCGAGTTGGAGATGAGGGTGTCTTTGTCGACGTCACCCAGAGCATCGTACTTGCGCCCGGCAGCGTGATCGACGTGTCCGGCGGCGGCTATGTCGACACCTCGGGCAGGCTTAGAACCGGATCCGATGGCCTCCCGGTCGGCAAGGGCGGCAGCGTTTCGCTGGTTGCGTATGATAGTGTCCAATATAATAGTCGAGGGGAAGGGACGAACCCTTTTAACGTCGTTCCACACGGCACGAATCCCGACGGCACCGTCAATCACCCAAATCAGGCCAATGTGCTGCTGGGCGGCACCATCTACGCGGGCGGCTTCGATGGCGGTGGGACGTTGACGTTGCAGGCGTCGACCGTTGCCGTCGACGGCACAACCGCTGAGGTCACATCGTATCTGTCCGGCGCGACGGCAAACGCCATCGCCCACCAAAGCGGAATGCCTGTCGTGGGCATCACCGTATCGGACGCGAAGGCCGGCCAGCTCGTTCTGCCGCCCTCGTTTTTCACCAGCGGCGGCTTCTCTCAATACACTTTGAGCGACGCCTATGGCGGCACCACGATCACCGCCGGCACGAAGCTGCTGTTGCAGCAACAGCCGACCGCACTGCTGTCGGGCCGCGAGGTGCAGATTCCGACTGGGGCCCGCGCGCGCGACTTCGCATCGCTCGGACTGTTGCCCGACGGCCTGCGCAAGCCGGTCAGCCTGTCGTTGGGCGGGACGAATGTGCTGGTTGATCGCGGCGCTGCCATCGTCACCGATCCGCTGGCCACTGTCACACTGAATCCGATTGCGACGGCCGATATTCTCGGCAGCATCGTTGCACCCGCAGGAAAGATTACCGCAACGGGCCAGGAGGTGCGCATCGGCGCCACCGCCGTGCTCGATGTGAGCGGCGTATTCGTGCCCAATCCGCAGGTGAAAACCTATTCCACCGGCACGGTGCGCGATGGCGGCTCCATCTCGCTCTTGGCCACCACCGTGGTGGCGGAGCCGGGCGCGCAGTTCAATCTGCAGGGCGCGGCCGTGACCGCAGCCAGCAACTTGATCCAGGTGCCGCAGGCTGGTTTCGGACCGCACTTCGTCGGGCAGGCGGCCTGGAGCAATGGCGGCAGCCTGCAGCTCTCCGGCACGACGGTCTATTTTGCCGGCACCGTCGATGCGGCCGGCGGCGCGCCGCTTGCAGCTGGCGGAAGCCTGACCATTGGCGTCATCAACAACAATGCGATTGGAGCCCCGCCGACGCCGGACAGCATCGTGGTGGAGCAGCCAGGCGTGGTCGCAACGAACCTGCCAGCTCCGGGCGCGACGGCCACACCGGGCGCATTCATTGGGGCCGATACGCTGAGCAACAGCGGCTTCGATTCCGTGACGCTCAATGCGGGCAAGATCGCATTCGACGGTTCGGTCAATGTCAAAATCCCCGGTGCCCTGACCCTTTATGCGCGCAATGGGCACGTTGCGATTGCGGATGGGTCCGTCGTCAATCTGAACGCCGGCTACGTTCGCATGGTCGGGGTCGGGGTCGGCGGCGTGTCAATCGTCCCGACCGCTGGCGCCGGCACACTGAACGTGACGGCGCAATGGATCGACCTCGAGCGCGGCATCGGGCTCGACAACGCCGGCAGCGTCAACCTCACCAGCGCCGGCCCCATCCGGCTGCTGCCGCAATATTATGGTTTCATCGACGGCGGCTTGAGCTCGGGAGAGACCGTGTTCGGCGGCGCGCTGCTGGTTCCCGGCAATCTCACGCTGCGCGCGGCCGAGATCTATCCGGTCAGCAACACCGATTTCCTGCTGATGTCGACCGGCCCGTCGAGTGCGATCACGATCGCACAGAACGGCGTGCCGACGGCGCCGCTCTCGATCGGCGGAGGCATCGTGCTCAGCGCGCAGACCATCGTGCAGGGCGGCACGCTGTGGGCGCCGCTCGGCAACATCGTCCTGGGCGTGCGGACCGGCAGCGACGTGTCGGCCCAGTTCATCAAGGCGATTGCCAACGAGGGGGGCATCAACTTTGCCTCGGGCGCCTTCGTGCCGACGGCGAGCGTGACGCTGGCCGCGGGCAGCCTGACCTCCGTTTCGGCAGCCGGTCTGGTCGTGCCCGACGGCTACACCGTCGACGGCACCACCTGGTATCAGGGCGCCCCTAACTCCAACCGTATCGTGCCTCAGGTGCTGACTGCGCCGCCGAGCAAGTCGATCAGCCTGTTCGGCACTGATGTGGCGACCCAGTCCGGCGCCGTGCTCGACTTGAACGGTGGCGGCGACATCTACGCGACAGAGTTCGTGGCGGGAACCGGTGGCAGCCGCAATGTGCTGACGACCTACCAGCAAAACCCCGCCAACGGCAGCATCACGCCGACCTACGCTGACGGCCGCCAGGTCTATGCGTTGGTCCCGACCTACTCGTCGGCCGTGGCGGCCTTCGATCCCAACTTCGCCTTCTCTCCATATTACTCAGGCCTGGTGGTGCCGGCCGGTACCACCTTCGGCGCATCGGCGACCGGGAATTCGCAGCCGTTCG
>NZ_JACMYP010000388.1 GCF_020889705.1 Bradyrhizobium altum | reverse complement strand
TGGGCAGCTCGCTCCTCGGGTAGGTGCGCATTAGGTCGAGAAGGCTGGAGGCGGTCGGGGCGTACTGCTCGGCGGTGTTCCGGTCGGCCTCCGGCGGAAGGAGTCATTCTTGGGCACGCATGCCGCGACGATGGCACTCGGAGTTGGCGCTACGGCCACCGTAGTAGATCGTTCGCTCGAAGCTGAACCGGGTGCTGCGCGCACTGTCCGCACTACGAGCAGCATCGGGTACTTAAGCCTCGAGCGCACGGCGTGCACCGGCCCGTGCCATGGTTGGAGGGAAAGCAATGATTCGCTTGGCCTGATGCCGTCGATAATCGCAGAACTTTGTCCCGCCGCGGCGATCCGCCCGTCCTTCAGGTTCCACGGCGAAAATGCAGTCTCGGCCGGCACGCAGAACCTGATGAAGCCTTGAACGATGGCCGCGTCTCCCTATGCCCCGTCAATGGAGAAGATCAGGTTGCGGGCATCGGCCGATCTGCGGGCCGGTCCGGGCGCCTCGTTTTTCGCTCGCGAGCTCGCGGTCGTGCTGGCGAACGCGGTCGACGACGTCGCGATAGGCTTCACGTCCATCAGGGGCCGGTCGCTGAGCGGGGTGCGCATGTGAATTTGCAGCTGTGCGGCACCAGCCTCGCATGCGCCGGGGCATTCGTTCGCGATCTGCTCGGGCCTGATCGGCAGATGCGGCGTCCGTGCGGGCCTGGTGATGTTGCCGGGACTATGATCACGGTCTTTATGTTCAAGCGGGCTCGCCAGGGACATGGAATTGCTTTCTATAAGTGGCGGTTACTCGACCGCGAGCCGCGCGCAAGCTTTGACAAGTTCGACCCAGTGTATCGGTTCGACTGCCTGTTTTCCTCAGTTGTGCGGATGGAGACTAATTCGTGCGCGAGGGGCGGTGGAATTCAGGGAGCCGTCGGGCAAGGGTTCAAGTCACGACAGGACGCTCGACGCGTTCGGCCATATACAAACTGAAGACCAATTGCACCTCCGTCAGCTTGCGGAGATGGCGCTGAGGGATACTCTGCGGTTGATCGCACGGACGGAGCAGAGCTGCTTCCTTTGGGACCCAACGAGTATTGGGTCTGAAGCTCGAACATGCGAGGCGATTGAAGTACTTGATGGGAACGCGCGGTAGTGCAATGCGGTCGCCGATCTCATCCCGGACAGGCAGATCCTGGCGGAGGTTGCCAAGGGAGCTATCTGAGTCCGCTTGTCGCCGCACGGGTATCGAGTATGTCCGGCCCCTTCAGGCCGAAACTGTTAAGAGGCCCCACATTTTGCAGAATTGCTGCGAGAGCGCGCCGGTATTTGAGCGCTTTGGGCGCCGACACTCCTTATCTTCAAGTTGCTATCCGATAAACGCGGGGAAGAGCAGCCATGGGAAGTTCGACGCGTCCCTTTTCGACAGTGCTAGTAGACCGTGGTCAGCTGGAGTGCGTGCATGGCAAAATTGGTTTTGCTCGACGCGCACCGGACGAGAACGCTCCGACACGGATCTCGCCGCGTGAATACGACTATCCCATGGTCGACCACGAAGTCACTATTCGCAACGCACGTCCGATCGTGAACGAGCTATCACTCGACAGGGAAGGTTTTGCCCTCGTCAAACATAAGATGTCCTGTCTCAATGAGCGTAATCCAGAGATCCTTCGCAGGAAGTATCTGGAGGAAATGGTTCCGTTCGTCAAAGACTATTTCAAGGCGTCGTGGGTTACGCCCATGGACCTTGGCGGCTTCACGATTCGTTCTATCGGCGGGAAATCCTTTGATCGTCCTGCGGAGCGGCAGGTGACCAAATATACTGTAAGAGGGCATGGGGCTGGGTACGCCCATATTGATTACGCACCGGTTGCCGGGCCCATGATTGCCGCGCACGACAGTCAACTGCAGGGCATTGAGATTCGGTCGTATTCTCGATTGATACTCATTCAAACTTGGCGTGCTATTTCACCGCCCCCGCAGGATCTTCCCCTGGCGTTCTGCGATGGCTCCTCCCTTTCAGAAACTGATCTTCTGGACATGTGCTTCCGAGGTTACGGTGTCACGCATAGGTCCTGGGGTCTTCACTACAGTCCTTCTCAGCGCTGGTACTATGTCCCTGACTTGGTGCCGGACGAGCTCTACCTGTTCAAGGGGTATGACTCCGATATGCATTACCATCGATGGTCAGCCCATTCGGCGTTCGATAATCGCGGGGCCTACCCCGATGCAAAGCCCCGCGAGAGTATCGAGACTCGATTCTACGTGTACTACGAGTGAGCCGTCGAGATTACTTGTGCGGCTTGGATCACGCCCAAGTTCACAGGAGCTTGCAGACGCGAGACGCGGTCGTCAAACGACCAGGATCAAGCGGACGTTCGGCGTGGTCCGGCTCGGTGCGTATGGTAAGCGCCGGCCCGGTGGGCAGCAGCTCGTCTCGCTTGCCCGCGTCCTCGCCTTTGATCCAAAGCTCGTGCTGATGGACGAGCCGCTTGGCGAGCGGGACAAGCAGCGGCGTGAGCTTGAGATCGAGCATATCCATGAGCATCTCGGCGTCACCCCATGTGACGCATGATCAGAAAGAGGCGTTCTCCATGTCGGACCGCATAGCGGCGTTAGATGACGGGGTCATCCAGCAGCTCGCCGCGCCCGTCGAGCGGTACGAGCGGCCGCAGAACGCCTTCGTCGGCGAGAACAATCACCTGCGCGGCAAGGCAAGGTCGTGGCGATGAACGGCACGACCTGCAAGGTGGCGGTTGCGGGCGCGGGCAATGTGCAGGCGCCGGCGATCAATGTCGAGGCGGTCGGCTGGCCGCTGCTGTCGCTGCGGCCGGAGCGCGCATAGCTGAACCCGGCGCCAGGCGCGCTGCCCAAGGTCCTCAGCGCGCGGGTTACCGATCTACCTCGGTGATCATGTACGCACCCGTGTCTCGCTGTGCGGCCATGATGATTTCGTGGTCGGCGTGGTGCAGCTCGGACCTGGCGCGGCGATCACTGTCGGCTGAAAAATGGAGGATGGTCGGGCGCTCGCGCGCCATCACGAAGACCGAGGCTACGCCGCGAGCAAGGTGTGCCTTCGACAACGCCGCCTCCATCCTGGAGTGGCATAGCAGGGGAGAGAGCAGACGATGAGAGGGCTATTAAGGATTGCCAGCGGCCTGGCCGTAATCAGCTTGGCAGCGGGTACGTTTGCGCCGGCGAAACCCGCCTTTGCGGACGATCAGCTGACGATCACCTCCTTTGGCGGGTCCTGGCAAACGGCCCTGCGCAAGGGCATGTTTGAGCCTTTCTCGAAGTTGACCGGGGTCAAGATCAGCGAAGACGAGTATACTAGTCAGTCCGCTAAGATCCGCGCCATGGTCGAGAGCAACACCGTGAGTTGGGACGTAGTAGACTTCGCCGCCGACGTGTATTTGCAGCTATGCGCCGAAGGCCTCCTTGAGACGGTCGACTGGAAAAAGCTGGGCCTCGACCGGACCAAGTTCATAGGCGGTGACACGTCGGACTGCGGGGTGCCGTCTGTCATCGGTAGTACGATCGTCGCCTACGACAAGGATAAGCTGCCGAATGGCCCGAAGACTATTGCCGATGTTTTCGACACGCGGAAATTCCCCGGCAAGCGCGGATTGAGGAAGGATCCATACTATAATCTCGAGTGGGCGCTGGTCGCCGACGGCGTCGCCGCCAAGGATGTGTACAAGGTTCTCGCCACGCCCCAGGGCGTCAACCGCGCCTTCAAGAAGCTCGACACGATCAAAAAGGACGTTATCTGGTTCACATCCAACGCTCAAGCACCGCAGCTTCTGGCTGATGGCGAAGTTGCCATGGTCCGCTCGACGAACGCCCGCATCTACGACGCCGTCAAGGACTCCGGCAAGCACTTCGAGATCATGTGGGATGCCCAAGTGTTGGAGCTGGCCTATTGGGGCGTTCCGAAGGGAACACCGCATAAGGACGCCGCCGACAAGTTCCTCGCCTTCGCCGGATCGCCCAAGGCGCAGGCTCACCTGACACAGTACTTCGCCTATGCTCCCGCTAACAAGGACGCCATGGCACTTGTTGATCCGGCGATACGGCCCCATCTTCCGGCGCCCGACAGTGCAGGCAATAACATATCGAGAGATGCCGCCTTCTGGGCTGACCATGGCGACGTGCTGCGTCAGCGCTTTACTGCCTGGTTGGCGAAGTAAGAACAAGGAATGGCGAGGAGAGCTTCCGCTCTCCTCGCCGCCTCGAAGGCACGATCTACGTGCACCGGCTGATGTGTGGGGCAGTGTTGCTGTTGCTGATCGCGTCGATCCTCGCGGCCGCAACCGCATCATGTTGGTTTTGGCCCCCGGTCTCGTCGATGAAGATCAGCCGCTGCGGGTCAGCTCACGTCTTCGGGCGACGTCGGCCTGATCCCGTTCGGTGACGAACAGCGTTTTCAAAGATTCACCTGAGCCCCGTGCACCAGGCGTCAACGGCGAGGACTGCTCAAAATGCCGTGGGTACCCGTCCATCGCTAGCAACCTTCGCCGGCGACCAGCCAGCACCAGTTCGCGAACATGGGCTACTATTCCTACATGCAGAGAAGGACCGACGGCGCGGTCGGCGACGTGAGGATGGCCGCCGACCGCGCCGATCGGGATGCCAGTTTTGCGCGGTTCATCATTCGATATCCGCTGTGCGCCGGTAGTCGTCGGAAGGAACCGGGCGGCAACACCGCGAGATGACCGCCAGAGAATCGAACTGCGACAGCATCGAGCGCCGCTCGCAGCGTGCGATGATGAGAGCTCGAACAGCACGTGTCTCGGCCTGTTCCTTTAGGATCCTTGGTCAATGCGGCGGCGATGTGCAAACTGAAGGCCATTGCAGCACCGTCAGCCTGCCGCGCTAGGTGCTGCGCAATACGATCTGGTCGATCGAGCCGACGGAGCACCCCACTTGCGATGGCAAGTAGAATGGTGGTCTGAAGCCCGAACAGTCGAAGTGGTTGAAGTAGCTGGCCCGGCGACGGTCACAGCCTCGGCACTTCAACCAAGATCGATGAGGACACACACGCCATCGAAACGCAAGAGCTTGCTAGAAAGCGGACGGCTGCCGCGACCTCGCGAACGTCGACGAAGGCGATTACCTGGTTGCTCCGCGCGCAAACGCGCATGATGCGTTTGACGCTCGGCATTGAAGGTAGGCCATGCGCAGCGCCCTCGGCGCGCGCGCAAGCATGTCCACTCAGTGCTTTGCGCAGTGCACACAGTGCTCCGGGCTGCGTCTCTGCGAAGTGCCCAATGGCATGACATGATCGGAGATCCCACCATGGCCGACGCCCTCCTCGACCGGATCATCCACAATGCGCACCGCATCGCCCTCGAGGGCGACAGCATACGGAAGAAAGGAGCCGCGTCCCCCTTGACCAGCGCCGAAGACAGCGAAACCAATCCCACCTGACTTCAATCAGGCAACCGAAAAGCCGCCACAGCAGCACTGTCTGCGACTTAGCGAAACCACTGTCCCGTTTTGGCGAAATACGCAGCAGCAGCACCAACCATTCGGCGTCAGCGAGGCCATCGCGGATCCCTATGGCAGGCTCTATTACATCGAGCGCGCCGCGCAGGTGCAGATCTACGCGATGTGGACCCACCAGCCACTGAAGCAGCTGCCGCCGCAGTAGTCGAGAAGACCAAGCGCGATTTCCGCGACGGCCAATGCTACAACGGTCTGACTGCAGCGCAGCGTCATTTCAATGCGCTGAAGCGGGTACTTGATCGCAAGGGGCCGGATTACGAGACGGCTTCGTAGAGTGGGGCAAAAGCGAAGCATGCCCCACCATCCTGAGTAGCGCAAGACTTGGCCGGTCCACGCAAGGAGCTCGCGGCAAGTGTGATCGCCCGTCGCCAGGGGGCATGTCGCAACTTTCATCAGCCCGCAGAGTCGCAGTGAGGGAGCACCGACAAGCTTAGAAGCTCGTCGCGTGCATTCTTAGGTCCAATGCAATCCTTGTTCGCGGGAGTTGAGTTAGGTTTGCCCGGGGCCAGTAG
>NZ_JACMYP010000387.1 GCF_020889705.1 Bradyrhizobium altum | reverse complement strand
CTCGGTGCCTGCTGCGCCTGGGCCAATGCCTTTTCGACCGATGCGGCGGCGCCCAATGCGGACGCGGCAGCTAGGCTTGTCGTCGCGAGCAACACGTTGCGGCGGCTCATGTCGCGCGCAGTGTTATCCTTCTCATCGCTCATCATTTACTCCCTTTCTTATGACGCATCGAAAACCAACGTGGCTCGTGGACGTATCCACCGCTTCCGCATGGCGCGCAGCCGGGCGATAGCGACGGCAGTAGTTCGGCGCGCAGAGATGCGAGCCGCCTTTGAGAACCTTGCGGGGAATTTTGATCTTGGGCAGAGACGGATCGTGGCTGTCTTGCTCACGCCCGCCGCGTGGATTGTCCGGAATGCAGCACGGCTTGGCCGCATCGGGCTCATGGTCGGTAGACCACCAGTCCGTGGTCCACTCCCAGACGTTACCGATCATGTCATGAAGGCCGTAGCCATTTACCGGGAATGCGGTGACGGGTGAGGTGCGCGCGTAACCATCGCCGCTAAGATTCTCGTACGGAAATGCGCCTTGCCAGGTATTCGCCATTGGCTTGCCGCCCGGCATAAGCTCGTCGCCCCAGGCGAACTCGGCGCCGTCGAGGCCGCCGCGCGCGGCAAACTCCCATTCGGCTTCGGTCGGCAAGTCCCTGCCAGCCCATGTCGCGTAGGCCTCCGCGTCGCGATACGCAATGTGGACCACAGGATGATCGTCGAGGCCGCTGATCGAACTGCGGGGGCCGTATGGGCGGCGCCAGTTGGCGCCAAATTTGAAATTCCACCATTGCGACCAGTCGCGCAAATCGACCGGACGCTTCGGTGGTGTGAAAACCAGCGAACCTGCCTTGAGCATGTGCGGCAGCGCGCCCGGATAATCCTTTGCGTCAGGCCGCGTCTCCGCTGACGTCACGTAGCCTGTAGCGTTGACGAACCTGCGAAATTCGCGATTGGTGACCGGCGTCCGGTCCATCCAGAAGCCGCTCACCGAGACGCGATGGACCGGCGCCTCTTCGGCATAGTGCCTGTCGGAGCCCATGCGGAACGTGCCGCCCGGAATCCAGACCATATCCCCCTCACTGGGCCCATCCGACAAAGGTACGCCTGCCGCAACACCAACGTCGTGCATGGACTACTCGCAGTGAACGAGTTTCAAAATTACGAGCGCCGCCCCCAGGAATCTCTCGGCAGCTTCCTAGCGCCGATTCAGCCGGGGAGGAGCGCGGCTTAACATCTTCGTCGGTCTACATGACAATCGAATATCTGAAGCGGTGGCACGTTCGCAGCGGCACAACCTTCTTCTATTGATCTAGATCAAACCAGCCAGGTGCCTCTTGGCTTGTCGAGAGCCCCTGATGACTATGCAAAAAGTGCCAAGGTTGTGGCGTCATGGACACAACCCTTCAATAAACCTCCGGCTGTACGCAAGTGTGCCGATTTCGCATGGACGAACGGCGGCGTCAGCTTATTGTTTCCGGGTTTCTGCCCCGCCGGAGCAATGGCGGGATCGCGACAGTCGGGGGATCGGCGATGCGGTGCTTTGGACCGGGTTTGGGACGCAGATTTTTTTCGCAGTGGCGTTTGAGAGTTGGGGCGCTTGCCGCTCTGCTGGTGCTGTCCACCCAAGCGGCTCGCGCCGACGAAAATGGAATCAGCTTCTGGATACCCGGGTTTTTTGGCAGCCTCGCGGCTGTTCCTCAGCAGGCGCCGGGCTGGTCGGTGACCTCGGTTTATTATCACACCTCTGTTTCCGCCGGCGGCGACGTGGCGCGGTCGCGCGAAATCACGCTTGGTCGCTTTCCCGCGAATCTGACGGCCAACGTCAACGCCAACGTCAATGCGAATGTGAATCTCGGCCTTGTGGCCGGGACCTACACCTTTGCAACACCCGTGCTGGGCGGTCAGGCTTCTGCCAGCCTGTTGGCGACCTACGGCTCCAACTCCACGTCGCTGGCGGGATCGCTCGTTGGGACATTGACGGGACCGGGCGGCGGCACGTTCCCCTTCTCCCGGTTTGACAGCATCGACAGCTCGCTCATTGCATTCGGCGACCTGATCCCGCAGTTCGCGCTGCGCTGGAATGCCGGTGTCAACAATTACATGACGTACATTACCGCCGACCTTCCGGCCGGCGCCTATCAGTCGGGCCGCCTGGCGAATTTGGGGATTGGGCACTGGGCGATCGACGCGGGCGGCGGCTACACCTATTTCGATCCAAAGACCGGGCATGAATTTTCGTCGGTGCTGGGATTCACTTACAACTTCGTCAACCCCTCCACTCAATATCAAAGCGGCGTCGACATGCACCTCGACTGGGGCGCATCGCAATTCCTGACCAAGCAGTGGCAGGTCGGCCTCGTCGGTTACCTCTATCAGCAGCTCGGCTGCGACAGCGGCTCCGGAGATCGCGTCGGCTGCTTCCGGTCGCGCGTGGCCGGCGTCGGCCCGCAGGTCGGTTACATTTTCCCGGTCGGAGACATGCAGGGATATCTGAACCTGAAGGGCTACGGCGAATTCGCCAATGAAAATCGGCCAGCAGGCTGGAACGTCTGGCTGACGTTCAATCTTCAGCCCGCGGCGCCAACGCCGCCGACATCCACAAGGCCCAGATTCACGAAATAGCAGCGCCGGTGACGCTGCCACCGGCGCCGTGCTGAAGGCTCAATCTGGCGCGGCGGTAGCGACGCAATCAGCCAATGGACGCTCCGCGAGCGTGCGGACGTGTCCTGTTGGGTCAAAAGCCGACGATGACGGCCGAGCCAAGTTGCATCCGCTTCATCTTCAGAAGCGGACCATTATGAGCACACGTGCTGGCCGATCGGCCTCTGTCATTGCGAGGAGCGCGCGACAAAATTTCAAAGCAATTTTGCGCTGAAGCGACGATGCAAACCATCGCGCCGCACATGCGGGATGATGAATTGCTTCGCGGAGCCTGTCATCCGGCGGCGCTTCGCGCCGACCGGGTGGCTCGCAATGACGGCTAGAGCGCGCCGCGCTCCTGCAGCAGCGCCAGCACGGCATTGAGGTCCGGCAGCACGGCCGCGCATTTCACGCGGGTCTCGTCGGTCGGCGGCGCCATGTCGGGCACCATCAGCGTGATTGCGCCGGCGGCGTGGGCGGCAGCGACGCCGTGGTTGGAATCCTCCACGGCAATGCAGACCGCCGGCGTCACGTCGAGCCGCGCGGCCGCCTTGAGATAGAGCTCCGGGTTCGGCTTGCCGTGGGTCACGTCGTCGAGTGTCAGCAGCGTGTCGAAGCGGTCGCGGATTCCAGCGAGCGTGAGATGTCGCTCGGCCGTGCGGCGGGATGACGAGGTCACGATCGCGGTCCGGCAGTCGGCGGCGGCAAGGCCGTCGAGCAGCGCGAGCGTGCCGGGCTTGAGCGGAAGGCCGGCGTCGAACATGCGATCGCGGGTGACGATGAAGGTGCGATTGACCTCCGCCAGCGGAAACGCTGCGCCGTAATGATCGCGCAGCATCGCCTCGCAGACCGGGCCGGGAAGCCCGACCATGGAATGGCACAGCGCGACGACGTCGTCGGTGTAGCCGCAGGCATTCAGCGCCGCGACCAGGCTGTCGAAGTAGACCTTCTCGGTGTCGAGCAGCGTGCCGTCCATGTCGAGCAGGACGGCATCGACGGTCCAGGGCGCGTTCACTTGGCGCTCACCGCGGCTTGCTGTTCCGCCAGTTTCCGCAAGCATGCGGGGCACAGGCAGTCGCCGCCATCGGCCGGCATCGGCAGACGAAAGCTTTCGTCGGAACACCAGCACGGTCCTCCGAGCTGGCAGGAAAATTCGCTGCCGCATGCCGTGCAGGCAAGCCGGCGCGGTGATGCTGGTTCGGAACGATCGTGCGATGTGAGGTCCATTCTAACCGCGATTTAATGCGCGAATTAATCTCGGGTTCATCCCGGACCGCGCTATGATGCCGGGCAACTGATATAGCCGGGATAGGCCGTTAAGGGAATTCTGATGGCCCGTGATTCGCAAGCCGCGCTGATTGCTCTCAACCGGTTTGGATTTGGCGCCCGCGGCGGGGCGGCCGGCGACTTCATCAACGCGGCCTCCGATCCGCGCGGTTTCGTGCTGGCGGAACTGGCGCGTCCGAACGGTGCGCTGCTCGAAGTGCCGGGCCTGCTCTCGACGCCGGAGCTCGGCAAGCAGGTGTTCGACTATCAGTTCGAGATCCAGCAGGCGCGCAATGCCGCGAAAGCCGCGCAGCAAGGCGCGAGCGAGACGCCGCCGCAGGGGGCGGACGCGAAGCCGCAACCGCGGCGCAATCTGTCGCTCTCCACGGCTGCGAAGGAGATCGCCGGCAAGGATCCGGCGATGCAGCCACAGACGGTCGACAACGCCAATGCGGCAATGACGCCGTCCGCGACGATGCAGCCTCCGCCGATGCAGACGGTGGCCGGTCCGCCCAAGCCGCCGGCGCAACCGCTCAACATCATCCAGAAGACGTTCCGCGCCGAGGCGCTGGCGCGGTTGCAACGCGGCGTGGTCGCCGATTGCGGTTTCGTCGAGCGGCTCGTGGTGTTCTGGTCCAACCACTTCTGCATCTCCGCCAACAAGGGCGCGCTGGCGCGGATGTGGGCCGGCTCGTTCGAACGCGAGGCGATCCGCCCCCATGTGCTCGGCCGCTTCGGCGACATGCTGAAGACTGTCGAGCAGCATCCGGCGATGCTGTTCTTCCTCGACAACCAGCAATCGCTCGGGCCGGAGTCACGTGCCGGCATCAATCGCAGCCGCGGCCTCAACGAGAATCTGGCGCGCGAGATCATGGAGCTGCATACGCTCGGCGTCGGCGGCGGCTATACCCAGGACGACGTGACCGCGCTCGCGCGTGTCATCACCGGCTGGACCTTTGCCGGCCGCCGCGGCCAGCTCGGTGCGCCCGGCAGCTTCGTGTTCAATGCCAATGCGCACCAGCCCGGGCCGCAGCAGGTGCTGGGCAAGATCTACGCGCAGGCCGGCCTCGCACAGGGCGAGGCCGTGCTATCAGACATCGCACAGCATCCCTCGACCGCGAAGTTCATCGCGACCAAGTTCGCCCGCCATTTCGTTGCCGACGATCCGCCGCCGGCACTGGTGGCGAAGCTGCAGGACACCTTCACCAGAACCGACGGCGATCTCAGGGCGCTGGCCACCGCGCTCGTTCAGTCGAACGAGGCGTGGCAGGCGCCGCTGACGAAAATGCGCTCGCCTTATGAATTCCTGCTCGCCTCCGGCCGGCTGCTGGCACGCAATCCGGAGGATCCGGGCCGCTATCTCAACGGCCTCAACGTGCTCGGCCAGCCGCTGTGGTCGCCGGCCGGGCCGAACGGTTTCCCGGATACCGCAGCGGCCTGGGCCGCGCCCGAAGGCATCAAGCTCAGGCTCGACATCTCGGCGCAGCTTGGCTCCCAGCTCGCCGACCGGTTCGACCCGCGCGACCTGCTCGAGCTGATTGCGGCGGAAGCCGCTTCGGTCGAGACGCGGCGCACCATCGAGCGTGCGGAATCGCGGCAGCAGGCGCTGGCGCTGCTGCTGATGTCGCCGGAATTCCAGAGGAGATGATGATGGATTGCTCCGAGAGCTTGATGCTGCAGGCGACGTCGCGGCGCGCGCTGCTGCTCGGCGGCGCCTCCTTCGCCGCCTGGGCCTATTTGCCGAAATTCGCGCGCGCCGCCGATGGCCGCGATCCGCGCTTCGTCACCATCATCCTGCGCGGCGCGCTCGATGGCCTTGCCACCGTGGCGCCGGTCGGCGACCGCGATTACGCCGGCCTGCACGGCGCGATCGCACTGAAAACCGACGGACCGAACGCGGCCGTGATGCTCGATCCGTTCTTCGGCCTGCACCCGGCGATGCCGGAATTCGCGCGGATGTATCGCGCCAAGCAGGCCGCTGTCGTTCATGCGGTTGCGACTTGCTATCGCGATCGCTCGCATTTCGATGGCCAGGATGTGCTGGAGAGCGGCTTCCCCGGTCCCGGCCGGGTGCAGTCCGGCTGGCTCAACCGCGCGCTCGAAGCGCTGCCGAAGGGTGAGCGGG
>NZ_JACMYP010000386.1 GCF_020889705.1 Bradyrhizobium altum | reverse complement strand
CCATGTGGGTGATCCAGTATTCCAGAGACAGGAGTGCTTGAACCGAGAGGCCGCGGCGTACCGGATCGCCCGCTTTCGCGGGCGATGACAGACGTGCGTGGGGACGTAGCTTCGCATTCTCGCGAGTCTTGCGACTCGCCGCACGCAGCGCGAACCGGAGCGCCCCTACTTCTCGAGATACTTCTTCATCTCGGCGATCAGGCCGTCGCGCAGCTCGGGGCGCTTGAGGCCGAAGGCGATGTTGGCGCGGAGGAAGCCGGGCTTGGAGCCGCAATCGTGGCGCTCGCCCTCGAACTCGACGCCGTAGAACTTCTGCGTCTTGGCAAGCCCGATCATCGCGTCGGTGAGCTGGATCTCGCCGCCGGCGCCGCGCTCCTGGGTGGCCAGGATGTTGAAGATCTCCGGCTGCAGGATGTAGCGGCCGGTGATCGACAGGTTCGACGGCGCGGTGCCCTTCGGCGGCTTCTCGACCATGCCGTCGACCTCGAAGATGTTGCCGGTGCGTGTTCCCACGCCGCAGATGCCGTATTGATGGGTAAGCTCGTCGGGCACCGCCTCGACCGCGATCACGTTCGACTTGTCGCCGAGCTTGTTGGCGGCGTCGATCATCTGCTTCAGGCAGCCCGGCGTGTTCAGCACCAGTTCGTCCGGCAACACCACCGCGAACGGCTCGTTGCCGACGATGTCGCGCGCGCACCACACCGCGTGGCCGAGCCCGAGCGGCGATTGCTGCCGGGTGAAGCTCATCGCGCCGGCTTCCGGCTGGTTCTGCGCCAGGATGTCCTGTTCGGTCTTCTTGCCGCGTTGCGCGAGCGTGGTGTCGAGCTCGAACATGCGGTCGAAGTGATCCTCGATGACGCCTTTGTTGCGGCCAGTGACGAACACGAAGTGCTCGATGCCGGCCTCGCGGGCCTCATCCACCACGTACTGGATCAGAGGCTTGTCGACGATCGTCAGCATCTCCTTCGGCATTGCCTTGGTGGCAGGCAGCACGCGGGTGCCGAGACCGGCGACGGGAAATACGGCTTTGCGGATCTTCATGGGATTTATCGGGAGCCTTGAAACGGGTGGGACGGCGGCGCGAAATGTAATCGCTTCTTCGTACCCGGTTTGCAGCCGAGAACAAAGGCGGATGTGTGATGCGCACTCATCCGCCTCTTCCACCCAAGCATTTCCGACCCGAATGGCCGGCCTACCGAGGCATCCCGACGGCCCGCGCGTTCGCGCGTGACAAAACCGACGTGCCGCGAGAGGCAGCCGTCGCGGCGGCCGATGACGCGATCCAGCGGCGATATTTGCGGGTGAGCGACGCCGTGCGCAACTGGGCGAGAACCAACGCTTTCAGCGGCGAAACGTTCGGATTGGCCGTGCCGCCCCGGCTCAACCGCCGCAGCTGGAATTTCACGACGGCCATGGCGGCAAGCGAGGCCATCGGCTTGCTCGTCCAGCGGATGGGCGCGACTTCTGGCCGCAGATCCTCGCCGCGGCGCCACGCATTCGGCAAATCCGGCCTGACGGCAAGCGCGGTGGCGATACCTGCGATGGCGACGCCGCTGTCGAGCACTTGCTGCACGACGCCGATGCGGCGAACGCCGCCGGTGACCATCACCGGCATCCTGGCGACCCCTGCGATATCGCGCGCGAAGTCGAGGAAATAGGCCTCGCGCGCCAGCGTGCGGCCATCGCGCGCATCGCCCTGCATCGCCGGCGCCTCGTAACTGCCGCCCGACAGCTCCACCAGATCCACGGGCAATTCATTCAGCATCTCGACGACCGTCTTCGCATCGGCTGCATCGAAGCCGCCGCGCTGGAAATCGGCCGAGTTCAATTTGACCGCGATCGAGACGCCCGGCGACACCGCGGCGCGGACGGCCTTGACGGTTTCGATCAAAAGACGCGCCCTGTTTTGCAGCGAGCCGCCCCAGCCGTCAGTGCGCCGGTTGCTCAACGGCGACAGGAACTGGCTGATCAGATAGCCGTGCGCCGCATGGATCTGCACGCCGGAGAAGCCGGCCTGCTCTGCGAGTTTCGCGGCTGTGACGAAGCGCGCGATCACCTCGTTGATGTCGTGCTCGGTCATCGCTTTGGGCATTGCAAACAGGTTCGAATGCTTGCCGAGATCAAGCGGCACCGCCGATGGCGCCAGGGTCTGCTGGCCCATGTTTTTCATCATCTGCCGGCCCGGATGACTGAGCTGCAGCCAGATTTGCGCGCCCCTGGCCCGGCCAATCCGAGCCCAGTTTCGGAACGCCTCAAGCGGCGTGCCGTCCTCCAGCACGACGCCACCCGGTCCGGTCATGGCGCGGCGATCGATCATGACGTTGCCGGTGATGATGAGGCCGGCGCCGCCGTCGGCCCAGGCCTGATAGAGGCGAAGCAATTCGGCGGACGGGAGATGCCCGGCGTCAGCCATGTTCTCCTCCATCGCTGCCTTGGCGATGCGGTTGGGAACGGTGCTTCCGTTGGGCAGAGTGAGGGAATCGAACGGCGACATGAGCCAGGTTCCTTAATCGAGTTCCTTGTTGATCTGCGGGCACCTTAACCTTAAAGTAAACTTTAAGGTCAAGCAGCAAGGAGCACGTCCGTGAGGATCGGGGAACTGGCTCGGGAGTCCGGCCTGGCGCCGTCGCGCATCCGCTTCTATGAGCGAGAGGGCCTGATCGGGTCGATCGATCGCGGCTTGAATGGCTATCGACAGTATTCGCGCGGAACCAGGCAGGTCCTCGAGATCATCGTAATGGCGCAGCAGGCCGGATTTTCGCTCGACGAGATCCGGAACCTGCTGCCGCCGCACGGCAAGGGAGACTGGAGCCGCGACAAGCTGGTGGCCGCGCTCAAGACCAAGGTGATCGAGGTCGCAGCCCTGCAGCGCCGCCTGTCTGAAACCCAGGCTGGGCTGGAGGCCGTGATCGCCAGGATCGAAGCCACGGCGCCGGGCGGCGACTGCTTCGAGAACGCCGAAGCTGCCTTGGCAGTCTCAGGGAACAGGCCAAAGCCGGTTGACGACGCCGGACAATTTGTCCCGGTCAAACCATCGCGCGCGATTTCGTCACGCCCCAAATGCCGCCCTTTGTTAAGCTATTGGAAACCGTGACGGGGCCTTCTGAGGCGGCACGATTTTGACAGGCACACGACACATGCGCGCGACCGGAAAACCAAGGACCAGGCTTTGCAGCGCGAGCCTGATCGCGCTGGCCCTGCTGCTGCCGGGCGCGACGCAAGCCCAATCGGCCGGCAACGGCCTGACCAACCTGATCGACAGCATCTTCTCTCCGAACGCCGCGACGCCGCCGCAGGCCGCAACCGGACAGGACGGCGCAGCGCCGCCCTGGAGCGGAGAAGACGGCGCCTCCGGCCATCCCTTGATGACCGCCACAGCGATCCGCCAGGCCGCATCCGACTTCCCGAGCTGTGTCGCGGCGATGTGGCCGGATGCCGCGCGGCGCAACATCACCCAGCAAAATTTCGAGCGCTTCACCGCGGGCCTACAGCCCGATCTGCGCATCATGGATCTCTTGGATTCGCAGCCGGAATTCACCAAGGCGATCTGGGACTATCTCGACATTCTCGTCAGCGATGCGCGGCTCGCCAAGGGTCGCGAGATCCTTGCGAAATACAAGGCGCAGTTCGACGCGACCGAGAAGGCCTATGGCGTCGATCGCTATATCGTCGCGGCAATCTGGGGCATCGAGTCGAACTACTCGACCCAGATGGGCGATCGCAGCGTGGTGCAGTCGACCGCGACGCTCGCCTGCGTCGGCCGCCGCCAGGCCTATTTCAAGGACGAATTCCTGTCGGCGCTGGAGATTCTCAACCGCGGCGATCTCAAGCCCGAACAAATGCGCGGCTCCTGGGCCGGCGCGTTCGGCCCGACCCAGTTCATGCCGACCGCGTTCAAGCGCTACGCTGTCGACGGCGATGGCGATGGCCGCCGCGACGTCGTCGACGATCCGAGCGACCTGATCGCCTCGACCGCCAACAACCTGAAGAAGGACGGCTGGCAGACCGGCGCGAGCTGGGGCTACGAGGTGGTGCTGCCGCAGGGCCTGAACTACATGCTGGCCGACCGCGCCAAGGCGATGCCGCTGTCGCAATGGGAGCAACTCGGCGTCAAGCGGCCGGGCGGCCAGCCGTTCCCGCGGCCGTCCGACAAGGCCTATCTGCTGGCGCCCGCGGGTGCCGAAGGTCCGGGCTTCCTGATGCTGCAGAATTTCCGGGTGATCATGAAGTACAACCCGGCCGAGGCCTATGCGCTCGCCATCGGCCATTTCGCCGATCGGCTGCGCGGCGGCCAGCCCTTCGTGCAACCCTGGCCGCGCCAGGAACGGGTGCTGTCACGCGCCGAGCGGCTGGAACTGCAACAGCTGCTGGCCCAGCGCGGCTTCTACAAGGGCACGCCCGACGGCCAGTTCGGCGGCCAGACCCGCGAGGCGCTGCGCGGCTTCCAGGTCTCGATCGGGGCGCCGGCCGACGGTTTTGCCACCTCCGAGGTGCTGGAGCGGCTGCGGGGGCGGTAGGGCTTAGCGAAATCGCAACCACAAGCACCCTTGCACCTCTCCGCTTGCGGGGGAGGTCGACGCGCTCAGCGCGGCGGGTGGGGGCTCTCTCCGCATAATGACCAATCCCATCGCGGCGACACCCCCACCCAACCCTCCCCCGCAAGCGGGAGTCCGGTTCCGATGCGGCAGCCATTGAGCCCCTCCCCTGAAAGTAACCGTGAAATCCGATATTCGCCCGGCGCCTTGACGGCGGCCGGAGGCACCCGATTTATGGTGGAAAAGCTGCCCGCTTGCGGCCCGATTCCGCTAATATGCTCACGTACTTCCTGATCATTGCGACGAACTCGATGGCGAAGCCGAAGTCCTTCCTGCGCATATTCACCGAAGCCGGTCCGCTGGTCGCGCTGACGGTGGCGCTTGCGCTGTTGATCGGCATCGCCGAGCCCGCCTCGGCGCAGTTCTTCGGCTTCCCCGGCTTCGGTGATGCACCCCAGCGCCGCGCGCCGCCGCGCAGCAGCGGCGGTGGCGGTGGCGGCGGCTGGTTCGGCGGCGATTTCTTCGCACCATTCCAGCAGCAGCACCCGCAGGCCCAGCCGCAGCAGCGGCCACGCGAGGATTTCTCGCGCGCTCCGCCGCCGGCGAAGCGCGAAGCTGCGGCCGAGCGCAACGTGCTGGTGATCGGCGACGCCATGGCCGACTGGCTCGCCTACGGCCTGGAAGATGCCTATTCCGACCAGCCCGACATGGGCGTGATCCGCAAGCACAAGACGGTCTCCGGCCTGATCCGCTATCAGCCCAAGGGCGATCCGGCGGATTGGGCTGCGGCCGCCAAGGGCATTCTCGCCACCGAGAACCCCGACGCCATCGTCGTGATGCTCGGCCTCAACGACCGCACCTCGATCCGCGAACCGGTCGTGGACAAGAAGGTCGACAAGAAGGACGAGAAAAAGGACGCGCGCGCCAAGCCGGACGCCAAGCCCGGCGACAAGCCCGATGCCGCCGCCAAGACTGATGGCAAGATTGACGGCAAGATTGACGGCAAGACCGATAGCAAGGCGGACAGCAAGCCGGTCGATGCCGAGCTGCCGGCCGACGACGCCGACACCGACTCACAGGCCGCGCCGGAAAAGACCGCGCGCTCGCCCAATGGCCTCTATGACTTCCGCGACGACCGCTGGGTCGAGCTCTACGGCAAGAAGATCGAGGAGCTGATCAACGTGCTGAAGAGCAAGGGCGTGCCGGTGCTGTGGGTCGGCCTGCCCGCGATCCGCGGCCAGAAGGGCACGTCGGACATGCTGTTCCTCGACGCGCTCTATCGCGACGGCGCCGGCAAGGCCGGCATCACCTATGTCGACGTCTGGGACGGCTTTGTCGATGAGGCCGGCCGCTTCATGCCAAAGGGCCCGGACTTCGAGGGCCAGCCGCGCAAGCTGCGCTCCGATGACGGCGTGTTCTTCACCAAGGCCGGCGCGCGCAAGCTCGCGCACTATGTCGAGCGCGAGGTGACCCGCCTGCTCGCGGTGCGCACCGGCCCGATCGCGCTGCCGAGCGAACCGGCAACGCCCGAGACCAGCACCGAGCCCGG
>NZ_JACMYP010000385.1 GCF_020889705.1 Bradyrhizobium altum | reverse complement strand
CTTTATGGGCGTGAACCATCGAGTGCAATCGCGAAAGGGCTCCCCTCGACGGGCTGGTCTCCTCACTAATCGCCTCGAAATCGCCGACATAGATGATCAAAGGAGAAACGTCGCTATGTTTGTCGATGGCGGTTTCCGCGCGAGCCTATGAAATTGCCAATGCACTCATCGTCATAGCGATCGAGCAAAGAAGGATGATGGTTCTCACTTTCGGTCTCCAGTAGTGAGGCGATGGATTCGAATAACCGCTTTCGGTCTGCAGTCGACCTCGAGTTGAGGAGCCAGCGCGTTGGTGCGACTCGTTGTTATGATCAGAATCGATCCGAGATGGTCACTTACGTTACAATTGGGCATGAGAACGCTAAATGCGGGGCGTCACAAGTACGTGTTGGGGCTCGTGCGCCAGGGGCTGTGGGCCAAAGCGTGCGTTTTGGCGGCGGCCCCGTCTGATAACGCCTGCGGCTGCAACGCCGTGCGCAATATTGGTCGTCGGACAACGCGTTAACACGCGTCGCAGAACTAGCCCCGAAATCTGGCGCGCGACCGCCACACTTCCCGCTATGCCCTGAGGTTCGGTGCCGACATTTGATGCTGCCTCCCACTCAGCGAGTCGCCGCGCGACTTTCGGATATAGCAGAGGTAACCGCCGGTCTTGACGCGCGCGGGAGTCCTTGATTCGGCTTACAGGGCGGCCAAGCCGAGTTGGCCGATCCGCACGCTAGGGCGTCACGCTCGGCGCCTGCGGCATCCTCTGCGGCTCCGGCGCCTTAGCTTTCCGTGCTTTTCGCCAATTCTCGAAACGCTGCACCACGACGAAGAAGGCCGGCACGAACAGCACCGCAAGGCAGGTCGACGCGAGCATGCCTGAGAACACCGTGATGCCGATCGACTTGCGCGCATTGGCGCCAGCGCCGGTCGCGAGCACCAGTGGCACCACGCCGAGAATGAAGGCAAAGGAGGTCATCAGGATCGGGCGGAAGCGGGCGCGCGCCGCCCCTATCGCGGATTCAACGATGGACTTACCCTCGTCGTGCAATTCGATCGCGACCTCGACGATCAGGATCGCGTTCTTCGCCGACAGCGCGATCAGGAGGATCAGGCCGATCTGGACATAGAGGTTGTTGTCGATCTTCAATCCTTTCAGCACCGCCATCGGCCCGAGCACCGACAGCGGCACCGCCAATATCACCGAGATCGGTGCGTACCAGCTCTCATATTGTCCGGCGAGCACGAGATAGACCAGCAGCATCGCGAGGCCAAATACGTAGTAGATCTGGCTCGTGACGGCCTTCTCCTGATATGACATCGCTGTCCACTCATAGCCGCTGCCCGGCGGCAACGTCTTGTCCGCGATCTGCTCCATCAGATTCAGTGACTGACCGGAGCTGTAGCCCTGCGCCGGCAGACCGACGATGGTCGAGGATGGATAGAGGTTATAGAGGCTGATCAGGGACGGACCGACCGAAGGCGTGATCTTGGCGACCGTGCCGATCGGGATCATGTCACCGTTCTGATTGCGCACCGTCATATTATGGATGTCGCGCAGCGTCAGGCGCGAACCTGCCTCGGCCTGGGTATAGACCTGGAACACGCGGCCGAACTTGTTGAACTGGTTGACGTAGGACGAGCCCAGATAGGATGCGAGCGCCGAAAACACCTGATCGGTGGTGACGTGCAGGGTCTGGGTCTTGATGCGGTCAATTTCGACGTCGAATTGCGGCACCGTGGCGCGGAACGGCGATTGCACGCGTTGCAGCGCGCTCTGGCTTTGCGCATTCCTGACCATTTCGCTGGTGATCGTCTGCAGCTTGGCATAGTCCGTGTTGCCGTCGCGCAATTCGACCTGCATCGCAAAGCCGGCCGCGTTGCCGATGCCCTGGATCGGCGGCGGCGGCAGCACCAGCGTTCGCGCCTCCATGATGGTGGAGACCTTGTCGTTCAGCCCGTACACCAGCGAGCGCAAATCCTCGCCTGGGCCACGCGAGTCCCAGTCCTTCAGGATGATGTAGGCGACACCGGCATTAGCCAGGTCCGCGCTGTTGTCGAGCGCGGAGATGCCGGCGATGGTGATGACCTGTGCGACGCCGGGCGCCTTGCCGACAATCTCGCTGACCTTGTCGAGCACCTTCTGCGTCCGGTCGAGCGCGGCGCCATCGGGCAATTGCACCGCGGCGATCAGGTAACCCTGGTCCTCGATCGGCAGGAAGCCGGTCGGCACCCTTGAGAGGCCATAGCCGCCGATCCCGATCAAGCTCAGCGCGACGACAACGGACACGTTGGCGTGCCGGGCCAGCGAGCCGATCAGCCGGGCATAGCTGTGCTCGAGTCGGTTATAGACGTTGTTGAAGCCGCGGTAGAAGAAGTTACGCTGCTCGAGCGGTCCCGGGCGGCGCAGCCACAGCGCACATTGTGTCGGCTTCAAGGTCGCTGCGTTGATGGCCGAAAGCAGCGAAGTCGCGGCGATCACGAGCGCAAATTGCGCGTAAATGCGGCCCGTCAGCCCCGGCAGGAATGACGCGGGCAGAAAGACGGAGATCAGGACCAGCGTGATGCCAACGATCGGCGCGAACAACGCGTCCATCACCTTGATCGCGGCGTCATGCCCGGACATGCCCTGCTCGATATTATGCGCCGCGCCCTCGACCACGACGATGGCGTCGTCGACTACGATGCCGATCGCAAGCACGATCGCAAACAGGGTCGACAGATTGATGGTGAAGCCGAGCGCGGCCATCGCCGCGAAGGCGCCGATAATGGTGACGGGCACGGTGGTCGCCGGCACCAGCATCGCGCGCCAGTCCTGCAGGAACACCAGGATGACCACCAGCACCAGCAGACCGGCTTCGAGCAGGGTATTGTAGACCTCGTTGATGGAGGCGGTGACAAATTTTGTGGTATTGAACGGCGTGTCGTATTTGATGCCCTTGGGAAACGCCTTCGCGAGTTCTGCCATCTTCCTCTCGACCGCCTGCTCGACCTGCAGCGCGTTGGCGCCGGGCGACTGGAACACGCCGATGCCGGTGGCCGATTGCTTGTTCAGCGAGAAGATCTGGCTGTAGGTCTGCGCGCCCAGCTCGACCGAGCCGACGTCGCGCACCCGCGTCACATCGCCATTATTGCCGGTCTTGACGATGATGTCCTCGAACTGGCCCGCATCATCGAGACGGCCATTGACATTCAGCGTGATCTGGAAGGCCTGGCCCGGCGGCGTCGGCGGCATGCCGACCTGACCCGCCGTGACCTGCTGGCTCTGCTGCTGGATCGCCTGAACGACGTCCTGCGGCATCAATCCGCGCGCCTGCAGCTTGTTCGAATCGAGCCAGACGCGCATGGAATATTGCCCGGCGCCGAACACCGTGACGTTGCCGACGCCCGGCAACCGCGACAGCTCGTCCTTCAGATTGAGCGTGGCGTAGTTGCTGAGATAGAGGCTGTCATATTTCGCGTCCGGCGAGGTCAGCGTCACGAACAGCAGGATCGAGGTCGACTTCTTCTGAACGGTGACGCCCTGGTTCTGCACGGCCTGCGGCAGTTGCGACAGCGCGCTCGACACCCGGTTCTGCACCAGCACCTGCGCAAAGTTGAGATCGGTGCCAATCTTGAAGGTCACGGTCAGCGTATAGGTGCCGTCGGCGCCGCTGTAGGACTGCATGTAGAGCATGTCCTCGACGCCGTTGACCTGCTGTTCGATCGGCAGCGCCACAGTGTCGATCACGGTTTTTTGCGGACGCGCCGGGATAGCGCGTCGTCACCTGCACCGTGGGCGGCACCACATCCGGGTATTGCGCGACCGCGAGATTGAGCAGCGCCACGCCGCCGATCAGGATCATCAGGATCGCGATCACGTTGGAGAGGACCGGCCGCTCGATGAAGAATTTCGAAATCATGGCGCGTCCTACTTGGCTGAGGCGTTGGAGGCCTCGATCTTCAGCAGTTGCGGATCGACCTTCTGGCCGGGAATGGCCCCCAGCAGGCCTGCGATCACCACGCGATCGTCCGGCTTCAGGCCGCTCTCGATGACCCGCAGATCACCCTCCAGCGGCCCGGTCTGCACCTTGCGCTGCTCGACGACGTTCTCGCCATTCACCACCAGCACGTAGCGTCCGGCCTGGTCGCTGCCGAGCGCGACGTCGGGCACCAATAGCGCGTTCCTCTGCTCATCGAAGGGCACGCGCACCCGAACATAAAAGCCCGGCAGCATGGCGCGGTCAGGGTTGGAGAACACGCCGCGTACCGCCAGCGTGCCGGTCGACTCGCTCAGCGTCGGCGAGATGTAATCGAGCTTGCCCTTGTGCGGATAGCCAGTCTCCGTCTGCAGCCCGACCTCGACCGGCACCTGCCTGATCTCCTCCGCTGTCACGCCGCGCCGCCGCAGCTCATCGCGGATTCGCAGGACGTCCTGTTCGCTGACGTTGAAATTCGCATAGATTGGATCGAGCGCCACGATGGTGGCCAACTGGGTCGGGGACCCCACACCGACGAGCTCGCCGACCGAGGCGAGGTGCGCGCTGACAATTCCGTCGAATGGCGCGACGACATTGGTGTAGCCGTAATTGATTTCGGCGAGCTTAGTGTTGAGGTCGGCCTGCCGCCGACTGGCCTGGGCATTGTCGCGCGTGGCCGTCGACGCGTCGAGCGTCGACTGCGAGACCGCCTGTCGCTGCACCAGCTCCGTCTGCCGCTTGAAATCGGCTTCGGCCTGTTTCAGCGTCGCCTGCCCGCCGCCTTCCGCGGCTTGCGCCTGCTCGAGCTGGAGCTTGTAGGTCTCCGGCTCGATCGTGAACAAAGTGGTGCCTTCCTTCACGAAGGTGCCGTCCTGGTAGTTGGTCGACTGCAGGAAGCCCTGCACGCGCGCGACCAGATCGACGCTCTTGATCGGTGCCAGACTTCCTGTTGTCTCCAGATAGCGCGTAATGGTCTTCTGAACCGGGCGCGCGACCTCGACGCCCGGCGGTGGCGGCGGGACGAACGCATTCTGCTCACATCCTGTGAGTAGAGCACCTGCGGTCAAAGTGAGGAGACTACGCCGACTCAAAGACGATCCTTCCACTCCAGCCAACGTTCTGCTTTCTGGATTGCGCGACGAAATGTTGACCTTCATTCGCAATACTCCACCGGGTAATAACCTGCGGTCCGCTGTGGGATCTGGAGGGTCGACGTCAACGATCGAGGGCTTTCACTTCCAAACGCGCCGCCTGGTCCTATCGACTTCAGCACTCGTTCGGACTTCTGCCCGCGATGCGGTGCTCGAGTAACCGGATCGCGACATGCGTGCGAGTCGATATTGCATCGGCTGTCAACTCTCTCGCACACTTCACTAACAATTGGGCGCAAGACAGGGTCCGGATCGAGGCTCATGCTGGTACCGCGCAAGATTATTCGGGAGGAGCCGATGCTTGTCTGCTGGAGCTTTCATTCCAGCAGACAAGCGGGGATGCTGCCGAGCCTGACGAGCTATCCATAATAAGGATCGCCGGTCGGTGACATACGTCGAGCTAATCAATAGGCTCGCAATGCGTATACGACCGGCGGCGCATATAGGGCTGGTGGAGGCGCATAAACAGTGGCGGGTGGGACGTAAGCTGGCCAGGACGCTGCCGCACCCACAGCAGCACCCGCTGCGGCACCTGCAGCACCTGCGGCAATGGCGCCTCCGTAGCAGCAGCCGTGGTAGTATCCACCACCCCAATAGCCGCCGCCCCGATAGGCTCCGTAGTGAAGGCCGCCAAATCGCCCGACTGCAGCACCGTGAAAACCGCCAAATCCCCCGAACAGCGCAGCTTGCGCCGGCACAGTGAGCGATGTTGCGGCCACGGCGGCAACCGTTGCGGCCAAGATAAGATTGCGTACCATCTGACAACTCCATTGTTACCGCCACGGTCAGCGCCGTGTAGCGGTGTTGCGTCTATAACCAGAGCGCTACGAGGTGCTGTGCTCCGGCTTCCGCGGAGCAAATAACCTAGAGCGTTGGTTATGACTCGTAGTTAGCGTCAGGAACGATCGGAGATGGTCACTTGCGTTACAATTGGAGCATGAGGATACGGTAACGAGCACGTGTTGCACTACTGGGGCCACGGGACTGCTGTGGACCAAAGCGTGCGTTTCGGCAGCATCCCCCTGGTAACGGCAGCAA
>NZ_JACMYP010000384.1 GCF_020889705.1 Bradyrhizobium altum | reverse complement strand
TGCAACATTTGGGCGCGAGTCTGAGCCTTCTCGACGAGAAGGTGATTCGCGATGACCCACCGACCGCTTCCAGGTCGCGTTGCGTATCGACCCCTGCCGACGTTGGCAAATCCACCCGGCCATCCCACGGCTGGCATTCCGCGCCTGTGGCCGAATCTATCGACCGCGACGCAAACCCAGGTTGCTCAAACGATCGCCGCGCTGATGCGGCGAATGCGAGCGATTCCCGGCACGCCCGGAAGGGGACTGGGTCGTGCTGATCAGCTCGAACATCGCTGACGAGCGGCTCACGACTGCGCACCGAGCCAAGTTGGCCTATGTCTCGTGCGGCAGTCATCCGTGAACCAGGTGCGCCAGCATCAGGAGAGCACCGAGCTACAGTACCGCCTTGTCGATCGTGCCATCGGTCTGGGCTGGCCGCCTGAGCGCGTTCAGGTGATTGACGAAGACCTGGGCAAGTCCGGTGCTGGCGGCGTGGATCGTCATGGTTTCCAGAAGCTCATTGCCGAGATCGGCCTTGGCAATGCCGGTCTTGTGGTGAGTCTCGACGCTTCTCGCTTGGCCCGCAATACCCGCCGCATCAGAACCCCATGCAAGACCAATATTAGGAATTCCCTCCACAACTGAGTACAACTGAGTAATGAATTGCCTGTCGTCGTTGGAGACTCGAAGCACATCGGTTTTTCCAAGTTCGATGATTTAGGTCTCAGAAAAGCCGAGCTACTGGTCACGAGATCTGAAAGCTCAGAACTTTGCCCGTGGCCGGCGTATATGCGTTGTACGCGGGCTTTCTTAATGGTGAAGATCAGTTTCGGGCCGAAGCATCACGTCGACTAGTCTCTACCTCGCACTTCCGAGGGGCTGCATATGATCGGCACAAGCTCCCGGGCCCATATCAACATTAACTAGAGAGGCGGGACGGCGAGCACGACTGTTGCCAGAATGGTCCACTCGATTCTTGTCAAGGCGGCTGTGGCCGAGATCCTTGGGCTGCATGACGGCGACAACGGCCTTGAAGATGGCGCCTCGCCCGTCCCCGGTCGCTGACTTCGGCGGCGGCCGCAAAAGAGCAACACAGGTCACGGCACCGGCGCGGCAGTCGCTCCGTATTGTTTCACGATTGCCTCGCAGCGTGCCGAAATGCCGTCCAGCATCGCGTCGAGCACCGGTTCTTTCAGTCCACCGGCCCGCGCTTCCTTCACGACGTCGCTCAGCGCGTGCGGTATCTTCTCAGCGAGCGCGACCAACCGCGCGATCATCTCGTCGGGATCCATCTGCATAAGCTTCGCCTGGCGCGCCCAATGCCGCGGCTGGATTTCGGAGAACTTGTAGTAGCCACCGATCTTCATAGCCATCCGCAGCCTGCGCCGCTCGTGTTCGTCGTCGTCGTAGGGCACGAAGCTCAGGACGTCGTACATCGGCGCGAGATACATCTTTCGCCCCGGAAGATGGACGACCGAGAAGTTCTTCGCGTGGGCGTCGGTACCGAGCACCAGGAAGTTGAACGCGATCATCTCGGCGAACCTCGCCTTCTCCGCCTCAGGATCGGTAGCATAACGCAGCACTTCGTTGGAGATCTGCTCGATCGAGGGACCGCCTTCGCTCTGGTACTTGGTGGCGGGATGCACACCGAGCGCCTGGCACATGTCCTCCTGGTGAAAGCGTCGGACCACTCCGTCGGTACCGATCTCGCGGTCGTATCTAGTAACGACGATCGCGATCTCTTCACCGAACTTTCCGACCTTCACTTCGGCTGACGTGATTCCTACGCGGCTCGCCAGACGCAGGCATGCGTATTCGTTCTCGATCGTGCCCCGGAGGTGAGGCATGGGCGGCTTGAGGATATGCGTGGTCGCGCGGCGGCCGCTCGGTACGCCCCACCTCCTTCCGTCGAACAGCAAGGCCATTTTTGGCTGCGCGCCGGCGAGGCTGAAGTGCCCCCGATCGCTGTCGCGACGTCCCGTCCACGTCCTCTCCTCGCGCAGGCGCTTGAGGCGGTTTGCGACCTCCGCTTCGTCTATCCACTGGACCTCAGCGGGCGAGCCGGCATTGGCGGCCATCCATTCGTCGGTAACGATCTGGATCGCGCCGGCGCAGTCTTCTCCGACCTTGGACAGCAGAGCGAACGCGCTGTTCGGCGATACGCCGTAGATCTGCCCCCACTTCTGCAGAGTCTGGTCATTGTCCGGAAGCAGATTCCAGAGATAGTTGGTCACCTCGGCGCCTGAGTGCTTCTTGGCAGCGAGAGGCAGGGACATAGAGAGCGGAATCTGGATCCTATCCGCCGCGAGCCAGCGGTCGGCATACGCGAGGCCGAGTACGCCGCTATCCATCTGCTCGAGGCGACCGATCGGGACGCCGCCCATCAAAACATTCAGGAATTTGCTCATCGGCCCGGTCCTTTGAGGAAGCTTGGCTCGTCCAGCGCGAGGTCACCGGTGTCCAAGGATTCGTCCCGAACGGACTTTGGAAAGCTGTCGATGCTCAGATTCACCCCCAGAATGGCCATCGCCTTGAGGACCGTCCCGAGGCTTGGGTTCTCAAGGCGGCCCGTCTCGAACTGGGAGATCCATTCCTGATTGGTTCCGAGCTTGACGGCGAGCTGCTTCTGGGTCAGCTTTCGCTCCTGGCGGGCCTGTCTCATGGCCAGTCCCACATCGTTGATTCTCTTCAAAATCATGGATGTCTCCTTTATTAGTTTTAGGAAATATAATAGGGATATGAGTTATACGCAATATTGCCGAAGTATTGGTTTTATCTCATAATCCAAAAATATGCCTTAAAACTAATATCGAAAACTAAGTTTCTTACCCGCGAAAAAGCTGGCGGCCGAGCCTGGCAGGAGATGTTACCGTTGTGACTTGAGTCATCTCCTCCCAGCCGCCGAACGAACGCTGCGCACCGACGACCTCGCCCATTTGCAAAGTACAGCAAGGAGCGCTGGGGTACGTTCTTTCAGGCCTCCTATAAGCTCGATTGAAAGACTCCATCTTCGCCCTCGCAAACTGCCTCTCGAGACATCCAAGCCTGCTGGTGAGCATCGAGGCCGCGCCAGAATTGGCGCCGTCGTCCCTAATATGACAGCTCGCGCCTTGCAGCGTCGACCGCATGCGTGGGGACACGATCTTGATCAGCATGGGCTTATCGTTCGATGGTGCTGCGATCTTTGGCGAGTCATTGCACGAGGAGCTCCGGTGAGCCGATCGAGGGTCCCCCAATGTTGCTGAGCACTGCTGATCCCTCTGCCGCGAAACAGGGGATCGACCTTGTGAAGGCTTGAGCGCTCAAATCGATGTCGGTGGCATACCATCACCAAGGAGGCCGGGTTTTCAGCTCCCGGAACGAATCGCTCGACCTGTCCGCCGGCTGCACTTTGATGGCATGCCACCGGTCATGGAGCTGATCAGCAGTCCAACTCGGGCAATGCGCAGTGTTCGAACCGGATGTACTCCCAGCCGGCGGCGACCATGGCCGGCGCCGTTCGCCGATCCAGCACGAGGTCCGGATGGTCGTCCTTGCGCCCGCTCAGGGCGGTGTCGCACATGCTCGCTCCATCCATCGCATCGGGCGGCGGCGTTGCGTCGGATCGAACCGACGGCAGCGCGCGCACGCCGCCATCTCCCGCGCGTTCAGGCCTGCGCACGCTGGCCTCCCCCCACAGCGTCGCTGCGGTAGCGGCTGGTCGAGGTCTGGTAGTACTGCGCGCGGATGGCCGCGATGGCTTCGATCAACGGTGCCCACGGCGCAGGAAAGCATTCTTCCGCCATCACCCGGTGCAACATGCGCGTATAGCCGGCCAGCTCGTCGTTGAGGAACTCCATCACAGGCATAGTCGGATAGCGTTCTAGCAGCAGGATCGCCGCGTTGTCGGCCTCGCCGCCCGACCTGTCCTTGTCGAGTCCATGCAGATCGTTCTGCAGGCGCCCTATTGCGGAGATGAGCCGCAGGACCTGGCGAAACGCCGGACGCTCGCGCAAGGTCGCCATGTCCAGCCCCCACAGCAACGACAGGCAACAGAACACGTTGGCGTAGGCGATCGAATCGGTGCCGTTGTGCAGGTACTCGGCGTAGGACCAGCGTTCCGCCCCTGCCGCCTGCGCGTGTCCGGCGCGCAGCGCCGCGCAGTAGCGCCGGGTATCGTCGAGAAGCTGAGCATAGTCGCGAGGATCGTAGGCGAGCGCGGCCAGCGATGCGCGCAGCACGGCGCAGCCCTCGAATCCGGGGAGCGCGCACGGCACACCCTGCCCCAGCGCCTGTTCTACCGCGGCGAGCTGCTCCGGCGCGATCAGGCCAAGGTCGTTGCAATCGTCGAGCCAGAACAGCAGCGCCAGTTCGCGATAGAACGCCACGGTCAGCGTTTCGTCCTGCGGATCGCGGCCGGTGCGGGCGCTGGTGTCGCGCAGGCTTGGATGGATGCGCTGCAGGATGTACTGGCCGCCCCTGACCGCTTCCACGGCATGCTCGTCGGCGAACCCGGTCAGGAAACGCCCCCACTCCAGCACCTGCTGCAGCGCGCGTTCGGTCTGGATCATGGCGCTGCTCCTGCTCTCTCGGCCATGACGCGCCGCCCCCAACGAAGCGCTAGCCACAAGCCGGCGAGTTCGGCCACGCGCACGACCCGGGTGGGGCAATACAGTTCCTTGCCGATCCACAGCGGCGTCCGCGGCAATGCATGCGCCGCATGGCGAGCAAGCATCCACTCCAGCGCACGCCCCACCGCCTGCGCGATGCGCCGGCGCCCTATAGGCTCTTCGCTGCCGTCCATCACGTGCAACGCGAACAGCGCATAGGCGGTTTCCTCGAATGTGGACGCGCGACCGGCACCCCAGCCGCCATCGTTGCGCTGCGCCTGCAGCAGCGCCGCCAGCGCGCGCTCGTCGCGCCACCGGGGCTTGCCTTGCGCCAGCGCAGCGACCGCATGCGCGGTGGGATACAGCCACGAAACGTGCCATTTTTCGTTGCCCCATAGACCGTGCGGGTTGCGATTGGCCTCGACGTAGGCGCTGGTGCCGGCAGCGGGCTTTCCCAACAGTCGCAACGCATGCAGGGCATGGATGTTGGTCGACACCGAGGCATTGCGCTCGCCGGGGAAGGTGACGAACAGCTCGCCGATTTCGAAATGACGCAACGCATCGACCGCCGGGTCGCGGCCTGCAAGGCGCAGGACGCACAATGCAACGGCGGTGTCGTCCGCATCGGCCGCGAAGTGCAAGGCCGGGCCCAGACCGCGCACGCCCAGGCGGGCGTCGAGCTGCGCGACGATCACGCGCACCGCCTCGGCGAGCGCGGGATGCGCGAACAGCCCGGCCAGATGCAGGGTGTACAGCGACCAGCATGGCTCGAACACATTGATCGGCCAGACGTTAGGAACGACACCTTCGATGCCGCTGCGCGTCGCCCGCGATGCCGCCTGCAGGTACGCGTCGCGCGCCCGACCTTCGGCATGCTCCCCTGTGTCACGGCGTGCACACGCCACGCGGCGGTGGCCGCCGGACTGATGCCGATGCTGCCGTCGTCATCCGGGCATGCGGTGGTCGGCGACGTCCCCCAGGCTTCCCAGGAGTGCAGCAACGGATGGCCGCTCGGCAACGTCGCCACCGCCCCCAGCTTGACCAGGCGCGCTTGCCGCAACGGAAACAGCGCCGGGTGGCGCGGAAACGCCACGCCGCCCAGCAAGGATGAGGCCTCGCCGCAAAGCTGCGGCAGGATCAGCTCCGCGCCGATCGGCGCGTCTTCCGGCACCGCATGCGCGTAAGGATCGGGCTGGCGCTGGAGGAACCGGGTTGCAGCCTGGACTGCGTCGGCAGCGCCGGGAAGAGGATCGGCACGCTGCAATGCCAGCAACGCCGCCCATGTGGGCGCATGGCGGAACAGCGGGAAGTCCGCGTTTCCCCATCCGCCATCGGCCTGTTGCTGCGCGATGAGCCACGCGTATGCGTCCTGCCGACCGGTGACGTTGCCGTGGAACTGCAGAGCTCGCGCCGTGTCGTAGACGGACGGACCGACGCTGCCGCCATCGCTCATCTCGCTCAGCAGGTGGCGCAATTCGGAAAGGATCTGTTCGGACAGCGCGTGCACGCGGGATGTTCCTTCTGCAGGCGGTTGACGAGAAGCAGGATCGGCGGACGCCGCGCACGTCGCCGCAGGCCCGTCGCG
>NZ_JACMYP010000383.1 GCF_020889705.1 Bradyrhizobium altum | reverse complement strand
CCTGAGACTGGCGGTGACGTTGCCGACGTCGCAGGTGACGCTCGCAACCGTGATGGTCTCGCCGCGCGCTTTGGCCTCGACCTGCTTGAGATAGAGCACGGCCGACAGCGGATGGCAGCCCATCCGGATCAGCGAGCCGCCGCCCGTCATCGCCCACCCTGCGGCGTGCGCGGCATGCGAGCCGGAATGGCTCTCCTCGCCCTTCATGAACAGAATCTTGTCGCGCGTCGCGCGGATGATCTCGGCGGTCTTGGTCACCGCCGGTGCGTAGATCCAGTCCTCGGCATACATGAACAGTTTTCCGCTGCGCTCGATCGCGGCGCGGGTCTGTTCCATCTCCTCCATCACGCGCTGGTACATCAGCGCCTTCGGAACGTGCTTGCCGATCGGCGCCTTGTCGCCATCGCGGCCGAAATAGCCGCTGAACGGCTTTTCGCAGATCACATGCTTGCCGGCCTGCATTGCGTCGACGATCATCGCGGCATGGAGGTTGGGCGGCGTGCAGATGTCGATGACGTCGAGCTCACGGTCGGCGACGAGCTCGGCGAAGCTGCGACAGGCGTTCGGTATTCCGTGCTTGCGCGCGAACTCGACCACGTGATCGCCGCGCGCAGCGACCGCCCTCACCTCGACATCGACGCCATAGACGCGCCGGTAGGCGACCATATGCAGCTCCGACACGAAGCCGCAGCCGGCCAGACCCATCCTGATTTTCGTCATTTACTGTCTCCGCCCTTCAGACGGGCGAAGAGTAGCGTGCAGCCATCCCGGCGTCGAACGCATTTGCCATCGCCGCATGCGGCGGCGTCAATCCCGTGAACAGTTTGAATGCGTCGGCCGAGGCGTTGATCGCGAGGTCCCGTCCGGTCAGGACGCTTGCGCCCTTGGCCTTGGCCGCGTTCAGCAGCGGCGTCCAGAGCGGCGTGTAGACGGCGTCGGCGACCCACATCGACGGATGCAGCAGTGCATCCGGCACCGGCGTGTCGCGGCTCGGCAGCATGCCGACCGGCGTTGCGTTGACGAGACCTGTGGCGCCATCCACCGCGATCGCGACGCTGCTGGCGCGGACCGCGTGGCGATCCCGCAACTGGGCCGCAAGCTGCGCGGCCTTGGCGGCATCGGCGTCGAAGATCCTGATCCCGGCGACGCCGAGGCCGGCCAGCGCGAAGGCAATCGCCTTGCCGACGCCGCCGGCACCGATCAGCGCGATCGGGCCGCGCGGCGCTGACGCAAGCAGCGGTTCGATCGCACGCGCAAAGCCCGTCGCATCGGTGTTGTGCCCGACCAGCCGAGCGCCACTGGCGACGATGGTGTTGACCGCGCCGATCGCGCGCGCATCGGGCGCGAGGTCATCGAGCAGATCGACGACCGCCTCCTTGTAGGGAAAGGTGACGTTGACGCCGGCAAAGCCGAGCCGCCTAACGCCCTCCAGCATCGCACGCAGATCGTCGCGCCCGGCGCCCTTCACTTCGATGAGCTGGTAGTGACAGCGAACGCCGAGCACTGCGGCGGCCTGCTCGTGCATCGCAGGCGCCGCCGAATGCGCGATCGGATAGCCGATCAGACCGGTCAGGAAACGATCGCGCATTGTCCCTCACGTCAGTCGCACTCAGCTCATGCGGTCGAGCCGAGCATAGCTGTCTTCCATGCCGTGCTCCATGCCGGTCGCGAGCATCGCCGCGCGCGTCTCGGCATCCGGCAATGTCATCCGCATCGTCATCACGGTGCCGTTGCCGTCGGGCGCGAACCGCGTCTCGACATGGTTGTCCGGCGTCGGGTCCGGCAGATGCATGCGCTCGACATGCACGATGCGGCTGAACGGTTCGAGCGCGACATACTCGCCGGTCAGATGAAAGCCGCCGCCCTTGCCGTCGGTCCATTCGTAGCGGATCTTGCCGCCGGGCCTGAGATCGCTGACGCAGACCGGCATGGTCCAGCCTTCCGGGCCGAGCAGCCACTTCTGCAGCAGCTCCGGCTCGGTATGCGCGCGATACACCATTTCAGGCGGCGCGACGAAGCGCCTGGTGACAACGATGTAGCAGTCGCCTTCGGTCTTCAGCGTCAACTTGCTCATGGGATACCCTTCACTTTTCAGGCTTCATGGCGGCCAGCACTCCGTCCAGCCGGTCGTAATTGGTTTCGAGAGCTCGCCGCAGCATGCCGAGCCATTGATCGATCTCGGCGACCGCCGTCGGCGCCAGCCGGCAGGGCCGCTTGGTGCCTTCAACGCGCCGCACGATCAGGCCCGCGCCCTCGAGCACCTTGAGATGGCGGGAGATCGCGGGCTGGGTCATCTCGAACGGCTCGACCAGCTCCATCACCGTCGCCTCGCCGAGGGCGAGGCGCGCGAGGATCGCCCGGCGGGTCGGGTCGGCGAGCGCGGAGAAGGCGGCGTCGAGGTTGGGCATGCTTGATCTCGTGTCTGTTATATAACTAACTTGCTATATAACTGATTGCGCATAGTCAAGCGAAATCCGCTGCGGCGAGGGCGCACAGCGGATTTGGGCCTTACTTTCAATGCTGGATTTGCGCGCCATCGGGCGCGGCCGGCGGCTAGACGTCGAAGAACACCGTCTCGTTGTCGCCCTGGAGATGGACGTCGAACGTGTAGGCGTTGCCCGCACAGGCCTTGCGCTTCGCAATCAGCGTAGCGCGGCGATCGGCCGGCACCAATGCGAGCACAGGATCGCCGGCGTTGCCGGCTTCGTCGTCGAAGTAGATCCGGGTGTAGAGATGCAGCAGCATGCCGCGCGCGAACACCGCGAGCACGATGTGCGGCGCCTGCGGCTTGCCGTCGGCGTCCGGCACCACGCCCGGCTTGATGGTGTCGAACGAATAACCACCGCTCTTGTCGGTGCCGCAGCGGCCAAAGCCCTTGAAGGAGGAGTTCGGCAGCGCGCGCGCATCCTGCGGATCGGAGAAGCGGCCTTGGCTATCGGCCTGCCAGATCTCCAGCATGCAATCCGGGATCACCGCGCCGTCGCCGTCATAGACGGTGCCTTCGACGCGAATGCGCTCGCCCGAGACGTCGCCCGTCAGCAGATTGTTGGTGAAGGCGTCGTTCCACTCATATTCGCCGTTCGGGGTCAGGCCGTATTTGAAATAAGGGCCGACGGTCTGCGAGGGCGTGATTCCATCAGGACGCTGGTTCGACACTTACCTGGTCTCCATCGGCGTGGCGCTCTGGCCGCGCAGCACGATATCGAAGCGGTAGCACAGCGCCCATTCCGGCTTGGTGTTCTCGAGATCAAACGACGAGATCATCCGCGCCCGCGCCTTCTCATCCGTCACCGAATTGAAGATCGGATCGAACGGGAACAGCGGATCGCCGGGGAAGTACATCTGCGTCACCAGCCGCGAAATGAAGGAATGCCCGAACACCGAGAAGTGGATATGCGCGGGCCGCCACGCATTGTGGTGATTGCCCCACGGATACGCGCCGGGCTTGATGGTGATGAACTTGTAGTAACCGTCGGCATCGGATTGCGTGCGGCCGGCGCCTGTAAAATTCGGATCGAGCGGCGCCGGATGCTGGTCGACGACATGAATGTAGCGGCCGCAGGCATTGGCCTGCCACAGCTCGACCAGCGTGTTGGGCACGCCGCGGCCGTCCTCGTCGCGCACGTGACCATGCACGATGATGCGCTCGCCGAGCGGCTCGCCCTTGGCCTGAATGGTGAGATCGTTGTCGTGCTCGCGCACGGTCTCATGGCCATAGACCGGCCCGGTCAACTCGGAGAGCGTGTGCCGCATCGGGATCAGCGGCTTCTGCGGCGAGCGTTTCACGGTGGAGCGATAGTCCGGCGACAGCCGCGCCGGATGGGCCGCAAGCGATTGCAGCGGATACAGTAAGGTCATGGCGAATTCCTCCGCGGCCCACGCGCCCCGCGAGCTCACATCAGATCATTATAATGCATAACCAAAATGGGGAAGGGCTGTTTTCAGCCCCTCCAAGCCATTGGATTAGTTCAGCTTTTCGATGGCGACCGCGACGCCCTGGCCGACCCCGACGCACATAGTTGCCAAGGCAAGCTTCCCGCCCCGCTTCTCCATGCCGTGCACGGCAGTCAGCACCAGCCGCGCGCCGCTCATGCCGAGCGGATGGCCGAGCGCGATCGCGCCGCCATGTGGATTGACGAAATCGGCGTCTTCCTTGACGCCGAGCTGGCGCAGGCAGGCGATGCCCTGCGAGGCGAAGGCCTCGTTGAGCTCGATCAGATCGAAGTCCGACACCTTGATGCCGAGCCGCTCGACCAGCTTCTTGGTCGCCGGCACCGGGCCGATGCCCATGATGCGGGGCGGCACCGCGGCCGAGGCAAGGCCGAGGATTTTTGCGCGCGGGGTCAGGCCGTGCTTCTTCACCGCAGCCTCGGAGGCAAGGATCATCGCGGCGGCGCCGTCATTGACGCCGGACGCATTGCCCGCGGTCACCGTGCCCGGATTGCGCACGATCGGCTTCAGCTTGGCGAGAGCTTCGAGCGTGGTCTCCGGCCGCGGATGCTCGTCCTTGTCGACGGTAACAGGACCGGCCTTGCCGCCGGGCACCTGAACGGCGACGATCTCCTCGGCGAAATAACCCGACGCGATCGCCGCACCGGCCCGCTGCTGCGAGCGGATCGCCATCGCATCCTGATCGGCGCGCGAGACCTGGAATTCCTCGGCGACGTTCTCGCCGGTCTCCGGCATCGCATCGACGCCGTACTGCGCCTTCATCAGCGGATTGATGAAGCGCCAGCCGATCGTGGTGTCGTAGATCTCGGACGAGCGCGAGAAGGCTTCCGCGGCCTTGCCCATCACGAACGGCGCGCGCGTCATCGATTCGACGCCGCCTGCGATCGCGAAATCGATCTCGCCGGCGCGGATGGCGCGGCCCGCGGCACCGACCGCGTCGAGACCGGAGGCGCAGAGCCGATTCAGGGTCTGGCCGGGAACCGATTCCGGCATGCCGGCGAGCAGAAGCGCCATGCGCGCGACGTTGCGGTTGTCTTCGCCAGCCTGGTTGGCGCAGCCGAAATAGACCTCGTCCACCTGATTCCAGTCGAGGGTCGGGTGCTTGGCCATCAGCGCCTTGATCGGGGCCGCCGCGAGATCGTCGGCGCGCACCTTGGCGAGCGAACCGCCGAAACGGCCGATCGGAGTCCGGACGGCATCGCAAATGAACACATCACGCATTGAATCTCTCCCTGAATGCCGCGACTTAGGCGCTGGATCGGCTGGAACTTGAGGTGAGTTTTAGGAGCGTGCCCGCGGCAGGTCAATTGACGCGGCTGCGGACCCTGCACGCATTACCGTGATGCCCTGTCATATCTCGGGTCGTGGACAGGGTGGAAAACCCCCTCCTCTTGGATAGGACCGCGCGGCGAAATTTTGTAGCTTCCCGGCCCTCATGACCATTCAGCAGCCCATCCCCGTTCCGCCCGAGCCCGCTCCCGCCGCCGAGGCGCCATCGCGCGTCACGCCGATGATGGAACAGTATCTGGAGATCAAGGTCGCCCACCCCGGCCTGCTGCTGTTCTACCGGATGGGCGATTTCTACGAGCTGTTCTTCGAGGACGCGGAGATCGCCTCGAAGACGCTCGGCATCGTGCTGACCAAGCGCGGCAAGCATCAGGGCATGGACATTCCGATGTGCGGCGTTCCGGTCGAACGCTCCGAGGACTATCTGCACCGCCTGATCGGCGCCGGCCACCGCGTCGCGGTGTGCGAGCAGACGGAAAATCCCGCGGAAGCAAAAGCCCGCGGCAACAAGAGCGTGGTCCGCCGCGGCGTGGTGCGGCTGGTGACGCCGGGCACGCTGACCGAAGACACGCTGCTCGACGCCCGCACCAACAATTACCTGATCGCGATCGCGCGCGCCCGCGGCTCGGCCGGCGCGGATCGTCTCGGCCTTGCCTGGATCGACATCTCGACCTCCGAATTCATGGTGACGGAGTGCGCGACATCAGAGCTTGCGGCGACGCTGGCGCGCATCAATCCGAACGAGGCCATCGTCACCGACGCGCTCTATAGCGACCACGAACTGGCGCCGACCTTGCGCGAGCTGCCGTCGGTGACGCCGCTGACCCGTGACGTGTTCGACAGCGCTACCGCCGAACGGCGGCTGTGCGACTATTTCGCGGTCGCGACCATGGATGGCCTGTCCGCGATGTCGCGGCTGGAGGCGACCGCCGCGGCCGCCGCCGTCACCTATATCGACCGCACCCAGGTTGGCAAGCGTCCGCCGCTGTCGCCGCC
>NZ_JACMYP010000382.1 GCF_020889705.1 Bradyrhizobium altum | reverse complement strand
CTCGCACGTAGAGCGTGTCCGACGGCGAACCTCCGGGGCCGAATACGTAGCTCACCTGCGTCAGGTTCGCCGCCGACACGTCGATCTCGGTGTTGGCCGCCTGGATGACACCATTGACAACAAAGTGGCCGTTGCCGCCGGTGTCCCAGAACGCGTACTGGGTGATGGTGTCGTTGTCGGCGTCCGTGGCCGTGAACAGGCTCGAGGCCGTGACCGAATGGTCGTGGATTCCGGTCGCGTTCGATGCCGAAACGACCGGAGGGTGGTCGGGCCCCGGGGTGGCCGAGAACGCCGTCCAGCCTCCCCACAGCAATCCGTCATTGGCCCTGATGTACAAGGTATCAGGCGTCGAGCCGGTCGGGCCGTACACGTAGCTCACCTGCGACAGGTTCGCTGCCGACACATCGATCTCGGCATTGGCCGCCTGCGCGACACCATTCACCACCCAGTGGCCGTTGCCGCCGGTGTCCCAGAACGCGTACTGCGTGATCGTGTCGTTGTCGGCGTCCGTGGCCGAGAACAGGCTCGAGGCGAGAGCTGACGCCTGCCCGTGATTGGCGGTGACGTTCGGTGCCGTCACAACCGGCGCGCGGTCGGGCCCCGGTGTGGCCGTGAATGCTGTCCAGCCTCCCCACAGCATGCCGTCATTGGCCCGCACATAGAGCGTATCTGATGTCGAGCCGGTCGGGCCGTATACGTAGCTCACCTGCGAAAGATTCGCCGCGGCAACATCGATCTCGACGTTGGCTGCCTGCGCGACACCATTCACCACAAAGTGGCCGCTGCCGCCGGTGTCCCAGAACGCGTACTGGGTGATCGGATCGTTGTCGGCGTCCGTGGCCGAGAACAGGTTCGAGGCGAGAGCTGACGCCTGCCCGTGATTGGCGGTGACGTTCGGTGCCGTCACAACCGGTGCGTGGTCGAGCCCCGGGGTGGCCATGAACGCCGTCCAGCCTCCCCATAGCATTCCGTCGTTCGCCCGCACGTAAAGCGTATCAGGCGTCGAGCCGGTCGGGCCGTACACGTAGCTCACTTGTGACAGGTTCGCCGCGGCAACATCGATCTCGACGTTGGCGGCCTGGGCGACACCATTCACCACCCAATGGCCGCTGCCGCCGGTGTCCCAGAATGCGTACTGGGTAATCGGATCGCCATCGGCGTCCCAGGTCGAGAACAGGCTCGACGCAAGAGCCGACGTTTGCCCATGGGCGGCCGTCACGTTCGCGGCCGTAACGACCGGAGCGGTATCGACCCCCGGTCCTGCCGTGAACGCCTTCCAGGCTCCCCACAACGTTCCGTCGTTCGCTTTGATGAACAGCGTATCGGGGGCTGACCCTGGCGGCCCGAACACGTAGCTCAATTGCGGCAGTTGCGCGGCGGGAATGTCGATCTCGGTGTTGGCAGGCAGAGCCACGCCGTTCAACGCCCAGTGGCCGCTCCCCCCTGTGTCCCAGAGGGCGTATTCGGTGATCGTGTCGTGATCCGGATCGCTCACCGTGAACAGGCTGGATCCGGCAATCGACGTCTGGCCGTGCGCCGCAGTCACGTTGGCTGCGTTCACGGTTGGCGGGGTGTCGACAAATCCGGTTGCCGTAAATTGGGTCCAGCCGCCCCAAACCGTGCCGTCATTGGCGCGAACGTAAAGGGTATCACTCGAACCGCTTGGACCGAAGACGTAGCTCACCTGCGACAGGTTCGCCGCCGCAACATCGATCTCGGCGTTGGTCGCCTGCGCGACGCCGTTGACGACCCAATGTCCGTTACCTTGGGTGTCCCAGAACGCGTATTGGGTGATGGGATCGCCATCGGCGTCCGAGGTGCTGAACAGGCTGGAAGCCGCCGCCGAACTTTCGCCCACGGTTGCCTGTACATTGGGCGCCGACGTGACCGGAGCGATATCCGCGCGCGTCGTGACCAGCGTGCCGCTGCCGGAATCCGTGCTGACGCTGAACCGCACGCCAGGCATCTGATCAAGCTGCAGACCATACGAGGAAGCGCCCTCCGTGACTTGCAGGATGTTGCCCGGGAGCAAGGTCACCGAGCCGCCGGAGGAGAACGTCACCCCGGCCAGATCGATGCTGTCGCCCAGGACCAGCCCGCTGATGGTCGTCGTCGGCATCGACGTGCCGTCGATCTTGAGCTGCCCCCCGGACCCGCTGAAGGTGATGCCACCGCTCGCGACGCTGCCGGCCAGCAACTCGACCACGCCGCCCGAAATCGTCACCGGACCAGTCGACCCGCCGGAGGAAACGGCTTCCGTGCCGCCGGCAAACACCGTCACGTTGCTGGTCACAGCGCCGGCCACTTTGAATGTGCCGCCGCTGGAGACGGCCACATGGTGGGCCGTCGCCCCGGACAGAACATTCAATATGCCGCCACTGCTGACGGTCGTGTGGTCGATTGCGCCTCCCGATGACACGTTCACCGTGCCGCCTGAAATCCCGGTTCCGGAGCTGGTCACGCCGGTGACCACACCTCCCGAGAACACGTTTTCGATGCCGCCGGCAAAGACCGCGACATTGCTCAGGACCGTGCCGCCGACGTTGAAGATGCCGCCGCTCGAGACGGAGATATGGTCCGCCGTCGCGCCGGACGAGACATTCAGGTCACCGCCGCTGAAGACGGTCGCATATTCGAACGAAGCTCCGGAGAGAACGTCAACCACACCGGAAATTGCGGTGCCCGAACCAGTGACACCGGTGACGGAGCCACCCGCAGAGACGATTTCGTGGCCGCCGCTTTGAATAGTGACATTGCTGGTGATCTTGCCCCGCACGTTGAGCGTGCCGGACACGTTGATCATGCTGGCCGAGCCTCCGGCCAGGACGTTGAGCGTCGCACCGGCTGCGACGAACGTTCCTGTGCCGGCCGTGCCGCTGATGGTGCCCTGGATGACGCCGCCGGACGAGACGTTCTCGATGCCACCGCTCAACACCAAGACCGTGTTGGATGTGGTCCCCGTGACATTCAGAATGCCGCCCGCCGAGACCGTCGTCCCGGTGGCAAATCCGCCAGCCAGCACGTCAAGCGTTCCCCCGGATACGAGCGTTCCGCTGGCTGTGCCGCCGCTGCTGACAAACATCGTCGCGCCGCTTCCAACGACGGCATTGGCATCGCTGCCCGCAACCGCTTCGGTGCCGCCGGAAGAGACGGTCGTGCCGGTGTCGCTGCCGCCCTTGCTGATGGTCAGAAGCCCGCCGCTGCTGACGGTGGTGCTGACAGCGGTCCCGCCGGAGGCAACGAACATCGAACCGCCATTGAGCACGGTATCACCGGTGTCGGTTTGGCCGCTCGATACGGTGTAGGACGATCCGCTGCTTACGGTCACAGGGGCGCTTTCGATAACGACCGTGCCGCCGTTGCTGGTCACGTTCGTGACATTGGCGCCAGCGATGAGAATCAGGGTCCCGCCGCTATCGAGGACGATGCCGCTTGCGGTGCCGCCGGACGAAACGACTTCGGTGCCACCGGAGCTGATCACTGTGCTGCTGGCGACGCCACCCGCCATAACGGTCGCGCTGCCGCCGGCGCTGATCACCGTGGTCCTGGCGGTGCCGCCGGACGAAACGATTTCGATACCGCCCGAGCTGATCACCGTGCTGCTGGCGGTGGGGCCATACGGGCCGCCGCCCCACACGATCTGTTCACCGCCTGCGATCAGCGTGGTGGAGATCGCCGTTGCGCTTCCGCTGTATTGGCCACTGCCGACGTATTGGATACTGCCGCTGCCGGTGACCGTCGTGCTGACGGCGGTGCCGGTTTCAATGTAGCCGTATGGCGCAATGTACTGGATTCCACCGCTGGTGATGGTTGTATTGCTTGCGACACCAATACCCGCGGATCCGAAGACGGCATAGCCGACGTACTGTATCCCACCCGCAATGACGGTGTTGACTGCGGTCCCGGCTCCGAGAAATCCAACGATCTGCTCGGAGCCGCTTCCCGACACCGTGGTGTTGGACGCCACCGCGCTGCCGTAAGCGCCAGGGTTGTTGTTGTAGTTGTTGGTGACGTACTGAAACCCGCCGTTCTTGACCGTCGTATTGGTGGCGGTGCCGCCAAAGATTTCCATACCACCGTAGATGGCATCGACGGTGGTGTTGCTGGTGGTGCCGCCGAACAGATACAGCCTGGCACCGCTGCCGACCGAGGTGTTGCTTGCGGTGGAGCCGCTGTCGACCGACATCTGGCCATCGTCGATCGTGCTGATCGCCGTTGCGGCACCGAGCGTGAATGAGGTTTGGTCGTAACCGACGACCAAATTGCCGCCGCTGACCACGGCGCTGATGACAGTGCCGAGGACGTACAGCTGCCCGGCACCATTTGAATCGTGGGAGACGGTGTCGGCAAAATCGGTGCCACCAGAGGAAACAACGACGGTGCCAACATCGAGGGTGTTGCTGATATAGCCGCCGTTCAGCACGTAAAGCGTGCCGCCGTCCTGGACTGTATTGCCGCTTTGCGTATCGGACACAGAAACGGTGCTGCCGCTGGCAACATTCACACCCATCAACCCCTCCCCCGAAAAAACTGATCTCGAAATCCAATAAATCTGTCCGGCAACTCGCCCCCGCGGCCGAGTTTGGCCGATCGCCCGACAGTTGAAGCAAACGCCCGCTAGCCGTCACCAACTCACTTGGCGCGGGGTCTTGGTCACCGAGTTTTGGAGAGCAGTTGAAATGCTGGCGGGACGCGAACCAGATTCAAGTTGCTACGTCATCCAAAATTACAAACCGCCGGTCTGAACTAAAAACGTGATCAGCTTACAGTTCGCCCAAAAGCCGTCAAGGTCCAGGTCGAGAAAGTTCAATGTTTCTCGCCGGTTGTTCACAGTGTGAAACAGTCGGCCCGCTTGGCAGCCGACAGATGACCCGTCAAATTACGGAGTTGTCTCCGCCATGAGAAGTCTGCCACGCCACCCTTCTTGCACTCCACGAAATTGGCGAGCTGGCGCAGGAGCTCGGTGGCGCCGGCGCCTATCAGTTGCTGCGATCGCTGCGAGGGCATCGCCAGCAGGCGAAGCCACCTTGTCTCGGTGGCTCCGCATGCCTCATCTTCAGGCCTCACGCATGCTGAGGCTGCGCCAGCTGGCTGACCTGCATCGCCGGCGGATCGACAACCAGGGTCCCGCCATGGCCATCACTCGAGGTCGTGAAGGTCGAGGCCATGTAGTTGCCCAGCAGCGCAATGCTCGCCGTGACGGTGCCGTCCGTCACCGTGAGCGTTCCGTGCGATGAGTCTCCGCTGAAGCTCGGCGTGTGAACGTTCGCGAAGTTGATGTTCGCGAAATCGATCGCGTCCGAACCGGTCATCCCGGCGACGGTTCCCGCAAAGCTCGCGGAATTGTCGAGCTTCAGCGTCCCTGTCGAACCCTGGAATGCGACGGTGGCGCTCGATGCCCCCGGCAATTCCAGGGTGGCGCCCGCTGCGATGTGGGCGCTGCCGGAGCTCTCGCCAGTCGCGTTGAAAGACTGCCAAGCCCCCCACGCGATGCCGTCATACGCACGGATCCAGAGTTGGTCCGTACCCGCGCCGGCCTGATAGGTGGTCTGGGAAAGTTGCGCCGCAGTGATGTCGATCTCGGTATTCGCGGCCTGCGTAGCTCCGTTGACGCTCCAATGCCCGTTGGTGTTGGAATCCCACAGCGCATATTTCGTGATGGCATCGCCGTCGGCGTCCGTCGCAGTGACGAGGTTCGCTGCAGCAAAGGTCTGCCCCGAGACCGTCACGACGTTGGCGACCGAGACCGTCGGTGCCTGGTTGGTTGCGGTGGCCGTGAAGCTCTTCCAGGCGCTCCACATGCTGCCGTCGTTGGCTTTCACCCAGAGCGTATCGGGCGTCGAACCGCCGGGGCCGAACACGTAGCTGACCTGCGACAGGTTCGCCGCCGACACGTCGATCTCGGTGTTGGCCGCCTGGGCGACACCATTGACCACAAAGTGTCCGTTGCCGCCGGTGTCCCAGAACGCGTACTGGGTGATCGTGTCGTGCTCGGCATCGGTGGTCGTGAACAGGCTCGAGGCCGCGACCGAATGGTCGTGAATGCCACTGACGTTCGATGCGGTAACGACCGGGGCCGTGTCGGGGCCCGGTGTTGCCGTGAAGCTCTTCCAGGCGCTCCACATGCTGCCGTCATTGGCCTTCACCCAGAGCGTATCGGGCGTCGAACCGCCGGGGCCGAACACGTAGCTCACCTGCGACAGGTTCGTCGCCGAGACATCGATCTCGGCATTGGCGGCCTGGGCGACACCATTGACCACAAAGTGTCCGTTGCCGCCGGTGTCCCAGAACGCATACTGGGTGATCGCATCGCCCTCGGCGTCGGTGACCGAGAACAAGCTCGAGGCGAGCGCCGACGTCTGCCCA
>NZ_JACMYP010000381.1 GCF_020889705.1 Bradyrhizobium altum | reverse complement strand
CAGCCGGGCGATGACAGTGCGGCCTTCGCGAGGACGACATCGCGTTTATTGGACCGCCTGCGAACCATACGTCCGCATTCTCGCGGCGCGTTTCGTCCGAGCTTTGCATCTCATCTCGCCCTCTCTCTTGAAGAGGGCGCAGGGAAAGCCGGGTGCCGATCGCACCCATGGGCCCCGAGCAAAAGGTAGAAAGCTCGGGGGTAGGACCACAGGTGTAACCGGAGCAATCCGGCTTTCCCTGCGCGATGGGTTACGGCTTACTTCGTGCTCTCCCCGGCGAGACTGGGCTTGCTTGTCACCGTCTTCACAACGCGCATCGCGCAATGCGAAAAGACACCTACCACTAGGGCGTCAGGACCACACGACTTCACCGTCCGCTTCACGCGCATTCGTCGACTGCGCGATCAGCGTCCACCGCATCTCACCGCAACACCCGTGACGATGCGCAGCGCCCCTCGATCGGGTGAGACAGGTAAACCATATACTGAGTTTCAATTCGGATAAAGCGAAATATTTCTGCGCGAGGCGGTTGACAGGTTTTTGCTGAGTTGCCCGTCGGGTTGTTTTGCCGCACGTCGGGGGAGGGCGGCGCGCGGGTCAAGCACGCGGCTTGGTTTGTGCGGTTCTCTGTGTGTCCCGGAAACGCCGCCCGCCCGGTTCCGTCGCCGGAACACCGTACTGATCCGGATTTAATCGCAAGCCAGGATGGTCCTAATACAACTCTGTCGGCACTACCTTTATTTACCGAGCATTTTTTACTTTTGAGTTTTTACAGATCCATTCCAACCGGCAGAAAAGGACCGCCCGTGTGACGGTCCTTTTCGATTCGATTGCTCACCGCAGCAGGAGCCACGCCACGCTGGCGAGCAGGGCCATCAGCGACACCACCGCAGCGCAGACAAAGGCAAGCTCCACGCCGTCGAAATGGTGATGGTTGCGGTGATGGTTCGCCTGCATCGTCGCCCTCCTAGATGGGCGTCCGTTGACCTGGGGACATCAGCCATTCCGACATGTGCGCGGCGGCTTCAATATGCTGCGCTCGCTGGACTAGCGCGTCACGGTCTCGACCAGCGGGAAGTTGCCCGGCACGGTCGCGAAGTTCTTTCGCTCCCTGCGTGAGCCGGATTTCGAGCGTATCGGCTTGCTTCACGCGGCGGCGGATTTGTCCCATGCATTTCCCTTTATCGGTTCCTGCCCGGAACAAGAGCCCAATTGTCGGGACACCGTAAGGTTCCAAGCTCAAAGCTCCTTCAGCAGCCAATTCCATTGCTCCAAAGCGCGCGGGAAGAGCGTTGCCGCGCGTCAGCGCTCACCGGCAATCCGGCTCACCTGATCCCGGTTCGAGATCGGGCGGTTGTCCTGAAGCCAGGGGCACTCCGGCGCGTATCAGTGGAGATGCGCACCGGCGATGTGGCGGTGAGCTCCGGTCCCGGCACGTCGCAGGCGGGGCAGGTATTCTTCAGCCATGTCAGTGCACGCGCCATCGAGGCTGTATGTCGCCTGATGGTTGATTCCCTTGATCTCGAAACGCTCATGTCAGTTGTCCCATGATGCCGCTTCGTCGGCATGCACGACCGTCCCTTCGCGATACGAGCGCGAACGAATGAAGCGACCTAGCTTTCCGAATTGAAAATTGCCGGGACGGAAGTTTCTCCGCGCTCCCGGACTATGACGACAACTCTGAGCTTGCCGTTCCGGTTCCTGGCAAAGCGACGGTCGATGCGATCCGCCGTCATTTGGCGGGCTTCACGCCGCCGCTACGAAGTCAAAACTGAAATGGAGCGACCGAAACGGACAATTTTCCGTCGGCTGATTTTTGCGCGGTGAATTCCACCTCTTTCGACGCCTTGACGTCGCCGACGGATACCGAAATCCCGCCGCTGCACTGCAGAGTTCGCTTGTCCCTGCTCGTCGAAGTCGTGACGATTCTTTCACCGAGCTGATACAACGGCTTTGAATTTTCCGGAGTCGGCTTCGCTGTCGATTCCTTGGCCGCGTAATTGACTAGCGGATTGCGGTGGTCGTCGGCAATGGCCTGGAGCACGGCCTTTCGGGTTTCGATCGAATCGCACTCGAGTCGATCGCCGCAACCGCTCAGAACAACCAGAACCGGAAAACTCAGAAACAAAAGCAACCGTGACGGCATGCCAATTTGCTTGTGTGTGGACGCTTTCCGACAACCGGCCCGGAATAGCACGGTTCCTGCGCCGTTCGATAGGAACGCCGATCCCGCGCCTCCGTTGATCATCGATTGGTTGCCGGGAGATGGACCATGCGCATATCCCTCCTTTTGATCGTCCTGGCATTTTTTGATCGTCCTGGCATTCGGCGTCGCAGGGCCGGCTAGTGTGACCCCGCCAGTGCCAGGGATTATCCCTGGTGCGTCCAGGGAGAGGAGTCGGCTATCCCGGCGATTGCTCGGGCGTTTTCCTTCGCAGCGTTACGCGGAGCCCATGGAATGAAAAAGCTTCTCGAGCGCGATCAGTGAACCGAAGACTGCGCCGGTCACAGCGAGGAAGACGGCGAAATAGTAAATGCGATACATAACGCGACCTCTCCCAGATATTTACAGGCCTGGGATAACGGATGCGTCCTTCGATGGTTCGGCGGCCCGCGGGCGGCTTGCCGCTATTCGCGCAGGGCCAAGCGGCGGAGATATCGCGATCGATATTGATCCTCCGCCGCCATGATCGCCTCAGGCCGCGCGTGCCGACTGATGGTCGGACGTATCGAGCAGCCTGCTCAGTATCCTGCGTTCTTCCTCGATCCTCCGTCGGAAGAGCTCGCGCTCCTCTTCCGACATCGCCGTATCGAGCAGGAATTGATAGTGACCGATGATCTTTTCACTGCCTCTTATGAGTATTTGTTGCAGCCCCTTCATGGCCGGATCTCCTCGCTAGCGGCGCGATCGAACGAGGCAGCCGGAAGTGGCGGAATGTCGGCCGCGACGCCTTGCATCGCCCCCACTTCTTCGGAGAGCCGCCTTTCGATGAACTCGCGTTCGAGATCGGAGAGTTGGGTCTGCAGCAATCGCCGATACCGCAGAACATTGTTGCGATGAGCGCGCAACTGTTCAAGCCGGCGGTCGAACAGTTCCGAGTTCAGCTGCCGTTCCCGGTCAAATCTTGACCGCCAGCGTCGCTCGAGCCGGTCGATGACCTGCTTCGGTAGTCTGATGTCCACCGTCATCTCGCTGCCTCCTATGCGGCCAGGCAACGGTCGACGGAGCGCAGCCGGGCAGGCCGGCCGCCTGGCGGATGGGGCGGACCGCTGTCGAGAGCACGAAGCGCTTCCAGGATATCGCTGACAGGAACGGGCGATTTGAGCCCCCTGGGTGCGCGCAAGATGGGATTGGACGCCACAGCGCTGGCGTCCGAGGCCCAGGATGCCAGGATAGCTCGCTTCTCGGTCAGGCTCAGGCGAGAATCCCGCACCACATCGTGCGGGGTCTCATATTCGTGGGCGCCTTCCTGGTGGGCGCGAATTGGCCGGTTGAAGCCAATAACGTTATGAGCAGGCGCGGTCGTCGGCCGCATGGATGCCTCCGTTCGAAAGACGAGTTACTGAGGAGACGAAGCCGCGCTGGTTCGTCGGGGGCGCGGCTTCGCCGGTTCGATCAGGCGGCGACGCTTTCGAGCTGTCGGGGCGAGTTGCTCGATGCCGCATTGATTGCGATGCGTCGCGGCTTCATCGCCTCCGGCACTTCGCGCGCCAGCTCGATCCTGAGGAGTCCGTTGTCGAACGCAGCGCTCTTGACCTCGACATAATCGGCGAGGCTGAACTGGCGCTTGAATCTGCGCGTCGAGATGCCCTGATAGATATACTCGCGCTCGGCCTTGTCGATCTTGACGCCTTCGACAGTGAGAACGTTCTGTTCTGCCGTCACCGAGATCTCGTCGGGCGCAAAGCCGGCGATGGCGAGCACGATCTGGTATCGGTCCTCGGTCAAGCGTTCGATGTTGTAGGGCGGGTAGTGATCTTCACCGGCCCGATTGGCCGCTTCGGCGAGATCAAACAGCCGGTCGAATCCGATGGTCGACCGGAACAGGGGGGAGAAGTCGTAGGTGCGCATAGCCAAATCCTCCATAGAGCAAGATGGATATGAACGGCACCGGACACCACCGGTGCCCGTCTCGCCTGGCCCCGAAGGGCGACCAGGCACCAGATCCCGCGACGCGGGCTGGCGGGAAGAAAATAAAAATCGGCGATGCCGTGTCAAGAACCCGGCCAAAAAAAATTTTGAGGTTAATTCCATCCGCCGCCTTGTGACGGGTGTTGCCCCAAGACCCCAGCGCGGACATTCGGATACGGATTCACATTAGCTGTCGCCGGAACCGCGCCGCTATTGATCGGTCAGGCTGCTTGCCTCCAGTAACAACTCGGCCCGGATCAGGCGACCGGCCCCGGCACTGGCCTCTAGGCCCCCAAAGGTGCCGGGGCCGTATTGCTTTCGTGCGCTGCGTGATCCGTTCCAGACCGCTGCGCCCGGTATCCTCGAGAGCGAGAAGAAAGGACACCGCCGATTACTTGTTCTCGGGCTTCCAGATCGTGCCGGCCGATCGGCGCCTCGCAGCGCCGGGGCGTATTTTACAACCCAGACTCGAACTGCTCGCTCCTGACTGATGCGAAAGGTGGGAACAGAATCCCGCAGGACTTGGGAGGACCCATTCGTCGTTCGGCGACAGAGTTTCTTCCGCGTCACGCACGAAGGCACGCGTACGAAGGCGGCGTGAGTTGTCGGTTCGATCATTCGAAAGCGGCAACGCGCAGCTGGCAGTTGACGCGCCGCTACGGTTTCGAACTGGATACGCTGATTGTTCCCTCGACTTCGTCGCAGTTCGTTAGGAACGACACGTCCTTGCCTTGTGTTGCTTCACTGCCGCCGCGTATGGAGGCGATGGTGCGCTACTTCTTCGATATCAGAGACGGCAGCGAACTTTATCCCGATGAGGAAGGACTCGAGTTCCGCGACCAAAACGCTGCCCAAGTAGAAGCGGTTCATACGCTGACAGGTCTGGCGCGTGACGCCGCCGAATCCGAATCACCGCATGACGTGGCGATTGAAGTTCGCTCTGACGATGGACCCTTGTTTCACGCGGCCCTTATCTTCACGGCCAAAGCAAAACACTAGCGCCGCGCCGAGGCTCCTCCGCACAGCCCGTTTCGCTGATTGATTTCGAAGGGTCCCGTCTGCTCGCAGCGAGCAGACGGGACTTCGGTACTACTTGTTCTCAGGCATCCAGGTCGTGCTGGCCCGATCGTACTTGAAGCCCGGTGCAGCCTTCAGGCTGTCCTTGGTCTCGTCGAGCGTGAGCCACCACTTGTCGCCCTTCTTTTGCGATTTGACGGCCGTGTACGGCACGATCACGTCCTTCTCGCCGGCGCCGAGAAAGCCGCCGACGCCGATGACGAGGCCGGTCACCTTGCCCGCCTTGTCGACAAGCACGTCGTCGATCGTCCCGATCTTGGATTCCTTCGGATCATAGACATTCTGCTTGTAGTAGTTGGTGATGGTCCAGCTGTCCGTCGGGGCGGCGGGCATCGTGGTCGCCGCATGCGCGGCGGTAGCGAACGCCGCAGCCAAGATGCAGCCGATAGCAAACTTCTTCATAAGAGAAACTCCTCGCCTTCAGTGGAGGTGACCGATCAGGCAGGCGCCACCGCCCAGGATGACGACTGCCGGCTCGGCCCAAAGTATGGTGATTGGCGTGCTCAGCGCCTGTCAGTCGGACGTGCAGATCTTGACGCTCTTCATGCCGGTCTCGGCCTCGGAGCGTGTCTTGTAGACGGTGCCCGAAGGGCTGACGATGGTGGTCGTCGTGTCGACCGGCTTCTGATCGACGATCGTGCACTTCTTCGTCTTCACGTCCTGCACGACGTAGAATTCGTCCGCTGCAAATGCCGGCGTGACAAAAGCGGCAAGCAACGCTGCCGCGACAATCGTTTTAACGTTCATGTTCTCTCCTCCAATGCCGTTTCTATCGGCGGAGGTGGAACGGGAAGAACTAGCAATGGTTCCTAAAGCTGAGCCCGCTGACGCCCGGCTCGAGTCAAGGCAAGCGAAAACCGACTGTCGAGGTGCGGCGATATGCAGCACGGCTTGGTCGCGCCGTCGGGCTTGCCGAAGGCTGTGGCGAATGGTCGCTAAGAACGCGCAGACGTGAGCTCGGCGAGCGATTCCATAACCCGATGGGACCGCGCGTTTCGATTGGCGATGCGACCACGCGACTGGACGCGGCCGGCGATCGGCAGGCCGCGTCTGAAAATCCAGGAGGAAACCCCATGATCTCGTCCCACATGCGCCTGTTCGGCGCGGTCGTCGCGCTGTTGCTTGGGGCGAACGGTCCGGCGCCCGCGCAGCAGCTCGAGCTCAAGCTGATGGCGCCCGCAGCGCCCGGCGGCGGCTGGGAT
>NZ_JACMYP010000380.1 GCF_020889705.1 Bradyrhizobium altum | reverse complement strand
GCATCGGGCCGACATCGCCGACGCTCAATGCCACCACGCAGGGAGGTACCGGCAGTCGTCTCAACCTGACGCCGCTGCAGACGCCGGCCAGCGTCGAGATCATCACGGCGCAGACCATCGCCGAACGCGGCCAGCACAATGTGCTCGATGCCGTCACCCAGAACGCGGCCGGGTTCATCGCAACGCCGGCGCCCGGCAATGGCGGCCTGTCGTTCAGCACCCGCGGCTTTGCCGGCAGCAACTCGGTGATGACGCTGTATGACGGCACGCGCTTCTATATCGGCTCCGGCACCCTGACGTTTCCCTACGACACCTGGTCGACCCAACGCGTTGAGGTGCTGCGCGGCCCGGCCTCGGTGCTGTACGGCGAAGGCGCGATCGGCGGTGTCATCAACGTCGTTCCGAAGAAGCCGCAGGGCACGCCCTATAACGAGGCCGAGGTCTCGCTCGACAGCAACATGACGCGACGGCTGTCGGTGGACAGCACCGGCTCGATCAGTCCCAGTGTGTCCTACCGCATCAACGCCACCGGCAACATGTCGGACGGCTGGGTCGATCGCGACAAGACCTCGAATGCGGTGGTCTCCGCCGCCGTGCGGGTGCAGGCATCGGACAACCTCGCCTTCACGCTGTCAGAGGATTATGGCGACCGCAGCCCGTCGCGCTATTTCGGCACGCCGCTGATCAATGGTTCGATCCAGGACGCGCTGCGCTTCAAGAACTACAACGCATTGGACAGTGCGATCCGCTATCAGGACAGCTGGACCCAGTTCAAGACCGAGTGGGACGTCGCCGACGGCATCAAGATCAACAACACGCTGTATTACCTGACCAGCGAGCGGCACTGGCGCGATATCGAAAACTACACCTGGAACCCGAAGACCCATCTGATCGACCGCTCCAGCTACATCGAGATATTCCACGACCAGAAGCAACTCGGCAACCGGATGGATGCGACCTTCAGCGGTCACGTCCTCGGGCTCGCGAACCAGTTCGTCGCCGGGTTCGACGTCAACCGGATCGACTTCACCCACACCAACAACTCGCCCTATGGCGGTGCGTCGTCGGTCAATCCTTACGTGTTCGATCCCGGATCGTTTTTCGCGACGACCAAGGCGACGACGCCGGGCTTCAACGCGATCGTCAATCAATACGCGCTGTTCGCCGAAGATCGCCTGTCGCTGACCGATCAATTGTCGCTTGTCACCGGCGTCAGGTACGACCGTCCCGAGGTCGATCGCACCGACTACAAGACGCCAGCGAACAGTTTTGAAACCACGCTGTCGGGCACCAGCTGGCGGACCGGGTTGGTGTACGAACCGATCAAGAACCTCGCGTTTTATGGCCAGTATGCGGTCGGTGTCGATCCGGTCAGCAACCTGATCTCGCTGTCGACCTCGCAGAAAACCTTCCAGCTCGCGACCGGCAGGCAGACCGAGATCGGGATCAAGCAGTCGTTCTGGGGTGGCCGCGGCGAGTGGACGCTGGCTGCTTACGAGATCGTCAAGACCGGCCTGACCATTCCCGATCCCAGCAATCCAACCGCCGGCCTTGCACTGCAAATCGGCCAGCAATCATCCCGCGGGGTCGAAGGAACGATCGGGCTCGCGCTGAACGACGGCTGGCGCGTCGACGCCAATCTTGCGCTGCTGCGTGCCCGATACGACAACAACAGCCAGGTGGTCGGCGGCAAGGTCGTCAGCTACAACGGCAATGTTCCGGTCAACGTGCCGCAAAAGGTCGCCAACGTCTGGCTGACCTGGGACTTCGCGCCCAACTGGTCGGTCTATGGCGGCGTGCAGATCGTCGGCGCGATGTACTCCGATCTCGCCAACACCGAATTGCGGCCGGGCTACAATGTGGTCAATGGCGGCATCAGGTGGAAGCCGGATGATCGCACCACGGTTGCGTTCCGCGTCTACAATTTGTTCGACAAGGTCTACGCGGTGACCTCGAACGGGACGGGGCAGTGGCTGCTCGGCATGCCGCGCACCGCCGAATTGTCCGTCAACGTGAAGTTCTGACCATGCGCAACGCTCTGATCCGGCGAGCGCGGCGATGGCTTTATGTCGTCCACCGCTGGATCGGCATCGCGACGTGTCTCTTCTTCGCGATGTGGTTCATCTCCGGCCTCGTCATGATGTACGTGGCCTTTCCGCGCCTTACCGACAGCGAGCGCCTCTCTGCGCTCCCTGGCATCGTTTGGAGCAAGATACAGATCGCACCTGATCGTGCGATGGCGATCGCGGGCGCGGAGCATTATCCGCGCGATCTCCGGCTCTCGATGCTGGACGACGTTCCGGTCTATCGCGTGACCGAATGGAAGGGTGGTGGCGCCGTCACCATTTCGGCAATCGACGGCAGCGTCATCGACCGGATCACGCCGGATCAGGCGCTGGCCATTGCACGCCATCATCCGCACGCGGTGCGTCCGCAATTGCTCGACACGGTGACGCGCGATCAATGGTCTGTCACCGCGCGCTTCGACCCGTTGCGGCCGCTCTATTTGATCGGCCTCGGCGACGCCGATGGCACCGAACTTTATGTCTCGTCGCGCACCGGCGAGATCGCGCTCGACACCACGCGGCAGGAGCGCGTCTGGAACTGGTTCGGCTCGATCCCGCACTGGATCTATCCGACCGTGCTGCGCAAGGATGGTTCGCTGTGGCGGGACGTGGTGCTGTGGATCTCGGGCATCTGCCTCGTCGTCGCCGTCACCGGCTTCTGGATCGGCATTCTCCGCCTGCGGCTGATGCGCCGTTACGTTGATGGCGCGGTCTCGCCCTATCGCGGCTGGATGGCCTGGCATCATATCGCCGGCCTCGTCGGCGGCATCTTCGTCTTCACCTGGATGTTCAGCGGCTGGTTGTCGCTCAATCCCGGCGGCGCGTTCTCCGGCCGCGGCCTCACGCGCGAGATCGCGGTCGGCTATAGCGGCCATGATGCGCCCGATATCCTCGCTCACTTGCAGTCGCCGCCGCAGGTATCAGCCGTGGAGGCGCGCTTCGTCTGGATCGGCGGACACCGGCTGATGGTGCTCGACGACAGCAGCGGCCGTCGCAGCCTCGCGGATTCCGTGACCGGCGCGCCCGTGACGCTCTTGCAGGATGAGATCATCGCGGCTGCCCGGCGCGCGATGCCGGGAGCTGCGATGATATCGGCGCGACAGCTCGATGAACCGGACGCCTATTGGTACACGCTGCACCAAGCGCGCGAGCTTCCGGTGCTGCGGATCGGCTTCGACGATCCCGCCCATACCTGGCTGCACATCTCTCCGGTCACCGCCGAGATCCTCGACCGCAGCGACGACAGCCGCCGGTCCCATCGCTGGTTGTTCAACGCGCTGCACAGCCTGGACTTCCCGCTGCTGCTGCGCATCTCGCTGGCGCGCGATGTCGCGGTCTGGCTGCTGTCGGCGGTCGGCACGATCGTCTCGATCAGCGGTATCGTGATCGGCTGGCGCCGGCTGCGACGGCGCAAGGTGCGGCCGGTGCGAGGCCTCAGCCCTTGTTAGCAGATTGTCACAATCTGTTTCTATGTTGCGCCTGCCGCGGGGTTTGACGAACAGCTTTACCGATCACCGATAGATCGTGCTGTTCGGCTGGGCTTGAGGATCAAGGCGGCACCTCATGCACTTTGTTCAATGGGTCGGAAGATCGGGCTGCGCTCGAAGCATGATCGGATGAGGCAGCGCTTTCTTGGCCTGGTCATAGGCACTCTCGTTGCCGGGAATATCCAGACGGTAACGATGGCCGCAAGCCTTGAATCAGTTCGGACGCCGGCAACGGTGGACTTCGATATTGGCAGCCAGCCTCTGGTCTCCGCGCTCGATGCTTACAGCGCGGCCACCGGTCTTCAGGTCGTTTACGACGCCACCCTGGCCGCGGGCCGTCGTGCGCAGGTCGTCAAGGGATCGATGACGCCCGACGTGGCGTTGCAGCTCCTGCTCGAAGGAACCGGTCTGGTCGCGGTCTACGCCGCGGCCAACGCCTTCACGATTGTACCAGCGGCCACCGCGCCGCAGACGGCGTCGATGCACAACTTCATGCCGTATCTTGCGTTCGTCCAGAGCAGCGTCGAGGAGGCATTCTGCCGGTCAGCGCTGACCGCGCCGGGCGGCTATCGGATCAAGTTCAGGTTCTGGATCGGGCATGCCGGCGACGTGTTGCAGCCCCAGCTGCTCGGTTCGACCGATGACAGCGCGCGTGACCAGGCGATCGCCGCCCTGTTGCGTGCTGTCGTGATCGGCCGGCCGCCGCCTCCGGACATGCCGCAGCCCGTCATGATGGCGGTTTCGCCGCGGCCGCCTTCCGAGACCGGCGACTGTGCCGCGCGTGACCCGAGGCGCCCGGGACTGGTCGCGCGATGACGGAAACCACTTCGACCACGCTTCGGCAGGTGCTCGTCGAGCGCTACGACGAGCTTCGCCGCCGCCTCGCGCGGCGTCTCGGCGACGAAAGAGCCCGCGAGACCCTTCACGAGACGTGGCTGCACCTTCGCGACAGGAACGGCCCGGGCGTGGTGGACAGCCCGATCGGCTATCTGCTGCGCAGCGCGCTCAATCTTGCGATCAGCCGGGAGCGCCAGGAGACGCGCCGGATCAAGCGGTTCGAGGTGCAGCCGATGCTCGAGATCGCCGACGCGGCGCCCGGGCCGGAACGCGAGGTCGAATCGCGGGAGCAGATTGCGCATCTGGAGCAGGTGCTCGAGGAACTCACGCCGCGCCGCCGGACGATCCTGCTCGCATCCCGCCTGGAGGGCACGCCACTCCGGGAAATCGCCGCGCGTCTCGGGGTCTCGCAGCGTTTGGTGGAGCTTGAGCTGAAAGCTGCGCTCGAGCATTGCGCCAAGCGCTTTAACAAAAAAGTCACAAGACGTTTCGGTCCGGCACCGCGGGAAACGTCCTGATAGGAGAGCGTCAGAGTGTTGCGTATTTGGATGGACGTGCTGCCAAGAGAAACGCCCGATCGATGACACGTAGCGACGGACCGTCGGAGGAGCTGACCGCGATCGAGAGCGAGGCGCTTGCGCGCGTCCAGCGGCTTGGTTCGGGGCAGGCTACCCGGCGGGACATCGAGGAAACCAGGCACTGGGGAAGCCAGAGCAGCGCCCATTCGGAGGCGCTGGCGCAGGCCAGCCTGCTCTGGGATCAGCTCGGCCCGGCCGGCGCCAACCTGTTGAAGCGGCGCGGCGATTCCATGCTGGCGGACGTCCGGCGGCAGCCACGCATGACGCGGCGGGCGATGCTCGGAGGCGCGCTGGCGACGTCGGCCGCCGCCTATCTCGTGGTGTCGCCGCCGCTGCAGCTGTGGCCGTCGCTGCAGGATGTGATGGCGGATTATCGCACGGCCGCCGGCGAGCAGCGCAAGCTCACGATCGATGGCGGCGTCAAGGTGACGCTGAACACCGGAACCAGCGTCAATGTTCACTCGGGCGACAACAGCCAGGATCGCATCGAGATCCTGGCCGGGGAGGCCGTGATCGCGGCGGCCTCCGCGAGCCGCGAGGTGCGCGTGGTTGCCGGCGACGGCGAGATGAGTGCGCGTCAGGCGCAGTTCAACGTTCGTCATGAGCCGCGCAGCACCTGCGTGACGTGTCTCGATGGTGAGGTCCGGGTCACCCGTCACAGCTCCGTCGCGGCGCTGCATGCGGGGCAGCAGGTCAGCTATGCAGCGCTTGGTCTCGCAGCGCCAATGTCGGTCGATCCCGCCGAGGTGACAGCCTGGCGCGACGGAATGCTGATCTTTCATGACGCTCCGCTCGGCAACGTCGTGACGGAGATCAATCGTTATCGGCCGGGCAAGGTCATGGTGACGAACGCGGAATTGGAACGCCGTCTCGTCAACGGCCGGTTCCGGATCGACAATGTCGATGGCATCCTGACCATGTTCCAGCAAATCTTCGGCGCGAAGGCGCGACATCTGCCCGGCGGCATCGTGCTGCTGAGCTGATGTCGAGCGGCCGTGCAAGCGCGCATCATGTCTGCGCAGGAATTGTGATGCAGCCCGCGATTTTGTCGTTCGGTCGCGCCGATCAAATGGCGTCCTTGAGGACGAGAAGCCTGGCATACGGTCAAGCCGTGTGACGAGCACCTGCGCGGATCCGATCTGCGCATCTTTCCGTCCGTTGTTCCCAGGGGACATCCCATGCCGTCTCGTCAGCGCGTTGCCCGCCGTCCTCGCCTCGATCCACGTCGGGTCGCGCCGCTTCCGTCGCGCCAGCGGATCGGATGGGCATCCCGCTCCATGCTGCTCGCCGGAACGAGCACGCTGGCGCTGCTGCTGAGCGGGCTTGAGGGCGCATCCGCGCGTCCATTCGGCTATTTCGCGACGACGAACTCGGCGCCGGCGATCGCCAGCGATGCCGCAGCCGCCGCGGCCCAGCAGGCCACTGACGTCGCGAGGCAAAGCCAGGGCGCGCTGAC
>NZ_JACMYP010000379.1 GCF_020889705.1 Bradyrhizobium altum | reverse complement strand
CGACATTGACGGCGACATTGGTCGCAAGCGCCGTCTTACCCATGCCCGGGCGACCAGCGAGGATGATGAGATCGGATGGCTGCAAGCCGCCCATCTTCGCATCGAGGTCCCTGAGTCCGGTCGGCAGGCCCGAGAGTTTACCGGCGCTCTGATACGCTTGCGCCGCCCGGTCGATGGCATGGGAGAGCGCCGTATCGAAGGTCTCGAATCCTCCGCCGAACCGTCTGGTCTCGGCAACGTCATAGAGACGTTGCTCTGCCCGTTCGATCAGCTCCGCCGGCGGAGAATCGATGGCTGCGTCGAAGGCTGCATTGCGCATGTCGTCTGCGACATTGATGATCTCGCGCCGTAGCGCGAGATCATAAATCGTGCGCCCGTAGTCGACTGCGTTGATGATCGTGGTCGCTTCCGCAGCGAGACGGGCGAGATATTGCGATGGCGACAACCCGGCGATATCCAGATCGGCGGGAAGAAAGGTCTTGATGGTGATCGGGGTGACCGTCTTGTTCGCGCTGATCAAGCCGCTTGCGATCTCGTAGATCGTGCCGTGAAGCGGCTCGAAGAAGTGGTCCGGCCTCAGGAAATCGGACACATGATAAAATGCGGCATTGTTGATCAGGACTGCTCCGAGCAGCGCCTGTTCGGCCTCGATGTTGTGCGGCATCGCACGATATTGCTCGATCTCCGCCAGTTCCAGTCTGTGTGCCGCTTGCGCCATTGCTGCCTGCGTCGATCGAGATCAGCGACATAGCCGAATCGCGGTGCCGCCACGCCAGGCTATCGTTTGTCCGCGTCGTTCGCACCACGAAGTGACGCGCCAAATCTTTAGCGATTAGGAAAGAATCGCTTGCGTGGTAGATCGAATCGCAGAAATCGTTTTTTATCGCGACCGCCACGGAATGCGGGGCCTAGCGGAAACTTCGCTGCATCGTCGTTCCACAAACACCGATCGCGCCGGGTGGCTTCGCGTCCTCCACGTCGGGCGTGACGAGATAAAGACCGTGTTCGATCGCGGTGCGGCGATTATCGCATCGATGACTGACGGGGCATGGCCGCTCGTCCGCTTCAGCTCCCCGGACACACGACCCCAGCGGCGGACGATCTCGACATCGGGTGACAGAATCCACGTGCCGAACCGCTCCGCCAGCGCGTCGCGTGCCGCAACGTATCGGGGCCGATCTGCATGGCCGGAGGGGAGATCGTGGTTGCCCTTGTCGTGTTCGGCGAGGGTCAGACGCTGATGTGGAATGTCCCTTCATCCCGACCGGCGGCCCAGGCTTCACTGACGGCGGGCCCCACGGGGTGATGAGGGCCGCAACGACGTTGGTGTCGAGCAGCCAGCCGCTCAAAGATCGACGTCCCGGCCGCCATCGGCCTCACGGCGGAGATCGAGGTCGTCGAGATAAAGGCTCTCCTTGAATTCGACGAAAGGCGCGCGCGGGCGCGAGGTGATCGAACTCCTCGACGCTCATCACCATGACCGCCACGTACGCTCACGCGTTGCGGCCCATCCTCCCGGGGCATTTCGGGCGACCTCGCCGAACTGCGCCTTTGCGTCCTCGAGCTTCCATCGACGGCCTGCCGTTCGGCGGCCAGCCTTCCCTTGGTGGAAGGAAGCAAGGCCAGAGGCGGACAGGAAGGGAAGTCTCTGCGCCCTTCGCAGTCCGCCCCGGCTCTCAGTCCTGCCGGGGCCGGCGCCCGGCGCAGCGGCTTCGCCGCCCTCCACTTCGTTCCGGCCCGAGGGTGCGCCGTCCTCCTGAATTCCCCGGCAACGGACCGCCGTGACGGGCCTGCGATGGGCGTGGCTTTGAAACGGAGGCTCTGGAAAATGAATAGGAAGAAGGAAAACGGACGCGCCGACATCTATGCGCGGATTACCGAACGTATCGTCGCCGATCTGGAAAAGGGTGTGCGGCCCTGGGTGCAGCCCTGGTGCAGCGGCAATACCAAGGGCAGGATCACCCGTCCGCTGCGCCATAACGGCGAACCGTACACGGGGATGAATGTGCTGTTGTTGTGGTCGGAAGGGTTGGCGCGCGGCTTCACGTCGCCGATCTGGATGACGTTCAAGCAGTCGATCGAACTCGGCGGCCATGTCCGCAAGGGCGAGACGAGCTCGACGGTGATCTATGCAAGCCGGCTCACCAAAACTGAGACGGACGATCACGGCGGCGAGGTTGAACGGGACATCCCTTTTCTCAAGGCCTACAACGTGTTCAACGTCGAGCAGGTCGACGGTCTGCCGGAACACTATTATCACCGGCCGACGCCAGTCCTCGATCCAGTCGCTCGGATCGAGCACGCCGACCGCTTCTTCGCCAACACCGGCTCCGTGATCCGGCATGGCGGATCGCGGGCATTCTATTCGCCGTCGACCGATCACGTGCAGATGCCAATATTTGAGAGCTTCCGTGATGCCGCGTCATACGTGGCGGTCCTGAGTCACGAGCATATTCACTGGACTGCGGATTCTCGTCGCGTTGGCCGCGATCTCAGCCGCTACGCAAAGGATCGCAGCGACAGGGCGAGGGAAGAACTCGTCGCAGAAATAGGCTCTGCGCTGGTCTGCGCCGATCTCGGCATCGTTCCCGAGCTTGAGCCCAGATCGGATCACGCCGCTTACGTGGCGAGCTGGTTGACCGTCCTTTCCAACGACAGGCGAGCTATCTTCACTGCCGCCGCCCATGCGCAGCGGGCCGTTGCCTATCTCCACGGCTTGCAGCCCCAGAACGATCGCGAGCAGGAGGCAGCCTGATGTCTTACGCTTCGCTCGTTGAAGGGGAGAGCACTCAGCTCTCCCCGATCCGCCTTCGCGTGCTGATCCCATCCCACCGAAGAGTGCGTGCGTCGGCTGCCCGTTCCATACCGATACGGTATGGCGTCATATGCATGACCACGATGTTGACGCACGGAGAGACGCTGTTATTGCCGCCCGCGCCATCCGAACCGGCTTGCGCGATATTTGCAGACAGGCCTTCCTGCATCGATCCGCCGTGCCTCTCCATGCGCCCGATCCGTCGACGGACGCTGATCGCGAGCAGCTCGACCTGTCGCCGAACGAATACGAGGGCTTGTGCGGTGTCAGATGCATAAGTGTCGGCGCGGATTATCGCAACGTCGATGCGCGCGGTCGATATCATCGGTCGGTCGCAAGTTTTGCTCGCGTCCAATGCCCCGACTTGCGGCGGAGCCCTCTGGGGACGTCATCTGCGATTGTGCTTGGACCTGATTGCCGGCCTTGCCGCACCCGCAAACGATCATGCGGGTGGATTCGCCGCGGCGACAACGGCGTCCAGCGGCAGGAACGTCGGCGGTCTCGTTGTCGATCATGCGGCGGCGCCCTCGACAGGGGCTCCGAGATTGCTGGGGTCAGCGGTCTCGTTGCGTCGGGGAGCACGGTATAACGCCGACCTGCTTGAGAACGATCGCGTCTCGATGCGCTGCGCTCGCTGCCTCGTGATGCGATGGGCCATGGGCGCCTGTCTTCATTCCAAATGTGTTCGCGACGGGCGCACCCATCTGCGTCCTCGATAGAGGCTGGTCTGACCGAAGGCCGATCCCGCTTCGCGGGCTCTCGATCTTGTCCCCGCAACGTCCGTCCTCGACTTTCTTCCCCTGGCGCTGCGCGCCATTCCTCGCGGTTCAAGAAAGTCGCTTCCGGCCGCCCTCCACTTTGTTTCGGCCCTTCGGGTGCAGGTCGATCGCCTCCGGTCTCACGACCGCCATCGAGGTCGCGATCGGCGCGGCCCGAGAACACCAAAGGACTGAGACAATGGCTACCATCGGCACCTTCACCTCCACGGGCAACGGCTTCTCCGGCGCCATCAAGACCCTGAACCTCAACGTCAAGGCCAAGCTGGCCCGCGTCGAGAACCCCTCCGACAAGGGACCCCACTTCCGCATCTACTCGGGCAATGTCGAGCTGGGTGCCGCCTGGCAGAAGGTCTCCAACGAGGGCCGCGACTACCTCTCGATCAAGCTGGACGACCCGAGCTTCCCCGCACCGATCTACGCCACCCTGATCGAGGTGGAGGGCGAGGAAGGCCTGCAGCTGATCTGGTCCCGGCCGAACCGGGACTGAGGCTCACACCAGAGGGCTCCGCCGCAAGGCGGGGCCTTCTTCCTTTTCGATCGGAGACACGCTCATGACCGTCGACATCATCGAGGAATTGCGCGCCGAGTTGCGGCAATGCCTGTTCACTCCCGCCGAGCGCAAGGCGCTCGAAGCTGAACTGGCCGAGCTCATCCGGCAGCGCAACGAAGCGCTCGCGCTCGAGGATGAGGGGGCATAAGCCCCCTCATCTACCGACTGACGGTGCAACCGCCGCTAGGGCCGCGATCCTCCGTTGAGCGCGTCCTTGATGGCCTTGGCTGGCGTGAAGGTCAGTTTCCTGGATGCCGCGATTGAGATCGTTGCGCCGGTCGACGGATTACGGCCCTCGCGGGCAGGAGTATCCTGTCGGGTAGGAACGACCCGTTGCCGGGTCGCTCCTCCCTAAGAACTGTACGTGCGAGTTTCCCCGCATACAGCTCAAGCCTCCGCTAAGCCCTGTTTGAACAAAGCCGCCAGTTCCTGTCTATCGGTAGAGTATGCGGATTCAGCGGGCCGATCCGTAGTTTCCGATGGCAGACCGCGCCTTGCAGCGAAGTAGCTGTCCCACATCGGATCAAACGGATTCGCTTCGGCTCGGATTTTGCAGTGGCGACGAATAGGAACATCGGATGCGTGGATCAAACGCCAGAACGTGATGTTTCCGGCATCGTCCTTCACGCCTGCGCGAAACACCCAGTCACGCGTGCCTTCGCGGGCGAAGTAGCGATACTTCACCCAACGACGTGGCTTATCAGGGTGCCTGCGACACGCCCACTGCCAGAGACACTTCCAGATGAGATGCCCGACCTTGCGGAAGGTCTCCTTCGCCACCTGGTTGTGATGATAATTGGTCCATCCCCGGATGACCGGGTTCAACCGCATTATCAGATCCTCCTGCTTCACATCGGCGGCAGCCTTGATGATCGCTCGGATCTTGCGCATAAACGCCGCCACGTTCTTCTTGGCGGGTTTGATGTGGGTGTGCCCCTCATATCTGCGCACGTTCCAGCCGAGAAAGTCGAAGCCTTCCTCGACCCGCACGATGCGAGTCTTTTCTTTAGACAGGGACAGGCCCCGTTCTGACAGAAAATCCTCGACTAGAGTCTTCGCCTCCTCTAGCACCTCTTTCGAAGCACCGGTGATGACGAAGTCATCGGCGTAGCGTATCAAGTGGACCTTGGTTCGGCTGTTGCGGTGTTTCGGGCCATAGTGATCCCGTAACACCTTTTCCATTCCGTCCAAGGTCATGTTGGCGAGCGTGGGCGAGATTATTCCCCCTTGCGGGGTTCCCGCTCGTGTCGCGTTCCATTCACCATCTTGTATGTAGCCGGAGTCCAGCCACTTCCGGAGCACTACCTTGTCCATAGGGATGTTGGTGGTGAGCCAGTCCTTGCTGATTTCGTCGAAGCAGCCAGCAATGTCCGCGTCTAAGACCCATTCCGCCGTTCCACGTCCGCGCAGGGCTATATAGCACTGCCGGGCCGCGTCACGTGTCGCTCGAAACGGTCGGAAACCGTACGAGTTCGGGTCTGCCGTAGTTTCCGCGACAGGCAGCAGCGCAAGCAGATGTAGTGCCTGCATGGCCCTGTCTTTCATTGTCGGGATACCTAGCGGACGCAGCTTCTTGCCGCTTGCCTTCGGGATATATACCCGCCTCAACGGCAGAGGACGATAGCCTCGCCGTTTGAGCGACATTAATCCTCTGACGCATTTATCCGGTGTGTTCCAGATGATCCGGTCCACTCCGGGTGTTCTCTTTCCCTGATTTTCAGTAACCCGTTTCACAGCAAGTGCCTTGCCGCTGAACGAGCGGGTCAGCAGCCGCTGCAAGGCTTGCACCTTGCCCCAACGACCTTCCCGAACTGCCTTCGCGATACGCATCTGCAGCCGTCGCACGTGTTGGTAAGCTTTGCGCCAGTTAATCTGGCCCCAACTCACCTCTTCGCGGGAGGCCGCACCAGTCACTGTTGTGACCGTCATTTGCCTGTCCTCCTCCGAGGGTTCTGCACATTCTCTCGCGACGAGAGACCCGTCGGAAGTCTGCACCCTTTCGGGTAGGGTAATGTTGGCGAGCCGCAACCCCTATCCGAGCGATTACAGCCCGGCATTCGCTTTCTCCGACATCCTCTGCCCGTACCCCCAACAGCTTTCCTTGCGGTCGGCCTGCCCGCTGCCGGGCGGAGATACGGGTTTACCGTGTTTCACCTAAATAACGTGGGTAGGTTAGATCCTGCCTATTCGCCGGCGGCCAATCTGTCCGTGTGCCTCCAAGGTCAAGGGAAGCATCCGGCCGCACACCTTTTGGTTCAAGCCTGTCAGCATCTTTGGCTTGTCAAATTTCACGACGTTTATCAGCAGTTCATTTCCATTGATCAATACCACCCAG
>NZ_JACMYP010000378.1 GCF_020889705.1 Bradyrhizobium altum | reverse complement strand
TGGCGATACTTCGACAACCTCGGCAATCGCCCCTGCCGCCATGCCATCGGGACCGGCCTGGACCAGAAGCCGCACGATCCGCAGCCGCGTTTCCTGCGACAGCGCGGCGAAGGCGGTTCGGGCTTGACGCTCCTCCATCTTTCGATAATCCTATAATTCAAGAATCATTGAAATGAGGATAGCAGCCGTGAACCCGCTTGCCAATACCCGATCGACCGTCGGCGCCCTGCACCCGGTCGAAGAGCTCTCGTCCGCAGCGCTGCTTTCCAGCCTCGAGGCACACAGGGAGAAGCCGCTGATCTTCAGTTACGACGGCCGGGATGTCCGTCCCAGCTACCACGTGACCGAAGTCAAAACCGGCTCGTTCAAAGGGCTCGATTGCGGCGCGAACCCCGAGAGCTGGAGCGAGACCTTCATTCAACTCTGGGACATCGAGGAGGAAAACCGGGGCCACATGCCGGCCGGGAAGTTTCTTGCGATCATCCGCAAGGTCGACGAAGCCGTCGGCTTCGATCCGCAAGCCAAGCTGACCTTCGAGGTCAGCGATGGCGTTCGGCCGATGCAAATCTATCGCGCGGAACGCATGGATGCCGGCGACGCCGCGATCCGCGTCTATCTCTCGGCGCGCCCGTCGAGTTGCAAGCCGCGCGACCGATGGCTGCAGGAACAGCAGTCGTGCTGCGCGCCGAAAGCCAAGCAGCCGTGCTGCGGCTGACCGGTGCTAGAGTGCTGCCCGGTTGGTCTACTGAACGATTTCGGTCAAGGGCTTGCCCTTGTCGACCACGAAGACGTTGATCAGTTTCAGCGTCTTGTCGCCGCCAATCTTGAAGCCAGCGTGCGGCACGCCACGCTGGTTGATCACGCCGGCGCCGGTGGGAAGTTCGGTTTGTGATCCATCCGGCAAGAGCAAGGTCGCTCCCTGGATGACGTACACGATTTCCTCGCCTTGATGCGTGTGGCGCGGGAGACTTTCACCCGGCGGGACCTCAAGATAGACCTCAATGGCTTCCATGTTGGTCCCAGCCACGTCGGCGCGCTTCAATTCCTTGCGGACGATTTCTGCGTGAACAGTGGCGGCGGAAGCGAGCAATATCAGTGTGGCAATACGCAGCATGGGCAATGTCCTCCCCCTGATAATGTGACCGTATCGCGGGCCGCGCGTCGATCACACGCACCCGCCGGCCCGGTAGCGAAACCGTCAGGCTGTCGTTGGTTGAAGCCGACGCTCCCAAGGCAGCTTGGGAACCCTTACCGCAAATGCTCCGTCGCCCAGCAGCGCCTGGACGGCCAGCATGATCGCCCACACCAACGGCATCTCCCAGCCCGCTTCCGTGAACCAGTAGCCCTTTCGAAGCATCCAGAAGTGGGTTGCGCCCAGCATCATCGGGATCGCGTAGATGCTCACCCAGCGCGTATAGATGCCGAGCAGCAGCAGAAGCGCCGATCCGAATTCGGCGCTTAGGGCATAGGCAAGAACCCATTCGGGATAACCGAGTTTGGAAAGGCCGTTCCACCACAGGCTAATCGGCTTCAGCACGCATTTGCCATAGAGATGCATAATGAACAGTCCGGCAAGCGTAACGCGCAGCAAAAGGGCAGCATAAGGCGCAGTTCTCTGATCGATCATGCGTACCTCCCAAATAGAAGTCTGTCGCAATCGCAGAAAGACGATGACCAGCCGGCTTGACGCCCCGGTCGCGAGCTATCCGCCCTCGTCGAAGCGAGCCAATGCTCCCTCGATGAGCTCGATCTCCTCGGAGAGAGTCTCGTTCACGACCGATGGCCTGAAACCCGGAACGCCGTGCGTTCGAACATCGTCCAGCAGGTGTTGGCGATGGTCTCGCAGCTGTTCCAGCGCCTGACGATTCTTCAGCGACACGTAGCCGGCAATGATCTGCTCGATGGCCTTCATGGGGAAATCCACGCTTCAAATAAGAACGTACTGCAATCCTTGGATTAAAGCGGCCAAACCGCCTTCCTGGCAAGCCCCATGACGCGGCGGCTCCCCGCAAGACCACGCCTCGCGCTCCACAAGCCGCGGCGAAGGTCCTTCCGTCTCGTTGCGGCCGGCACGCGCCGGCGCCTGGCGTTCCCTGCGCCCTCTTTAAGAGGGAGGGCGAAACGAGATGCAAAGCTCGGACAGATCATGTCGCGAGAATGCGAAGCTGCGCCCCCACCCACACTGTCATCGCCCGCGCATGCGGGTGATCCAGTGCGCCGCGGCTTCTCGATTCGAGGACCGGCGTCTCTGGAATACTGGATCGCCCGGTCCCGTCTACGCCAAGGCTTCGACGAGGCCATGCATCCTTGGCGCGCCGAAGCTCTAGCGAAGGCGGCAAGCCGGGCGATGACACCGGCATGAGGTACGCAATGACGGTGCGTCGTATCGCGCGAGAACCACCCTCATCGTCGTCCTGGCGAAAGCCAGGACCCATTACCCCAAATGGTCATTGCTGCACGACACTGGGGCCCCAATCCCTCTCACAATCACATGCGGTGGTTATGGGTCCTGGCTTTCGCCAGGACGACGGCTTCCAAGAGACCGAGTGATGGTGGAGCCCGCGACGTACCCGCTCACGCCGCCGTCGGCTCGCTCGACAGCGCGGCGAACACTGTCTCCGGCGAATGGGCGATCACCGCGAGCAGCGCGCGGGCGGGTCCCCGCGGGGCGCGCTTGCCCTGCTCCCAGTTGCGGATGGTCTCCACCGGCACGCCGAGCTTGGCGGCGAATTCGAGCTGGGTGAGCTGGGCCCGACGGCGCAGATCGCGCACGGCCGGTTGCGAGGCCGAAGGCTGCAACGCCGCCTCGGCCGGATGTGCGGGCACGAGAGGGATTTCCTGCCCGTCGCGCAATTCGACGATTCGTCCGTCCGCCTTGAGCCGCAACCGCTGCATGATGGCCCCCGTGATGGCCCCTTTGGAGATAGGACCATCATCCGCCAACCCCGTTAAGGCGCGATTAACGATAAGCGCGCCCGCAGGCGCCGGGCTATTTCAGCCCGAACCACAGCGTGGCGATGCCGAGAAACGAGAAGAAGCCGACCACGTCGGTGACGGTCGTGACGAAGGTGCCGGAGGCGACCGCGGGATCGGCGCGCACCCGTTCCAGCACCATCGGAATCAGGATACCGCCGAGCGCGCCGGCGACCAGGTTGCAGATGATCGCAAGCCCGATCACGATGCCGAGGCCGGGGATCTTGAACCAGGCCACCGCGGCGATGCCGGTGATGACGGCAAAGGCGAGGCCGTTGACGAGCCCGACCATGGTCTCGCGCAACACCACGCGCGTCGCGTTGAACGCACCGAGCTCGCGGGTGGCGAGCGCGCGCACCGCGACCGTCATGGTCTGGGTCGCCGCGTTGCCGCCCTGGCTCGCCACGATCGGCGCCAGCACCGCGAGCGCCACCATCTTCTCGAGCTGGCCCTCGAACAGTCCGAGCACCGACGAGGCCAGGAACGCGGTGGCGAGATTGACCAGGAGCCAGTTGAACCGGCCGCGGGCGATGGTCCAGACCGTGTCGGACAGCTCTTCAGGGTGGGTGACGCCGCCCAGCGCCTTGAGATCCTCGTCGGCCTCCTCCTCGATCACGTCGACGACGTCGTCGATGGTGATCACGCCGACCAGCCGCTCGGTGGTGTCGACCACGGGAGCCGCGACCAGATTGTACTTGCCGAACATCCGCGCGACCTCTTCCTGGTCTTCCAGCGCGGAGACCCGACGACGGCCCTCGTCGATCAGGTCCTTGACCGGAACCGGGCGGCGCGTGCGCAGCAGCACGTCGAGCGGCACCGCGCCCAGCAAATGCTTGTCGGCGTCGACCACATAAATCTCGTAGAAGCGGTCCGGCAGATCGGGCGTGTCGCGCATGTAGTCGATCGCTTGCCCGACTTTCCAGTCCGGCGGCACCGCGATGAACTCGGTCTGCATCCGCCGGCCGGCGGAATTCTCCGGATACAGCAGGCTGCGCTCGATGTCCTCGCGTTCGGCCGCCGGCAGCTTCTCCAGGATCTCTTCCTGATCCTCCTCGTCGAGGCTTTCCAGCAGCTCGACGGCGTCGTCGGATTCGAGTTCGCGGACGCCCTCGGCAACGGTCTCCGGCTCGAGTTCCTCGAGGATCTCCTCGCGGACCGTCTCGTCGACCTCGTTGAGCGCCGAGAAGTCGAAGTCCGTGCCGGTGATCTCGACCAGGGTGACGCGGTCGTCCGGCTCCAGCGCCTCGATCAGGTCGCCGAGATCGGCCTCGTGCAGTTCCGCCACCACCTCGCACAGCAGGGGCCGGTCCGCGGCATGGATGGCCCGGGTGATGCCAGCGACGAATTCGGGGCGGAGCTGGCCCTCCTCGTCCCGCATCGGCATCCGGGCGAGCGGGTCGGTCTCGGCGGGTTCGGCAACGTCGATATTCTCGGCCATGCCGTGTTTCGCCGGTTTGACAGGAGAGGAAAAACTGCTCTGATGAGTGCGGAACGGATTACCTAATCGGTGGGGCCCAGTGCAATGAGAAAGATGTCGAGCGCACCGCGACCGATCCTGAACATTGTCGCGGCGCTGATCGCGCTCGCGCCTGTTGCGCTGATTAGCTCGGCGAAGGCCGCCGAATGCCCGCGCAAGGACGCGCTCGGCACCTCGCGTGTGCTGGAGGTCGACCCTGCGACCTATCCGCGCGTCGGGCAGAAAAGCTTTCCGCAGACCCTGCCGCTGCGGGATGGCGAAGTCGTGCTGACCTTCGACGACGGGCCGACACCTGGCGTCACCGACAAGGTGCTGACGGCACTGGCAACCGAATGCGTGCAGGCCACCTTCTTCATGGTCGGCCGCAATGCGGCCGATCATCCCGACATGGTCCGCAAGATTGCGCGGCTCGGGCACAGCATCGGCTATCACAGCTGGGACCATCCGCATCTCAACAAAATGCCGACGGATCAGGCCGAGGCGAACATCAATCGGGGGATCGAAGCGATCCAGACGGCCCTGCGCGGCACCGCGAGCACGGTCCCGAGCACGCCGTTCTTCCGGTTCCCGTATTTCGAGTCGACGCCCGCCCTGCTCGAGCGCATGGAAAAGCGCGGCATTGCGGTGTTCGGCGCCGATTTCTGGGCCAGCGATTGGAACAAGATGACCCCCGAGGAGGAACTCAAGCTGCTCACCGGGCGGCTCGAGGGCCATCGCAAGGGAATTATCCTGCTGCATGACCCGCAGATGCGAACGGCCGAGATGCTGCCGGCCTTCCTAAGGTACCTGCAGGAGCATAATTATCACGTCGTCCACGTCGTCCCGGCGGCGTTGAAAACCGTGTCTGACCGGACACATTGAACCCGGGACCCAAGGTGGATTACAGACTGTTAAGGCGGCATTCATGAGGCCGCACCTAAGGATTCGTCAGTGCGTTTGGAATGCGGCCGAGATTGATGATTGCAGACGTCCTGGTGATGATCCGGAAGCGGTCGCGGACCGTGATCAGCGCGGCGCTGCTGGGCTGCAGCTTCGTGACGCCGCAGGCCGGCCTTGCTGCGGATTGTCCGGGTAACCCCAACGCGCTCGGCACCTCGCGGACCATCGTCGTCGATCCCAGGGAGCATCCGCGGATCGGCACGATGCAGTATCCGGAGACGCTGCCGCTCGCCGATCACGAGGTGGTGCTGACCTTCGACGACGGGCCGCTGCCGAAATACAGCAACCAGGTGCAGGCCATTCTCGCCAGCCAATGCGTCAAGGCGACCTTCTTCACCATCGGCTCCCAGGCCCGGTTCAATCCGGAGGGCGTGCGCAAGCTGATCGCGGCCGGGCATACCGTCGGCACGCACACCCAGAACCATCCGCTGACGATGAACAAGATGCCGCTCGAGCGCGTGCGGCAGGAGGTCGACGACGGCATCGCCTCGACGCTCGCCGCGCTCAACGGCGACACCAGCAAGCTCGCGCCGTTCTTCCGGATCCCCGGCCTGATGCGCGCCGAGATCCCCGAAGCCTATCTGGCCTCACAGGGCATCCAGGTCTGGAGCGCCGACTTCCCGGCCGACGACTGGCGCCACATCTCGCCGCAGCGGGTCTACGACCTCGCGATCCAGCGGATCGAGGCCAAGCACAAGGGCATCCTGCTGCTGCACGACATCCAGCCGCGCACCGTCGCGGCGCTGCCGCGCATCCTCAACACACTGAAGGAGCGCGGCTACCGCATCGTCCATGTCGTGCCCGCGACAGCGGACCGCCCGGCGACGCCCACCGAGCCGCAGCAATGGTTTATGCGTCCGCCGACCGAGACGGTCGCGATCACGCGCTGGCCAAAAATTCCGAACTTCCTCTTCACCGCGGCGCGGACGCTGCCGGCGCCGGTGTTTGCCGACATGGATTGGCGCGATGCCGACATTCTAGATCACGCGCAGCGCGCGCGCGTCGGCGCGTCCGTCCGCACGCTGTGGCCGCAGCCGCAGCCTGCCCAGCTGGCATCGGTCTCGACATTGCCGGTCCCGGCGGCTGACGTGTTTCGCGTTCCCGAAGCGCTGGACCTGACCCTGCTCGCGGCCCGCTCGGCG
>NZ_JACMYP010000377.1 GCF_020889705.1 Bradyrhizobium altum | reverse complement strand
ACGACTGAGGCTTCGTCGCGAGCGCGATGGGCCTTCGGCCACGCCGTCTCCATACTTGGCGCTGGCATAGCGAGGAGAGAGTAGACGATGGGAAAGACATTGACGGCCGTCGGTGCCTTGGCCGTAGTTGGCCTGGCAGCCGGGGCGCTTGCGCCAGCAAAACCTGCTTTTGCCGGCGATCAGCTGACGATCGTTTCCTGGGGCGGCGCCCTGCAGGCAGCCGAGCGCAAGGCCTTTTTCGAGCCCTTCTCGAAAGCGACCAGGATCAAGGTCACCGAAGACGAGTTCAACGGCGAGGCCGCCAAGATCCGTGCGATGGTCGAGACGAAGACCGTGAGCTGGGACGTGGCCAACGGCTACTCGAGCTGGGTCACTCAATTGTGTGCTGAGGGCGTCCTTGAGACGATCGACTGGAACAAGTTGGGCCGCGACCGGGCCAAGTTCACGGATGGCGACAAGTATGAATGTGGCGTGCCCTCGGTCATATCTGCCACAATCGTCGCGTATGACAGGGAGAGATTCCCGAATGGCCCGAAGACCATCGCCGACCTTTTTGACCTGAGGAAATTTCCCGGCAAACGCGGTCTGCTTAAAAGCCCCTTCGGCAATCTGGAATGGGCCTTGATCGCGGACGGCATCGCCATCAGGGACGTCTACAAGGTCCTCAACACGCCCGAGGGTGTTGACCGTGCATTCAAGAAGCTCGACACGATCAAGAAGGACGTCGTCTGGTGGCAGGCCGGCGCCCAGCCGCCGCAGCTTCTCGCCGATGGCCAAGTCGTCATGACCTCGGCCTACAACGGCCGTATCTACGATGCCGTCAAGAATTCCGGCAAGCATTTCGAGATTATGTGGGATGCCGAGGAATGGGGAGCGGCCAACATTTGGGTGATCCCTAAGGGCGGTCCGCGGCCGGACGATGCCTACAAGTTCATCGCCTTCGCCACTTCGCCCGAGGCGCAGGCCAACCTGACGAAATACATCCCCTACGGACCCGCCAATAGCGACGCGATGGCGCTTGTCGATCCGACGATCCAGCCGCACCTGCCGACCGCGCCCGACCATATGGCCAATGCTCTGAAGGGCGATCCCGCCTTCTGGGCTGACAAGGGCGACGAGCTGCGCCAGCGCTTTACCGCCTGGCTGGCGAAGTAAGAGCCAAGAACGGCGGGGAGAGCTTCTGTTTTCCTCGCTGCCTCGAACGCCGAAGAGAGGAGGCGGCGATAGCGACGGTGGCCGTCCAAATCGCCAGCAGTCGCGACAACATGCCGGTGCGGATGCAGCTGCAGCCGATCGAGCGCTCGCGTAAACCGGAGGCCCTTCACCTTCTTCCTGTCGCTTCCGCTGTTCATTCTGGTCGCCTTCGTCCTTCCGATCGCGCCCAACTGAGAGGAATGGAAGCTTTCCTGCAAACCGCCTCGAATTTCAAGTATGGAATTTGGGGACTTCGGCGCGACTCCAGCGACACCACGCGACAACGTCAGGTAGATTGATGGCAGAGCGACGGACGTCGGTATCGCTGCCGGCCTGCTTCAAGCAGGGATTCCGGTCAACCTTGATTGAAATGGAGCTCGAGCAGGTCTGGAGCCGCGCAATCGGCTGTCGCCACGAACTTCGATGACGCGGTCAAACGGGGCAAGCTAGGGGCCGGGGCCCGCCGCAAGCTGATGGCGGGCCTTACCACTACGACCGATCTCGCATTTGTCGAAGCTCTCGACGAGCGAGTTCTGCATGCGCCTGGCGATGAAATGCAGTCGATCGTATTGCCGCGACTCAGGGCCGGCTTGCAGGCAGCCATGGGTCGTCGGCTTCATCGATCCAAGTTCAGATGCCTGTCGGCCTTGCGCCCGCCAGCTCCAGCCTGCTGATGGCATAAATCCGCTTATTCGCTGAGTTCGCGCAGGATTCCGCTATCCGAGGTGCCACATCAATGAAATTCGGCTCGATCAGCCCAGTAATATTTCGGTGAAAGACAACGCCTATGACCCAAGGTCGCAAAGTCAAACGCAGTATGTAATGCATGACCAAGCGAGGCGCTGACCATGTCGAGCCGCATAGCGGTGTTCGATGACGGGGGCGTCCAGCAGCTCGCCGCGCCTGCCGAGCCGTTTGAGCAGCCGCAGAACGCCATTGTCGCTCAATTCATTGGCGGGAGCAACCGGCTTGCACGGCAGGGTCGTGGCGATGTGTGTCACGATCTGTAAAGTGGAAATTCCGCGCGCGGGCAATGTGCAGACACCGGTGATCAATGTCGAGGCGATCAATCGGCCGACCGTGCAGTTGTTGCGGCTGGAGCCAATGAAGCTGAACAGGATGTTCGGCTCGCTGTCCAATATCTTTAATGCGCGGATTGTAGAGTTGATCTATTTGGGCGACCACGTGAGTACCCGGATCTCGGCTGCGGCCGTGATGACTTCGTAATCAAGCTGCCGAACTCAGAAGGCGTGGTACTGGTCGAGCCCGGTGCGGCGATCACCATCGGCTCGAAAACGGAGCTTTGTCGGACGCTCGACGCGCCATGACGACGACCGAGGCTGCAAGCAAGGTGGGCCTTCGACAACGCCGCCTCCATCCTGGAGGTGGCATAGCAGGGGAGAGTAACACGATGAGGACATCCTTAAGCATTGCCAACGCCCTGGCCGTGACCAGCCTGACAGCCGGGGCGATTGCGCTGGCGAAACCCGCCTTTGCGGACGATCAGCTGACGATCACCTCCTTTGGAGGAACCTACCAGGCGGCTGTGCGCAAGGCCTTTTTCGAGCCTTTCTCGAAGGCAACCGGGGTCAAGATCAGTGAAGACGAGTACAACGGCGAGTCCGCCAAGGTCAACGCCATGGTCGAGTCTAAGAGCGTGAGCTGGGACGTGGTCGACGTGGCCTCCAACGCGGTCATGCAACTGTGCGCCGAGGGGATCCTTGAGACGGTCGACTGGAAGAAGCTGGGCCTCGACCGGGCCAAGTTCACGAGCGAAGACACGTCGGACTGCGGAGTGCCATACGAAGTCTCTGCCTCGGTTATCGCCTACGACAAGGACAAGCTGCCGAACGGCCCAAAATCCATTGCCGACTTTTTCGATACGCAGAAATTCCCCGGCAAGCGCGGACTGTGGAAGATTCATCCCGACAAATTTCTCGTATGGGCGCTCAACGCCGACGGCGTCGACCTCAAGGATGTCTACAAGGTTCTCAACACGCCAGAGGGCATCGACCGCGCCTTCAAGAAGCTCGACACGATCAAGAAGGACGTCGTCTGGTTCCAGTCCCTCGCCCAGGCGGCCCAGCTGCTTGCTGATGGTCAGGTCGTCATGACCCAAGCGCCGAACGGCCGCATCTACGATGCCGTCAAGAACTCCGGCAAGCACTTCGAGATCATGTGGGATGCCCACACGTGGGAGGCGGGTTTCTGGGCGATTCCCAAGGGCAGTCCGCATCGGGACGCTGCCTACAAATTCCTCGCGTTCGCCGGCTCGCCCCAGGCGCAGGCTGACCTGACGCGCTACCTGCCCTACGGGCCCACCAACAAGGACGCGATGGCGCTTGTCGATCCGGCAATGATGTCCCACCTTCCGACTGCGGTGAACCATATTGGCAAGGGTCTACAGAGAGACGCTGCCTTCTGGGCTGAGAAGGGCGATGTGCTGCGGCAGCGCTTTACCGTCTGGCTGGCGAAATAAGAACAAGGAACGGCGGGAGGGCTTGCGTTCTCCTCGCCGCCGCGAGCGGACGGCCTACGCGCACTGGCTGATGTGGGGCAGTGCTGCTGTTCCTGATCGCCGCGATCCTTCTTATCATCCCGCTGTCCTTCAATTCGGCGTCCTTCCTTCCGCTGCCACGGCTGTAGCTGCGTTGGTATCAGGAGCTTTTCCGGACTTGCCGTTGGTAGGGCGCGCTGCACGACTCGACCTTCATCACGGTGTCGGTCACGCTGCTGTTGACCGTGCTGGGCACGATAGCCGCACTCGACCACTCGCTGACCGCGCGGTCGCCGGACTCGTCGCGCCGCCGATCGGCATCCATCGATCATCCTGCCGCTCACTTCGGTGTCGACGACAAGCACCTTCATCTCGTTCGCGTGATCACGGGCGAGGGTAACGAGGGGCTGGCGCCCGCTGGCGAGCGGAACCGGTTCACGCGACACCGACAGCAGACGCAGGGGACCCCGTGCAGGGGAACGCGCGCGAGCGTCTGTTGGAGCTGGCATTGCTGCACGCGAAGCCCCGTCCGAAGTGCACCGGCGCAGGCATGGAGCTGCGCTGAGTGCGAACTAAGCCGGTGGCGAAGATCCGCCCGGGGACGGCGATCGCACCGTCCGCGATCAGCCAGCGCTAGCTCGCAATTATCGGCCACACCAACGTCAAGCGTGCGACAAGATGCCTATGGCCTCCGCTCCTGTGCGAAGGGTCACTGTCAACACGTCGGCGATCGGACTAACTTTTCAGCGCCCCTCGGGCTACTCGGCCACCGAGGACGCCGGAAGATTGGGGGAAGCAATTAGGGAACCGAAAGCAGCCAGCCGAAGCCGACCAACGCTGGCTCGCAAACTGCCTTACCGCTTCAGATCAGCCTCCGTGGAAGGTGCGGCGGTCCGCGAACAGCTGACTTTTGAACACTTAGGTACCTTAGCCGGCTGCAGGCGAACATCCCACCGTGCCCAATGGCTCAGTACGTCGAAATCGGTACAAGGTGCCGCTCAATTGGCAGAATTTCTGCAAATCTGGATGGATTCACGCGGTCTTTTGGTTTCGCTTTCCGTTATGTTTTTCCTGAGCAAACGGTAATAGTGGGCTAGGAAAGCGCCATGGGCAATACGAAACAGCTGGAGCGTGTGCAGGGTCGAATGGGCTTTGCTCGACGCGCGCCCGGCGAAGGAGCTGATGAGTATACGCCGGCAGGATACGGCATTCCCTTTGTCGACCATGACGTCACTATTCGCAACGCGCGTCCGATCGTGGACGAGCTATCGCTCGACAGGGAGGGCTTCACTCTCATTCAGCACAAGGTATCTTGCGCAAACGAGCGTGATCCGGCGATCCTGCGCAAGAACTATCTGGAGGAGATGGTTCCATTCATCAAGGACTACTTTAATGCGTCATGGGTCACGACCGCGGACCTTGGCGGCGTCGTTATTCGTTCGATTGGTGGGAGCAACTCCTTTCCCGGTGGCTCGGTAACGGATGCGATGGACTCTGCGAACAAGCGTTCAGTAAGAAGCTTCGGGGCTGGATTCGCCCATATTGATTTCTCGCCGGTCGCGGGGCCTATGATCGCCGCGCGTGATAACCAGCTGCAGAACATTGAGATTCGGTCGTATTCGCGATTGATGATCATTCAGACTTGGCGTGTTCTCTCGCAGCCTCCGCATGATTTCCCTCTGGCGTTCTGCGACGGCTCCTCCATTTTAGATGCTGATCTTGTGGACGCGTCACAGACCAAATATGGCGCCACTGTTAGGGCTTGGATTCCTCACTACAATCCTTCTCAGCGGTGGTACTACATTCCTGACATGACGCCGGATGAGCTCTATCTGTTCAAGGGCTATGACTCCGACATGCATTACCGTCCGTGGTCTGCTCACTCGGCGTTCGACAATCGCCGAGCGTACCCCAATGCAAAGCCCCGCGAGAGTATCGAGACTCGATTCTACGTGTACTACGAGTGAGCGGCGGAAGCTGCTGAGGGGCTTCAATCGTTCAAGTCTAAGGCATTTGCGCTTAGCAACGCAAATGCAAACAAGGGGCGTAGGGGCACGGACTCGCGGCAGTGAGCGCAAGAGCCGAGAGCCATTTTTGTGTGGCTCAGCTGGCAACGGATCAACCGCCTGCGATCGGTGCCAACACCAACGGAGGAGCGCCTCCATGACTAACCAGCGATCGCGGCATGCCGTCAGTTACACCCGGTTGGACGAGGGCTCCGCCGAGGACTATGCGCTCATCATGGAACTCGCCAAGCCATTCGTCGCGGCGAGCCGCTAACCGGGTGCTTGCCTATCTACCTTTGCTTCGCAACAGCTTCGGGGCGATCAGGTCGACCGTTATGTGCATTCGCCACCGCAACTCGAGCCTAGGAGGCTAGCGAAGAGTTGGTGGTGGCGGCTCTCCTTCATGACATCGGTGATTGCTGGCGCCGTCGAACCATGCGGAGTATGCTGCCACGGTGCTGCAACCCTATGTGAGCAGAACTACCCACTGGATCATTAAGCAGCACAGCATCTTTGCAGGCTATTATTTCTTTCATCCCACGGGCAGGGATCGAAATATGCGCGAACAGTTTCGCGGCCATCCCGCCTTCGATGCCACGGCCGAGTTTTGCGAATGGGATCAGGCCGCCTTCGATCCAGACTATGACACGCTCCCGCTTGAGGTCTTCGAACCGATGGTTCGCCGCGTGTTCGCCCGGGCGCCGTGGAGCGTTCAGGGCCCGCCTCTTCAAGAGTGAAGAGCTGTGATAGAATGACGAAGTCTGAATAGCTTTTCGCGGGCAACAAGCGACACTCCTTCGCAATCTTTATCTGGCAGAGGTCAGCGTCGCCCCCTGTGCCAGGGCCTGAGCCCCAAA
>NZ_JACMYP010000376.1 GCF_020889705.1 Bradyrhizobium altum | reverse complement strand
GACAGTTCCTCACGCCGCCCGCAGCGAGGCCAGGAAGCGGTCTAGCTCGGTCTTCAGCCACTCCGACTGCGACGACAGGCCGTTCGCCGCATCGAGCAATTGTGCGCTCGCGCCGCCGGCCTGTTCGGACGCGCGGTTGACGTTGAGGATGCCCTTGTTGACGTCCCGGGTGCGGTCGGCGGCCTGCTGCAAATTGCTGGAGATCTCGCGGGTCGCCGCGCCCTGCTGATCGACGGCGGCCGCGATCTCGCCGGAGACCTGGTCGATTTCCGCGATGGTGGTCCCGATGGTCCCGATCGCGCTAACGGCTGCGCCGGTCGCGCTCTGGATATCCTGGATCTGAGCTGAAATCTCTTCGGTCGCCTTGGCGGTCTGATTGGCCAGTGCCTTGACCTCGCTCGCGACGACCGCGAATCCGCGGCCATGCTCGCCGGCGCGCGCCGCTTCGATGGTTGCGTTCAGGGCGAGCAGGTTGGTCTGGCTGGCGATGCTCTGGATCAACGTCACCACTTCGCCGATCTTCTGCGTACCGGCGGCAAGACCTTGCACGACGCTGTTGGTGCGGCGCGCCTCTTCGGCGGCCTTGGCGGCGATCCGCGCCGAGCGCGTCACATGCTCGGCGATGTTGTTGATCGAGGCCGTCAGCTCCTCGGTCGCCGACGCCACGGTTTCCACATTGCTCGATGCCAGCGTCGATGCGGAGGCGGCCGCCGTGGCCTGACGGATGGTTTCCGCGTTGCTGCCGTTCATCGTCGCCGACAGGCCCTGCATCGCGTTCGCCGCCACCGCGACGGCCTCGACGACCTCGCCGATCTTTCGTTCGAAGCCGGCGGCGAGCTCGCGCCGCGCGGCATCACGGTCGTGCTTGGCCCGTTCGGCCTCGATGCGTTCGGCATTGGCGCGCGCTTCGGCGGCACTGGCGGCCTCGGCCTCCGCCGCCTTCTGCGCCGACGTCTTGAAAAGTTCGGCAAGCGTGTGCGCGAGCCAGATCAGTACGCCAGCCTCGATCAGGAGGATCACGGCGTGGGGAACGACGCGACTGAGGTCGGCGCCGCCGGGATAGATCGCGGCCGGCAGGATGAAATTCAGCGTCAGGTGATGCAGGGCAACCGCAACCGTGCCGGCGACGATCGGCCGATAGTCGCAATAGGCGACGAGGCAGGCCAGCGCGGCGAAGAAGTACATGTGCATGTCGACCTGCCAGCGGTGGCCCGCGAACTGGTAGACCAGCATCGACACGCCGGCCATCAAGGCCACGGCAACGATCAGCTGCGTTGAAACGCCGTTGCCCGACATGCGCCACGACAGCGTCGCGGCGAGCGCCATCGCGACCATGAAGCCGGCCGGGATCAGCCAGTCGGTGTGCAGCGTCAGGCCGACGATGATTGCGATCGGAACGTGCAGCCAGAGCACCGCGAACAGGATCTTGCTGGCCGTCTCGCGCAGGGCGGCCATTTCATCGCCTTCGAAGGTCATTCCCAACCCCCTGATCGTCGTCCGCCTTGAAGCAGCCAGCGATCGCCTGCGGATCCATGGTCAGCAAGGCGCCGGCCTCATACAGCCGGCTCAGCCCGCCATCGCGGTCAGGCCGCACCACCAGCAGGGCCGGAATGGCGGTCATCCGAACGATCGACGCATTGGCGGCAGCAGCGGCCGTCAGCGCGCGCTCGGCGCGCCACCACGGCGGAAAAGCCACGGCCACCACTTCGGTGCCCGCACGCACCTGCAACGACAGCATTGCGATCGCGATCCAGCTCGCAATCAGCAATGCGGCCGCGCCTGGCCATGCGGGCCGTCGTCTCGCTGGGATGATCTCCCCGGCTCCATCGCAGCAGAATACCGCTGCTGGCGCTAACTTCAGGTAAATACCGGGCAGGCGGACTACCTGGGGGCGTATCGACGTATTATGCGGGTGTGTGCGGCGCTTACGCCGCCGGCACCGGCAGCGCCGTCACCGACTTGATCTTCTCCATCGCGAAGCGCGAGGTGACGTTCTTCAGCGGCACGGCCGAGATCAGCTTCTTGTAGAAGACGTCGTAGGCCTGCATGTCGGCGACCACGACGCGCAGCATGTAGTCGACGTCGCCGGCCATCCGGTAGAATTCCATCACTTCGGGCATGGCGCTGACGGCGTCGGCGAATTTGCGCAGCCAGGCTTCCGAATGGTCGGCGCTCTCGACCGACACGAACACCGAGATCCCGAGCCCGATCTTGTTCTGATCGACCAGCGCGACGCGGCGCAGGATCACGCCGTCGGCCTCGAGCCGCTGGATGCGCTTCCAGCACGGCGTCGACGACAGCCCGACCCGGTCGCCGATTTCGGCGACGGAGAGCGAGGCGTCCTCCTGCAACACGGTCAGGATCTTGCGATCGATGGCGTCGAGGCGGCGGTTGTTGTCATGAAGCTGAATGGCGACATCGGTCATAGAAGAAAGTTCCACATGAAGGTTCAAACTCCCTCATATAGAGAAAAATCTTCCAAATCAAGCGGGTCGTGGCCGGTCAGGCCGGCCGGACGTCGGCGTGCTCGCCCAAAAACGCTTCAACTTCAGTACGTTGCGGTGCGGCATAAGCGCCCCCGAAGCGGGTGCATTTCAGCGCTGCAGCAGCCGAGGCAAAGCGGAGCGCCTGCCGCAACTCCTGCTTCTCGGTAATGGCGAGGGCAAACGCCCCGTGGAAGACGTCGCCGGCGCCCAGCGTGTCGACGGTATGGACCGGGAAGGCCGCCGTCTCCTCGAGCCCGCCCTTCTCGTTGAGCCAGATCGTGCCCTTCGGGCCGCGCGTGCCGGCCAGGAAGGAGGGGGTGAGCTTGGCGAGCTTTTGCAGCGCCTGGCCGTCGTCGGTGACGTCGGCGGTCTGCTGCAGCGGCTCGCTGGAAAATACCAGATGGGACGAGGCGGTGAGCAGCCCTTCCCGCATCGACATCGCGCGGTCGACGTCGACCACCACGGGAATGCCGCGCTTGACGGCCTCGGCGCAAAGCTCGGTGCAGAACGGCGCGCAGCGGCTCTCGGTCAGGATCGCCGCGCAATCCTCCAGCAGCAGCTCGGTCGGCGGCAGCTTGACCTTCCAGAGCTCAGGATCGCGGAAGGTGACGATGGTGCGCTCGCCGGTGTCGTCGATCATGATCGCCGAGATCGGGGTGACCAGGTCCGGCATGTGGATGAGATGGTTGGCCTCGATGCCCTCCTGGGCCAGCTTGTCGAAGATGTAGCGGCTCGAGGTCTCCCGCGAATCGCCCATCGGGCCGCAGATCGAGGCGCGGCCGCCCAGCCGGACGATGCCGATGGCGGCGTTCAACGCGTTGCCGCCGCAGATCTCGTCGAAATGGGTCGCGTTCTCCTTGGAGCCGCGGGCCGGTACGTTGACGCGGAAGGTCAGGTCGCGCACCGGCAGGCCGATGCAGAGGATGCGGGGCGGGACTTTCGTAGCGCCGTTCTGAAAATTCATGCAGGGGTCCGTCGCAATGGTTCCGTCAACTGCCACAAGCTGTGTGCAGGTCTAATCGGCAGAACGATGTCCGGTTCCCGCTATTGGTCCAACGGATTTCGATGATGCACCCAGCGGCCGAGCAAATGATGGGCAATCGCGAACGGGTGCGGTCCGGCCAGGCCGTCGGGATGCTGGCGCTTGAGCATCAGCGTCGCCTCCGCATGGTCGAACCAGCGCGCATCCTCGAGCTCAGTGCGGTCGACCACGATGTCCTCGTTGGTCGCGCGCGCGGTGCAGCCGATCATCAGCGACGACGGATAGGGCCAGGGCTGCGTCATATAATAATTGACGTCGGTGCAGCGGATGCCGGACTCCTCGAAAATCTCGCGCCGGACCGCGTCCTCGATGGTCTCGGCGGCTTCGACGAAGCCGGCGAGGCAGGAATACATCCCGGGCATGAACTGCTTCTGCCGGCCGAGCAGCACCTTGTCGCCCGACGTGACCAGCATGATCACGACCGGATCGGTGCGCGGAAAGTGCTCGGCCTTGCAGCTCGGACATTCGCGCTTCCAGCCGCCATCCTTCATCGCCGTGCGGGTGCCGCAGTTCGGACAGAAGCCGTGGCGCTGGTGCCAGGTCACCATCGATTTTGCCATCGCGATGGCCGACAGCTGCTCGGGCGGCACCACGCCCTGCATCGCCATGCCGCGCAATTCGGTGATCGCGACGTCGGCGCGCCCAACCAGCTTTTCGGCCGCCTGCGGCGCGATCCCCATGCCGAAGATCGGCGCTGCATCGCGCAGTCCGAGGAAAATCGTGCCGGGATTGGCGCCAAAGCCGCGGGCCTCCTCCAGCGAGAGCAGCGCGCGGGCCCCGCCTTCCTCCTGCTTCACGACCAGCGAGTCGCGGTAGATCACATAGGCTCTGGCCTCGCGATGGCCCTCCAGGGCGAACAGCTTCTCGTCATTGCTACGCAGATGCGCGGCGCGGTCCAGCACATGGGTGACGAAGGCCGGCTGGCCGAGCGGAAAAGAATCGGATGCAGACATCGAAAATCAACCCAACCAGATCTTGCGGCGAAGCGCGCTGATGAAATTCTGCACTTCCTCGGCGTCATGCGCCAGCGGCGGCATTACGCCCCAAACGGGACGCGGCCATGCAGCGTCGCTGGTGCGGCGCGCGATGACGTGGACGTGCAGCTGCGGGACGAGGTTGCCGAGGGCTGCGACATTCAGCTTGTCGCACTTGGTGACCTCTTTCAGGGCCCGCGAGACGCGGGTAATTTCCGTCATCAGCTGCGCCTGCTCGACCTCGTCGAGGTCGATGATCTCGACCGCGCCGTCGCGCCGCGGCACCAGCAGGAGCCAGGGATAATGGGCATCCTTGATGACGAGCACCTTGCTCAGCGGCAGGTCGCCGATGTCGATGGTGTCTTTCTTGAGCTGCGAATGCAGCGACCAGTTGGTGGCGGGCATGACCGGCAAGTAATGCCTTTCCGTGTTCCCAGACAAGCCCCACAAAGCCAGCCTTACAAAGCCGGGTCAGGCCGCTTGCTTTCCGGCGGTTTTGGCCCCAAATAGGGACCGGGAGATTGGCGGTGGACGAGCCACTCGCCAACCGGGTCAGGTCCGGAAGGAAGCAGCCCTAACGAGGTCCGGATCGGGTCGCTCGTCAGTCTCCTACCTGTTTTTCCGAGCGAATCGCGCTGGAACGGCGGTCTCCGCGCCCGGCGCTTGATTTCGGCTCCTATCCGCACGCCGGTTGACGAGACAATTCCCAAGTTGCGGATCGATGCATGAATGACGCTGGCGACCCCTCCCAACCGTCCGACGGCGCAGGCCAGAGCGGCTTTGATTTGGGTGGCGCGCCTGATACGGCCAAGCCGTACCGCGTTCTCGCCCGCAAATACCGCCCCTCCAGCTTCGAGGATCTGATCGGCCAGGAGGCCATGGTGCGCACCGTCTCGAACGCGTTCGAGACCGGGCGGATTCCGCAGGCCTGGATCCTGACCGGCGTCCGCGGGGTCGGCAAGACCACCACCGCGCGCATCCTCGCCCGCGCCTTGAATTACGCGAAGCCGGACGGCTCGGTGAAGGGGCCGACCATCCACATGCCCGACCTCGGCGTGCACTGCCAGGCGATCATGGAAAGCCGGCACATGGACGTGCTGGAGATGGACGCGGCCTCGCACACCGGCGTCGACGATGTTCGCCAGATCAATGACAGCGTGCGCTATGCGCCGGCCAGCGCGCGCTACAAGGTCTACATCATCGACGAAGTCCACATGCTGTCGACGGCGGCCTTCAACGCCTTCCTGAAGACGCTGGAGGAGCCGCCGGAGCACGCCAAGTTCGTGTTCGCCACCACCGAAATCCGCAAGGTTCCGATCACGGTGCTGTCGCGCTGCCAGCGCTTCGATCTGCGCCGGGTCGAGGCCGACGTGCTGATGAAGCATCTCGGCAACATCGCGGCCAAGGAAAACGTCGAGGTCGAGCCCGAGGCGCTCGGCATCATCGCGCGCGCCGCCGAAGGTTCGGTGCGCGATTCGCTGTCGCTGTTCGACCAGGCGATCGCGCATGCCGCAGGCCTCGTGAAGGCGGACGCAGTCAGGCAGATGCTCGGCCTCGCCGACCGCACCCGGGTCATCGATCTCTTCGATTCGCTGGCGCGCGGCGATCTCGCCAGCGCCTTCGCCGAATTCCGCGCGCAGTACGATGTCGGCGCCGATCCGGTGGTGGTGCTGTCCGATCTGGCCGAGTTCGTCAATTTCGTCACCCGCGTGAAGTTCGTGCCGGGAACCGCCGACAATGTCGCGTTCGGCGAGACCGAGCGGGTGCGCGCGCGTGAATTCGCCGCAAAACTGTCGACGCGGGTGCTGTCGCGGATGTGGCAGATGCTGCTCAAGGGCATCAGCGAGGTGCAGACCGCGACGCGGCCTGCGGCCGCCGCTGAGATGGTGCTGGTGCGGATCGCCTATGTCGCCGACCTGCCAACGCCGGATGAAGCGATCCGGATGATGATCGAGCAGAATGGCGGCGTCGCGGCGCCCGCGACGTCGGGTTCTACCGCCTCGTCATCGCCACGCGGCGCGCCGGCCTCGACGATGTCGGCCATGCCGTCTGCGCGGGCACCGCAGGGTGCG
>NZ_JACMYP010000375.1 GCF_020889705.1 Bradyrhizobium altum | reverse complement strand
CAGGCCGAGATCCCCGGCATCTCTGCCGTCATCGCCGTTGCCTCCGGCAAGGGCGGGGTCGGCAAGTCGACGACGGCGCTCAACCTTGCGCTCGGCCTGCGCGACATCGGCCTGCGCGTCGGGCTGCTCGACGCCGACATCTACGGCCCGTCGGTGCCGCGGTTGACCGGCATCCGCGAGAAGCCGCAGCTCAACGACGACAAGAAGATGATCCCGCTGCAGCGCTTCGGCCTGTCGATCATGTCGATCGGCTTCCTGGTCGAGGAGGACACCGCGATGATCTGGCGCGGGCCGATGGTGATGTCGGCGATCACCCAGATGCTGCGCGACGTCGTCTGGGGCACGCTCGATGTGCTGGTCGTCGACATGCCGCCCGGCACCGGCGACGCCCAGCTCACGTTGGCGCAGAACGTCCCGCTCAAGGGCGCCGTCATCATCTCGACGCCGCAGGACCTCTCGCTGATCGATGCGCGGCGGGGACTGGCGATGTTCAAGAAGGTCAATGTGCCGGTGCTCGGCATCGTCGAGAACATGAGCTATTTCCAGTGCCCGCATTGCGGCACGCGCTCGGACATCTTCGGCCATGGCGGCGCCCGCCACGAGGCCGAGAAACTCGGGGTGCCGTTCCTCGGCGAGATCCCGCTGCATATTGCCATCCGCGCCGCCTCCGATTCCGGCAACCCGGTGGTCGAGAGCGAACCGGCCGGCCCGCACGCGGCGATCTACCGCGCGATCGGCAGCAAGGTCCGTGAGCAGTTGCAAGGCGTCATCGCCGCCGCCTGAGCCCGCGCTGTTGTCCCGGTCAGCCGGTGGGCCTCAAAGGCCGGCATCCCGGCGGCCTTTCTTCACAGGCCTGTCGCCCTTGGACGATTGCTGAATCGCGTCCGGCCTGTATGTTTGTCCAGCACTGGCCGAATCGTACCACCGTTCCGTCAATTGAAGGCGGGCACGGGTAGCCGTAATGCGGGGAGGGGCCGTGAGGCGACCAGCGACATGGCAGCATCACGCGAAGCAGACAAGCAACGCCGTAAGCACCTGACGCGGGAGAAGCGCGAAGAGGCCTCCCGGGTGGCGTTCAACCTTGCGAAGAAATCCGACTCGATCGGCGAGGCCGCCATGGCGATCGCCAAGACGTTTGGCGTCAGCAAGACGACCGCGCAAAGCTGGATCCGGCGTGGACGGCATTTGGCCGATAAAGCCAAGAAGGCGCGAGAGGCGACGCGGCGCTGATTGCCACGCTAACCCGGTGGCTGAGTGCCGGCCGGGCGGCCCGCACGCGGCGATTTACCGCGTGACGGGGACAAGGTCTGCGAGCCCCGGCAAGCCGTCGTCGCCGCAGCCTGAGCCCGCGTTTTCCGACAAGTTTCCCGCGCCATCAGACTTTCGTTTAATTGGTGCGGTCATGCCATTGTCGCGTTTCCGTGAGGCCGCCTTCCGTGTTAAAGGGCCGACCCAGAGCGCCTCGGCGGGGCGTTTGCAAGTGTTCTGCTTGCAAGCCTCCTGCCGGAGAACTGCTTGCGGTCACCGGGAAACGCCCCTCAAGGAGAAGTCTTACGATGAAGCGTCGTGATTTTTTGAAAGTGTCTGCGGCCGGTGCTGCCGCGACGGCGGTTGCCGCGCCGGCGATTGCGCAGTCCTCGCCTGAAATCAAATGGCGCCTGACCTCGAGCTTCCCGAAGTCGCTGGACACCATCTATGGCGGTGCCGACCAGGTGGCGAAGTATGTCGCCGAAATGACCGACAACAAGTTCCAGATCCAGGTGTTTGCGGCGGGTGAGATCGTCCCCGGCCTGCAGGCGCTGGACGCGACCTCCAACGGCACGGTCGAGATGTGCCACACCGTGTCCTACTACTATGTGGGCAAGGACCCGACCTTTGCGATCTACGCGTCGGTGCCGTTCGGCCTCAACGCTCGCATGCAGAACTCCTGGTGGTACCAGGGCGGCGGCGAGGCGCTCGGCAACGAGTTCTTCAAGAAGTTCGGCGTGATCGGCTTCCCCTGCGGCAACACCGGCACCCAGATGGGCGGCTGGTTCCGCAAGGAGATCAAGACGGTCGCCGATCTCTCGGGCCTCAAATTCCGCATCGGCGGCATCGCCGGCCAGGTGCTGCAGAAGGTCGGCGTGGTGCCGCAGCAGCTCGCTGGCGGCGACATCTACCCGGCGCTGGAAAAGGGCACCATCGACGCCGCCGAGTGGGTCGGTCCCTATGACGACGAGAAGCTCGGCTTCCAGAAGGTCGCCAAGTACTACTACTATCCGGGGTTCTGGGAAGGCGGCCCGACCGTGCACGCCTACTGCAACCTCGAAAAGTGGAACGCGCTGCCGAAGAACTACCAGGCGATCCTGACCAACGCGACCGCCAACGCCAACACCTGGATGGCTGCGCGCTATGACATGCAGAACCCCTCGGCGCTGAAGCGGCTGGTTGCCGGCGGCACGCAGTTGCGTCCGTTCACCAACGAGGTGCTCGAGGCCTGCCTGAAGGCGACCAACGAGCTGTGGGGTGAAATCTCGGCCAAGAATGCCGACTTCAAGAAGTCGATCGACGCCATGCAGGCGTACCGCTCCGACCAGTATCTGTGGTGGCAGGTCGCCGAATACACCTTCGACAGCTTCATGATCCGCTCGCGCACCCGCGGCTGATCGCGCTTCGAGCGTTCGCGAGAAGAGAACGCTCGAAGCTTCGACTTAAGTAGCCCGGCCCCCGCAAGGAGGCCGGGTTTTTTGCGTCTGGCATTCACCGAGGGGATGTTCCATGCTCGCGTCCGAAGCCTCGGCACGAAGGCGGGCGCCTGATCGGTCACCGGTCATGACGGCAAAGAAACGCAGCGCGACGATCGCAAGCAGTCGACGCTCGGACAACACAATCACACAGGGTGGGAAGTAAATGAAGCGCAGAGATTTCATCAAGGTCACGGGTTTAGGTGTCGCAGGCGCGGCAACGGTCGCAGCTCCCGCGATCGCGCAATCGATGCCGGAGCTCAAATGGCGCCTGACGACGAGCTGGCCGAAGTCGCTCGACACGCTGCACGGCGGCGCCGAGCTGATGGCCAAGGCGGTCGGGGAAGCCACCGACAACAAGTTCCAGATCCAGACCTTTGCCGCCGGCGAGATCGTGCCCGGCCTGCAAGTGCTCGACGCCGTGCAGAACGGCACGGTCGAGATGGGGCACACCGCGCCCTATTACTATTTCGGCAAGGACCCGACCTTCACCTTCGGCTCCTCGGTGCCGTTCGGCCCCAACATGCGGCTCAACCAGGCCTGGTTCATGCTGGGCGGCGGCAAGGAGCTGCTCAACGAGTTCTACAGGAGCTACAACGTCACCTCGCTGCTTGCCGGCAACACCGGCTGCCAGATGGGTGGTTGGTTCCGCAAGGAGATCAACAGCGTCGACGATCTCAAGGGCCTCAAATTCCGCATCGGTGGCTTTGCCGGACGGGTGATGCAGAAGCTCGGCGCGGTGCCGCAGCAGCTCGCCGGCGGCGACATCTATCCGGCGCTGGAAAAAGGCACCATCGATGCGGCCGAGTGGGTCGGTCCCTATGACGACGAGAAGCTCGGCTTCTACAAGGTCGCGCCGAACTACTATTTCCCCGGCTGGTGGGAAGGCGGCCCGATGCTGGTGGCGATGATCAACCTCGACAAGTGGAACGCGCTGCCGAAGCACTATCAGTTCGTGCTCGAGCAGGCCGGCCATCTCGCCAACAACTGGATGATGGCGCGCTACGACCAGGCCAACCCGCTCGCACTGAAGAAGCTGCTCGCGGCCGGCACCAAGCTGCGCCCGTTCCCGTCTGCGGTGATGGAAGCGTCCTTCAAGGCCGCCAAGGAGCTGCATGCGGAGGTTTCGGCGACCAATGCCAATTTCAAGAAGGTCTACGACTCGCTGACGACGTTCTCCAACAACGGCTATCAGTGGTTCCAGGTCGCCGAAGTCGGCTACGACAATTTCATGGCACGCCACTCTCAGGCCTGACGCCACTGACTTTCAGCGCAGGCAACAATCCCGGGGCAAAGCTCCGGGATTTTTGTCTGGAGCTGGAAGAGGGCCGCCAAATGAATGCTTTTCGGCACGATTCGTGCTAGCATTGCTCAGGAGCGTGAATCAGGGCGCCATATGCGTTTCCTCGGTCTTATCCTGCGGACGCTGTTTCTGACCCTTGTGGTGGTCATCACTGCTCGCGTCGCAAGCCCGCAAAACGAAACCATCTGGTCGGCCTACGAGACGCCATCGGATCTGTTTCGCATCATCCTGGGCGCCGCGGTCTGCCTCTTCGTCGCCGTCCAGATCTTCAGGTATTCCAGAGATCCCGCTGATATGCGCAGGTGGGTCGTGATCGGCGGCGCCGCGGTGCCGTTGGCCCTGGTTTGCGCGGTCGTCATCTGGTAGGCGCCTTCGCTGATCGCGGCGGCCCAGCAATCACCGCGTAAGCTTCGCCATCAAAATGGAAACGGCAATGAGCGCACGGGAACGCGGCTCTCGAAGCTCAATCCGGTGGCCGGTCCGGTGCGGTAATGGCCGTTATAGTGCCCTCCATTTGGGCAGTAATTCGGATCCTGACGCTCCTGATCGTCGATTGTCCGGCGATAGCTTCGCTGCTGATAGCGTGTCTGCCAGCATCGGCAGTTCTGGTCACAAGCGAGCCGTACCCGAACGACGCTTGCGGGGCCTTGCGGCGACAGCCGCGTGACCTGAGCAGGCGCAGCGCAGGCAATCGACGCCATCATGGCAGCGGCCGCAGCGATGAGAAGCAGACGCGTTGTATTTTTCATATGGGTCTCATCGAGCCGATCAGCGTGAATCCCGGAAGCCAATTCAGTTGCCGGAGCGTGCCGCTATTTCCTTGGCGATCGCTTTGGCGGCGATGCTGGAGGCGTTGATACGGCAGCCGGCGTCGTGCGAACCACCGGGTTCTTCTGTTCGGTGGGACCGCCGAGATTGCTTGGCTTTTTCGGACCGCCGACCGCGCTTTGGGCGGCCGCGGATCCCGCAGAGACCGCAAGGAGCATTGCCGCCAGGGTGAGCATGTTCTTCATTCGTCGGTTCCTCCAGTCAGTAGCCTCGTACGGCGCTTCTCAGCGGGCGGGCGGCCCGTTTTCGCTGACGCGCTGCGGGGCGCTGGCGGGTAAATCCTCCAGGGCACATTTGCGCCAGTCGTCGGATGCACAATTTGTCGGCCAGCCGCCACCAAGCGCCATGAAAAGCGCGGCGCTGTCCGAGAGGCGCGTCGCCTGGGCCTGCACGCGGACCACTGCCGCCGTCAGATAGACCTGCTGGGCATTGAGCACGACCACCTGATTGACCTGCCCGAGAGCAAGCTGCTTCTGAATGATGTCGAGGCTGGCCTTGGCGGCGAGCTCGGCCTTGACGGCAGCCTGCAAGGCGCGCGCGTCGGCCTGCAGGCTGCGCAAGGCGTCGGCGACGTTCTGCATCGCCGTAACGACAGCCTGGCGATAGAGCGCATCCGCCTGGTCCACCGCGGCCTCGGCGGCCTTCTGCTTGTGGTAGAGCGTCAGGCCGTCGAACAGTGGCTGGGTCGCGCTCGCCGCGATGACGTAGAAGCTGGTCCCCGGCGTGAACAGCTCGGCGAGGCTGAAGCCGGCGGCGCCGGCATTGCCGGTGATCGTGATGTTGGGCAGCCGCGCCGCGATCGACACGCCGACCTGGGCATTCGCCGAGTGCAGCAGCGCTTCCGCGGCCCTGACGTCCGGACGCTGGGCAATCATCTTGCTCGGCAGGCTCACCGGCAGGTGTGCGGGAAGCGCCAGGCGGTCGAGCGTGAACTTCTGCAGGATTTCGTCCGCCGAGAATTGCCCGGCCAGCGACGTCAGGAGGTCGCGCTGAACCGCGAGCTGCTTTTCGAGCGGCGGCAGCAGTTGCTCGGACTGGGCCAGCGCGGCCTCCTGCGCCAGCACGTCGACCTGGGCGGCGCGCCCGCGTTGAACTGGTTCTTCACGATCTCCAGAATGCCGCGTTCGATCTTCACGACGCGCTGGATCGCGGCAATCTGGCCGCGAAGCGATGCTTCCTGGATCGCCGCGGTAACGACGTTGGCGGTCAGCGTGAGGTAGGCCGCTTCCAGCTGGAACAGTTGCTGCTCGGAAATCGCGTCGAGACTTTCGACCGCGCGAACATTCTGGCCCCAGATGTCCGGCACGAAGCTGACGTTCAATTGCGCGGTATGAAGCGAAAATACCGAAGGCGACTGGCCACCCGGGCCCGAACTCGATGCGCCGGAAATCTGCTGCTGGGCGGGCGTGTAATTTGCGCCGAGCTGCGGGAAGAACAGCCCGCGCTGCGCCAGCGCGTTGTATTGCGCGATCCTGATCGACGCTTCGGCGGCTTGCAGGGACGGGTTGTGCTCGACCGACATCTTGATCAACTCGTCGAGCGGCTTTGAGCGAAATGCCGTCCACCACCGCAGCGATACGTCCTCTCCGCTGACGAAGTGCTGCTTGGGCACGCTGGGGCCCCCGGTACTCGAGCTCGGGGAGGCCAGCTTCTCCGGCGTGTAGCGATCGACGTCCGGGGCGGCCGGCGGCGCGAAATTCGGGCCGACGGCGCAGCTTGCC
>NZ_JACMYP010000374.1 GCF_020889705.1 Bradyrhizobium altum | reverse complement strand
CCCGCCGGCCGCAACCGCGCCTGGCCATCCGCCGGCGATGGCCGAGATCGACCGCGTGATCCGCTTGACCGGCGCGCATCTGCTCGGCTCGTTCGGCAGATGCGGCTTCATCCCGACCTATGCCGCCTTCAACCTGATCGGCGACCCCGACATCAGCGGGCGCGAGATGCTGATGGCGCTGACCGGGCTGAACGCCCGCGGCTACAAGAACTCGACCTTACTGTTCAGCCTGGCGCGGGTCTTCATCGCGCATTCGCCGGCGCGCGCGCTGATCAACCCGCTATGGCGCGGCATCGCCGAGCCGATGTGGGAGCCGGTGCAGATCCGCCACCGCTCGGCCTATTACGACGCCTTCTTCACCGAGGCGCTGCTCGGCTTTGTCGAGACCGGGCTCGCGTCACCGGATGAGGCAGGCGCGGCGCGGCGCGCGATCGCCGACATGGTGGACTTCTGCCTGAAGACCAGCGCCGAGGAGGTGCCCTCGCATGACGGCTCGGTCGTGAAGGTGATCACCGCGCTGGCGCCGGGGCGGCATCCCCGTTTCTCGCGCTTCTTCGCCCAGATCAAGCAGGACCTCGGCTTCGGCGTCTATGTGCCCGACTGCGACACCACGGCGTGCGCGTTCTCGGCCGCGACGCAAGCCGGCTCCGACGACCCGATCCTGCAGCAGCCGCTGCTGGATTTCTATCGCGGCTACCAGGTGCGCGCGGGCGCCAACGAGCCGCGCGTCACCGTGCCGCTCAACGATAACATCGACTATGAGGGCGGCGTCGTCACCTGGATCGACAATCTCGCCGGCGAGCGGCCTTACGGCAACGACCTCGATCCGACGCTGAACCTCGACATCCTCGAGGTCTCGTTCCGCAACCTCGCCCGCTGGCGGATCATCGAGACGCCGCAGCGGCTCGAGACGGTGCATCGCATCATCGCCTTCCAGAAGAATCTGGTCGAAAGCGGCGCGTTCAGGAATCCGCGTTCGCACATCTATTATCTGCCCGAGCTCTATTCGGCCTATTTCGGCCGCTGCTACGCCGCCTTCGTCGCGCTGCCGCTGGCCGCGCAGCGCGTGATCGATCCCGGCAATGTGTTCGCGCTGATCCGCGCCCGCGTGCTCGGTTATGTCCAGGGCGAGTTGATTACGCATGAGATGAACCCGTTCGACGCCGCGCTCGCGCTGATGGCGCTGGCGCATCTTGGCGCCGAGGTCTCGACCTTCACGCCGGCGCTGCACTGCATCGTGCAGGGCCTCGGCGAGGGCGGCCGCAAGGGGCCCTACAGAGCCTACGAATGGAATAAGATGAAGACGCCGACGCGGATCCTGGTCGGCGGGCCCGAGGTGACGTCGGCCTTCGTGCTGATGGCCCTTGCGCTGGCCAGGAAGCGGATGGTCGCGGTGTAGCTGCGTAGGATGGGTAGAGCGAAGCGAAACCCATCATTGACACCGCCGATGCGAACGATGGGTTTCGCTACGCTCTACCCATCCTACGGACCGTCCGGGAGGCGAATGGCGCAGACGCACGGGGATGACGCGAAGTTGAAACTGGCGGAAACACATCACCACTGGCAGGGTTGCCCAATTGCCCGCACAATCCTTGCCGATCCTTTGGGCACTGACCGCTGAACGAAAGACTGGCCGGGAACGCCGATGCTCAAGACGCTGCTCACTGCTGGCCTGCTGCTGTCGCTGCCGACGCTGGCTGTCGCCGCCGACATCACCGGCGTGCCGAAGATCCACGATGGCGACCAGCTCATGATCGGCAGCGTCAAGATCCGGCTCGGCGGGATCGACGCGCCGTCGACCGACCAGCTCTGCCTCAACACCAAGGGTGAGCGCTGGACCTGCGGCGTCGCCGCGCGCGACGAGCTGATCAAGCATGCCGGCAACAAGAGCTGGACCTGCCACGCGCGCTCGGTCGATCGCCGCGGCCGCACCATTGCGCGCTGCGAGGTCGACGGCGAGGACATCCAGAAGTGGATGGTCAGCAATGGCTGGGCGCTGGCCTTCACCCGCATCTCGCATGACTACGAGCCCGACGAGAAGGCGGCGCGCGCGGCCAAGGCCGGGATGTGGCAGGGCGCGTTCATCGCGCCGTGGGACTGGCGCGTGCGCAACAAGAAGACCACCGTGCTCGGCGCCGTGAAGCCGCCGGAGGGCGCCAAGGCGATCCTGCTCGCCTCCGCCTCCGGCCCGGTGGCGCCCTCGCCCGACTGCACCATCAAGGGCAACGTAAACCGCTCCGGCGAATGCATCTTTCACCAGCCGACCAGCCGCTGGTACGCCAAGATCGAGATGAAGATCAGCAAGGGCACGCGCTGGTTCTGCTCGGTCGAGGAAGCCGAAGCCGCCGGCTGCCGCGAGACGCGGCGCTAAGGCGCGCCACGCACTGATCCGAAAGCGTGTGCTGTGACTGACGTCGAAATCAACCCGCCTGCGGCGCGCCGTCGCAAACGCGTGCGCTATCTGCAGCTGCTGCTGTTCGTCCTGGCCATTTATCTGATCGCGGCCTATCTGGTGCTGCCGGCGCTGTGGACGCATTACGAGCACCAGAAGGGCCTCGCCAATCTACCGATGGTGACCCGCACCGCGCAGGGCATTCCCGGCGACCCCATGAATGTCGGGCTGATCGGCGACACCAAGGACGTGGTCTGCGCGATGCACGAGGCCGGCTGGTTCCCGGCCGATCCGGTCACGCTGAAATCCTCGATCGAAATCGTAGGCAGCGTGCTGCTCGACCGTCCCTACAAGGATGCGCCGGTGAGCAGCCTGTTCTATCTCGGCCGCCGCGAGGACCTCGCCTTCGAACGGCCGCTCGGATCGAGCGCGGATCGCCGCAACCATGTCCGTTTCTGGCGGGTGCTCGACCAGGGTCAGGAGAAGCGCCCGGTGTGGCTTGGCGCTGCGACGCTCGACCGCAGTGTCGGCATCAGTAGCTACACCGGCGCGGTGACGCATCACATCGCGGCCGACCTCGACGCCGAACGCGCGCTGCTCGCGACCGACCTCGAATCCGCCGGCATGGTCACCGCGAAATACCAGGTCACCGGCATCGGCCCAACCTTCGACGGACATAATGGCGGCGGCGACCTCTATTACACCGACGGTGAAATCTGGGTGATGCGGCTGGTCGAGGCCTGCCGCAAGAATGACGGCACCGTCGAGCAGATTCCGAGCCCCGCCGCGACCCAGTTCAAGGACCAGATCTGGCGTGCTGTGGTCGAGACCATCGACAAATAAGGCTGTGTCCCGCGCTTTTGGAAACGCTGGATTGCTTCGTCCGGCTCGCAATCGCGGCCGCGATGGCATATCCTCCACGCTTGACCCCTCAGACGCATGATTTGCGTAGCTTTACCCAAAAGGAACAGGACGATGACCGTTCGCGCGGGCCGGGAATTTCTGGCCATCCCCGGGCCCACCACGATGCCTGATCAGGTGCTGCAGGCGATGCATCGCCCGGCGCTCGATATCTACTCCGCCGAGATGTTCGAACTGACCGAAAGCCTGCTGCGCGATCTCTCGAAGCTGTTCGCCACCATGGGCAAATCCTACATCTACATCGCCAACGGCCACGGCGCCTGGGAGGCGACGCTCTCCAACGTGCTGTCGCGCGGCGACAAGGTGCTGGTGCTGGAGAGCGGGCGCTTTGCGATCGGCTGGGGCCAGGCGGCGGCCGCGATGGGCGCCGATGTCGAGGTGCTGAAGGGCGACTGGCGCCGCGCGATCCGCCCGGCCGAGGTCGAGGAGCGGCTGCGCCGCGACAAGGAGCACAAGATCAAGGCGATCCTCGCCGTGCAGGTCGACACCGCCTCGGGCGCCTACAACGACATCGAGGCGATCGGCAAGGCGATCAAGGCGGCAGGCCATCCCGCGCTGTTCATGGTCGATACCGTCGCCTCGCTCGGCTGCATGCCGTTCGAGATGGACAAATGGTATGTCGACGTCGCGATGTCCGGCTCGCAGAAGGGCCTGATGACGCCGCCCGGCCTCGGCTTCGTCGCCGCCAATGATCGCGCCTGGGACGCGCACAAGAAGGCCGATCTGCGCACGCCCTATTGGGACTGGACCGAGCGCGAGGGCTCTGAGCACTACCGCAAATATGCCGGCACCGCGCCGGTGCATCTGTTGTTCGCGCTGCGCGAAGCAATCAACATGCTGCACGCCGAGGGCCTGGAGAACGCGTTCGAACGGCACCGGCTGCTCGGCGAAGCCGTGCGCCGCGCCGTCGCCGTCTGGGGCGAGGGCCAGGTGCTCGGCTTCAACATCACTGAAGCCGCCGAGCGCTCCAACACGGTGACGACCGTGACCGTGAAGGGCGCCGATCCCGCTGCGATCCAGCGCTATGCCAAGGAGAAATGCGGCGTCGTGCTCGGCACCGGCATCGGCGACCTGCAGGGTCAGGCCTTCCGCATCGCGCATATGGGCCACGTCAACGCGCCGATGATCCTCGGCACGCTCGGCGTCGTCGAGGTCGCGCTCACCGCGCTGAACATCCCGCACGGCAAGGCCGGCGCCGACGCCGCCATCCAGTGGCTCGGCGAGAACGTGAAGGCGTAGGCTTCGGCCCAAGGCTGCGGTTAGCGCTCTCAAACCCGTCATCCTGAGGAGCCCGCCAAAGGCGGGCGTCTCGAAGGATCGACGGCCACGCTCGCGCCGCGAGAGAATCGGAGTGCGCGGAAATAGCCGGGCCGTGCATCCTTCGAGACGCGCTGCGCGCTCCTCAGGATGACGGGAAAGGGTTCGCCGGCCGACGAAACGCCCGCGAATATTCGCCCATTGACGCTCGCAACGCTTGCTACATGATCGATGCGCGATACGCGCGAGATCATCCCGATGGGCATCTACGTTTATATACTTCGCTGCGCCGACAACTCGTTCTACGTCGGCAGCGCCACAGGTGACGATCTCGCGCCGCGCATCGAACAATACAATGCGGGTGCCTTCCCAGGCTACACTCATAATCGCCGACCCGTCGTCCTCGTCTGGTCACAGCATTTCGATCGCATCACCGACGGCATCGCGGCTGAACGGCAGATCAAGGGCTGGAATCGGGCGAAGAAGGAAGCACTGATTCGGTCGGATTGGGCCACGATCAGCCGACTGGCTCATCGACGCGGAACAACCCCTTCCCCGTCATCCTGAGGAGGCCGCGGAGCGGCCGTCTCGAAGGATCGACGGCCGTGCTCCAGCCGCGAGAGAATCGGAGCACGCCGAGATATCCGGGCCGTGCATCCTTCGAGACGCGCTTCGCGCTCCTCAGGATGACGGAAGGGCGGCCAAGGGATACGCAGCGAGGACGAGCCACGACTTTATGACGGGGCACGAACACTTTTCGTCGTCATCGTTTTCCGCTTTACTGCCGGCAACAGCCGGGCACGGATCCCTGCAACAACAAGATGGAGGGATCGCTTGGCATCGGTGGAACTGCGCGGCCTGGTCAAGCGGTTCGGATCGTTTGTCGCGGTTGATGACGTCTCGCTCACGATCGATCACGGCCAGCTGGTCTGCCTGCTCGGGCCGTCCGGCTGCGGCAAGACCACGACGCTGCGGCTGATCGCCGGGTTCCTCGAACCATCCGGCGGCGAGATCCGCGTCGGCGACCGCGTCGTGTCATCGAAGGCGCGCACGCTGCCACCCGAGCAGCGCAACATGTCGATGATCTTCCAGAGCTACGCGCTGTGGCCGCATATGACGGTGGCCGAGAACATCGTCTATGGGCTGCGCTTGCGCAAAATGGATCGCGACACCATCGCGAAAAAGCTCGCCGCGATCCTGGCGACCACCAAGCTGGAGCCGCTGGCGCAGCGCTATCCGGGCGAACTCTCCGGCGGCCAGCAGCAGCGCGTCGCGCTGGCACGCGCCCTGATCGTCGGCCCCGAGACGCTGCTACTCGACGAGCCGCTGTCCAATCTCGACGCCAATCTGCGCGAGGAGATGCGGTTCGAAATCCGCAGGCTGCACGACGAATATCGCTACACCACGGTCTATGTCACCCACGATCAATCCGAGGCCATGACCACGGCCGACCTAATCGCGGTGATGAATGCCGGCAAGATCGACCAGCTCGGCGCGCCTGAGGACATCTATGCGCGGCCGGAATCCGAATTCGTGGCGCGCTTCATCGGCGCGGCCAACGTGATCAAGGGCACCGCGCGCGACGCGACCCATGTCGAGTTCGCCGGCGCTGTTCTCGCGGTGGTCGGCGCCAGACTCACGACCGGCCAGAGCGCGCCGGTTGCGATCCGCCAGCATGAAATTCAGCTCTCGACGCAAGCCCCCGCAGCATCGCAGAACACACTCAAGGCCATCGTGACGCGACAGGTCTATCTCGGTATGAACCGCGACTACATGGTCGAGACACCTGACGGCACCTCGCTGCGGGTTACCACGCCGACCGAGACCGCGGTCGAGAGGGGCAGCGAGGTCTGGCTGACACTGCCGCCCGAACGCTGCCGCGCCCTCAGCCGATAACAAACAAGAAACCGAGGGACGCGATGCGGAAACAAATCTCCAGACGCCACGTCCTGAAAGGCTCTGCGGCGCTTGCGTTCGGCAAGGTATTCGCGTCGCCCGCGCGCGCCGCGCCACCCGAGCCGGTTGCGAT
>NZ_JACMYP010000373.1 GCF_020889705.1 Bradyrhizobium altum | reverse complement strand
CGTACGCCCCAGCATAGGCCGGATTTTGAAGGATGCTAAGCACGCGTGCACTATCTGGCGCACGCCAGACGATCTCGTGTGGAGATGGTCCAAGCAGCGGTCGAACCGGCAAGGACAATCCGTTCCTGTCCAAGTAACGCATCACACGGCGAGCGCTTTGCAGTTCCTGGAATTTGGCGAACACGAGATGAAGACGGGCCTGCACCTCCTCATCGGGATTGAGAATAATTGTGCCCGCTCGATCGTAGGCGAGCCCGGCTGGTAGCGGCAGCCGCAGTTCGCCCCGCGCCGCCTTCTGGCGTTCCCCTTGGTGAAGGCGCATCCGAAGCTGATGCAACTCCGCCTCGCTCATGATGCCGGACAAGCCCAACAGCAGGCGGTCGTGGTAGGCGCGCGGATCGTAAAGCCGCTCGCCATCCGCAATGAGCACGCCGAACACCGAGCACAGTTCGAGAAGCTGATGCCAGTCCCGGTTATTGCGGGCCAAGCGAGAAGCGTCGAGGCTCACCACAAGACCGGCGTTGCCAAGGCCGATCTCGGCAATGAGCTTCTGGAAACCATGACGATCCACGCCGCCAGCACCGGATTTGCCGAGGTCCTCGTCAATGACCTGGACGCGCTCCGGCGGCCAGCCCAAACCGATGGCGCGATCGACGAGTCGGTACTGCAGCTCCGTGCTCTCCTGGTGCTGGCGCACCTGGTTCACTGATGACTGCCGCACGTAGACATAGGCCAACTTGGCTCGGTGCGCAGTCGTGAGCCGCTCGTCAGCGACGCTCAAGCTGATCAGCACGACCCAGTCCCCTTCCGGGCGTGCCGGGAACCGCTTGCATTCGCCGCAGCAGCGTGGCGATCGTTTGAGCAATCTGGGTTTGCGTCGCGGTCGACAGATTCGGCCACAGGCGCGGAATGTCGGCCGGACGGCCGGGTGGATTTGCCAACGTCGGCAGGGGTCGATACGCAACGCGACCTGGAAGCGGTCGGTGGGTCATCGCGAATCACCTTCTCGTCGAGAAGGCTCAGACTCGCGCTCAAATGTTGCATCAATGGGATCAGCGTACGTGCACTGATGCGCGGCAGATCGGCGGCGTTCGGGCGGGAAGTGATCGTCTCGGCAAGGTCCGTCGACGCGATCCGAACCGACCGCAGCCGGCCGTCCGGCAGCGCGACGACGACGTAGGCGGGACCGCGCCCCGACCGCTCCTTCATCACCTCAAGCCGGTGCCCAAACAGAAAATGATGCGGGTCAGTGATCGTGACGTGAGACACGACCCGCTCAAGAATAGGGGTACTCTGACGTGTTCGCGATCCCACGCTCGGCGACGCCATATTGGACCGCATCATTCACAACGCGCACCGCATCGAGCTCAAGGGCGATAGCCTGCGTCGTCGGGCCGACGATAGGACAAAAGCGTGACCACCGCGCACCCGATCGCCCCACCGGCCCACAGGTCCCTCCCGCGCGCGCCGCTGCGTCGCTCGTGGGGGCCACTCCGCGCCGCGCGCGGGGCCCTCCCATGGACCGCCGGAACGATCTCCAAATCCTCCCGCCCGTCTTGACCAGGAACACCATTTCCAGCACACATCAACACGTCAGTCGTGTTCGCCTCCGCAAGTGATCACCATCGTCTGGAAACCGTGATCACGATCGCCTGCAATCGCTGATCACCATCCCTGGAATACGCAGTCCACCCAGAGCAACGGGCCACGGATAACCGGCCCGTCGCCAAAACAGGCTACGAAGTCCGTCTGGCCGATGCGCTGGATGCGAGTTACGCCAGGCGCAAGACCAAAGAGATGCTTGACGCTCTGAAGTGCGTTGAGGCGCGTGCTGACGGCAAGATCTGTATCGCTACAAGTGTCGAAGAGATCAAAGCTGCCACCGACGCGGGATCGTTCGCCATTGTGCTGCACATGGAAGGCGGCGACGCCATCGATGCGGACCTGGTCGAACTGGCGAAGCTCTACCGTCGTGGTGTTCGCTCGCTCGGGCTTGTCTGGAGCCGCCCCAATATATTCGGCCACTGGGTGCCATTTGCATGGCCAAGCTCACCAGATACCGGTCCGGGACTGACGGACGCGGGACGCGATCTGGTGAAAGCATGCAATCGCCTGAGGATCATGATCGATGTGTCCCATCTAAATGAGAAGGGCTTCCGGGATGTGGCGCGGTTGAGCGACGCGCCGCTGGCAGCTACACATTCCTGCGCGCACGCAATATGCACTTCGACAAGAAACTTGACGGACAGACAGCTAGACGCGATCCGTGCGTCCGACGGGATCGCGGGCGTCAACTTCTAAGTGAGGTGCGTTCGCCCCGATGCGCAAGACAACGCCGATACGCCGCTTCACATGCTTGCGCACCATTTCCAGTATTTGGTTGATCGCATAGGCGTAGAAAGGGTAGCGATCGGATCAGATTTCGATGGTGCGACAATCCCTGCTGCGGTCAAAGATGCGAGCGGTCTCCAAAATGTGATTGCAGCGTTGCTCGCGATTGGTTTTGACGAAGAGTCGATACGGAAGATTGCTTTCGACAATTGGATGAGGGTATTTCAACTTACTTGGCTATGATAAGTCGGTGCGGCGGTTTTCTCAGCGGCTTGATCCGAGCGTTCCACTAGTTCGAATTCACCTCAAGTAGACGCGGAGAACGAAGGAATCGCTGAAGTGCACGATCAGGGCGCCTCAGTTAAGCGCCGGTCTTCAGGGTATTCTGAGACTGAGCCTCGAGGGGAGCAGGCGTATCGCGCTTCGGCGAAGGCTACGCTGCGCGTTGTGATACCGTCTGTTCACAGTACAGTGACTGCAGGCTAGCCGGGCTAGCTTTCGAAAAGCTGACCAGGCCCACCAACCCGATTTGAAGTTGCCCACGATTTCGGGATGACGACTCCTCTTCTGGCTCTCATAGGGGCGCCCATTTCGGTTTTGCGCGCAACGCCGACAGAGAGCCTCGCGATGCGCCATGTGCGCGATGTGATCAGGATGAAGCGGCCGAGCGGCCAAGTCGTGAGATTGCGCGGCGAGTCGGGGCAGCGCCCTCGACAGTACGGCGAACGATAGAAAATGATCTTTACCGAGAGATTCTTGCATCCTCTGCTAAGGGATCGGGCGATGCAGTTCTCTATCGCACAAGTCGCACGACTGCGATCCGTCTTTCTTTGCGAGCTTGCTTGTCCGTATGCGGAGGACGACTCACCAATGCGCGGCGCCCGCTGACCCAAGTGGGACCAGCTCAAGGCTAGGGGCGAGCATTATGTTGCCGCCTAGCGGATTGTCTATGGTCGGCGCCCCACTCCCCGGCTCCAGGTAGGCCGTGTAGATTTGACCGTGGATCCTCAACTTTGTGCTCTGAAGCGGCGACCTCGGGAGGTCGCCCTTTCTGTTCAGTGCGCCGATCAGGAAAGGCGGGGCCCGGTCGCGGCGGTGCTCCCAGCCCAAGTCGACAAGATGTCCGTACTCCCCCAAGGATCGATCCACGAAACTCGAGACAGCCTCGGCAGACGATGGCCCAGCCACGTCTGCCGACGGCACATTCAAATGCCCAGGCGGCGGGAGGAGTTCCGTAGCTTCTTGACGTAGTGTCGGAGAATCCGAACTGCTGCCAGCATTTGGCGTTCCCCCGGGCGGCGGTGCCTCGATATCACTGGGAGGAGTACTGTTGCCACCACCACGACTGGCGTGTTCGGCTTGCCAGGTCAGTTCGCGCAAATGCGTTCCCACAGCGAGCTCCGGCACATAATGACGTACTTCCCCAACCAGTTGCCGACCAACGGCACGTTGTGTCACCCGATCGATTGTATCAATGACGGTGGGTCTTGACGTCGCATGTCTCTCGCCAGAAGTCCCCTCGGCCAGACGACCACGCCAAATTTCGACGGGCCTATCGGGCTCGGCAAGACGAGCAGCTGCGGAAATGAAGGCAACGTCGACGGCCTCGGCCGCAGCGGAGATCGCCGGCCAGCGCAGATCGAAGCTCCTTCCCTGGTCGATATCACTCGATGCCCACGATTGTGCTGCCAAGTTGAGACTGTATTCCACGGTACCGGCCGCCCATCCTAGCTGGGTCAGCAGGGCATCGTGCGAAACAAGCTGGAAGACACGCGCCACGAAGTCCACGACTTCACGGGTGTAGCAATACGCTATGTTGGCGTTAGACCGAACCACGGCTTCGTAGGCATCGACCTTGCCGCTCGATGAGCTTCCAAGGTGCGAAAGAGCACCTATGCCGGTGTGCGCGGCGGCGCCGAAGGCTAGAAAGGCCGCCGCTACACTGGGCAGGAGGCGTATCATCTGGCCCGCGGGCACGTCAGGAGTTCCCGCCATCGCGAGGGCCGCAGATTGCGCCGACCGCTCACCGCGAAATCCCCTGAGATAAGCCTCTGGATTGCCGCTCGCCCGCCAAGTGTGCACACCCGCTCTTGTGCCCGCGATCAGTCCCATTACCACGTTGACCGCGGCATGTGCCGCCATTGCGCTATCGTTGACCTCGTGTGGACTTTGCGGATGACGGGAAAGCTTGCGCACCCCCGCCTCAACGACGCGACCAGCAAAGGTTTCGAGCGCACCCTGTGCTGCGTTTGCGGCCAACAGCGCGGTCGTCCAGCACCACCATCGGGCGCGGCCAGCAGCGGGAGCCTCTTGACGCTCCGTCCGTGCGTCCTCATCCAGTGGCAGCGATACGTTGTCCCGGAACTGTGGCTCTGCGTGCCCAGTCAGGTCCTGTTCGGCGTGCAAGTCTCCAGAGCGCGACGGCTCCGCAGCGACAATTTCACAGGCCATCGACAGTTGTTCGGATGTGATTTGGTGGGCTCGCCGCTGGTCATCGGTCAGCGTAGGCGGCCCGCTGGCGTTGCCGCGATCCCACACCCGCATAGGGCTTGGATCGCTTTTGCTCCGGCGCAGAGTCGTAGCCGCGGCTGTGCTGTCTGGCCCATTTGAAATGCCCTCCATCGCACAGCCCTCCGCCCCTCGCGCCAGCCCTTGGAATGCAGCGCAGTTACCTCGATCAGAAACTCGCATGGAGGGTAAATCGCTTGCGCACCGACGCTCAGAGCCTCAGCCGCCGCTGCGGAATCCGCCACATTTGAAATGCCCGTCATCGTGCAGCGCTCCGCCTGTCCCGCCAAGCTTTAGCCTGCAGAGCCAGCGCATCAAGCAACGGCGCGAACGATGGTGGGTCGATCTGCGCAAACTCGAACTTCTGACCCAAGACAAGGTGTTGACTCGCCGGATTGACGAAGAATAGCGGCGCACCAAGCAGGAAGTTCGCGAGGTTTCGGGATAATGCAAGTCCAACCAAGTCATGCTCGGACACCGTCGAAGGCAAGCCTGCGTCGAGCAGCACGGCGGCGATGTCGTGCTGGTCTCCGCACGGATGAACGAACGTGCAGATGATGTCGTGCACAACCAGCGTTCGATCCCGCGCGAAGTCACCAACGTCGTCTAGACCCATCGCATTAGAATAGTCGCCGAGCCACTGAGAGAACGTGCGTGCCATAACGATATCCATGGGCCGTCTGATTCACTTTAGCCGTTGTATGTCTCAGGCCTGTGACGTTCCAACTGCATCGCCATCACCGCTCCGTCGATAACCTGTGCAGCAGTGACACTGTCGGTGGGTGGGCCGGTGATGAAGGCCGATGTTTTCAATGCCAGCTCTTGGCCATGCGGGCGCGCGCGCCGCAGCGGCAGGTCATGCTGGTCGTTGTGCGCGGATGGAAATCTCTCCCGACGTGGTGCAACCGAAAACTCGGCGGCTCGCTTCCGTGAGGGGCCGCACGAATGTTGGTGTTTGTTATCCTCGGTTGAGCGAGCCAGTTGAAAGAATCACGTGACTGAAAATGGATGAAATCAATGTGGTGGCTATACAAAATCGGTGATGTCGGTATTGCGGCAACGTGAGGAGGTTCTGAAACTCCCTCACTCCAAACTCAGAACTTCCTTATTGGCGCTAGATTTGCAATCGCAATGCTGAGATGCGGCAATTTGCGTGCACTACCAACGTTGGTAGTTGATCTGGATCAAAGACACATGTCACTGACTGGTTGATGAACGTCGGATCAATCAAACGTCACCTGCAGGTGTTCGGCATGGAACATCAACCACAATCAGTCCTCGCCAGCGGCCCAGATCGACGCGCTAACTTGTCGCCTGCAGAAATGCTGCGCGCTCAAGTCTGCTCCAGCCATGACCTCTCTGTCCTCACGGAAGCGCAGGATACGCACTCCTGTTGTGCGACCGCCAAGCGCGCAGGTTTCAAAGGCTTCTGCGCGTCGGGCCGGTCACTTGCCTGCTCTCCCGGCTATCGCAACGCCGACGAAGCTTCATGGGGCCAACTCGTTGACGTGGTCGAGCGCATCGTAGAATCAACTGAACCGCCTGTGCTCGTTGTCGGCGATAGCGACTTCAGGCACTTCAACAAAGCGCCCATCTTGGCACGCAAGCTCCGTCAGCGTGGCTTTGCTGGCATCGGGCTCGGCCACAGCCGCATTCCGAAGATGAGCTCGGCTCTTGGCGAGTGCCATCCCGTCGCCGGACGCTGAATTCTCCGGGCAGCCACGGCAGTGAAGAATAGCGGTTATCACCGAACATGGGATCAATGATGATTCGGCAAGACTCCTAGAAACTATTCACGAGGGACCACCGTGGTGCCGTCGCGAGGTTGGTGGGAATTGAGGGTGGCGTAGTCTCCGGGG
>NZ_JACMYP010000372.1 GCF_020889705.1 Bradyrhizobium altum | reverse complement strand
CGACCGTCGCCGCACCGCTTCCGCCGGCTCCGCGGCATGACAACGTCTCGCCGCTCGCGATCGGCGCCGCTGTCGGCGTCGGCGTGGTGGCCGGCGCGATCATCGGCGGGACCATCGCCGACCTGCACAACCAGCGGCAGGAAGTCGTCGAAGACGGCCGCACCATCTACACCGAGCCGGACCGCATCATCATTCGCGATCCGGGTGGTCAGGCCTATGTGCGCGGCGACGACGTCTATCGCTTCCGCTATGGCGCGCGCGACATTCGCACCGAGACGATCGGCGGCGAGACCCGCACCATCGTGGTTCGTCCCGACGGCAGCGAGATCGTCACCGTGGTCGGTCCCGATGGCCAGATGCTGCGCCGGATCCGCAGAGATCCCGGTGGCCGCGAGCTCGTCATCATCGACAACAGCTATCGCGATCCGGGCGCGGTCGGCGGCTTCTATGTCGACCTGCCTCCGCCGGTGGTCCGCATCCCGTATGATCGCTACATCGTCGAGTCCGACAGCGCGGCGCCGGACGTGATCTACGACACCATGGAGGCACCGCCGGTGGATCGGATCGCGCGACGCTATTCGCTCGACGAAATCCGCTACAGCCCGAACGTCCGCATGCTGATGCCGTCGATCGACGTCAACAGCATCAACTTCGACTCAGGGTCCTGGCAGATCCCGCCGGATCAGGCGGCGAAGCTGCAGGCGATCGCCGACGGCCTCAATCGGGCTATCCAGCGCAATCCGCGCGAGGTGTTCCTGATCGAAGGCCACACGGATGCGACCGGCAACGACACCGACAATCTGTCGCTGTCCGATCGCCGCGCGCAGTCCGCCGCCGAGCTGCTGACGCAGCAATTCGGCGTGCCGGCGGAAAACCTGACCTCGCAGGGTTACGGCTCGCAATACCTGAAGGAGCAGACCGACGGACCGAGCCGTATCAACCGGCGCGTCACCGTCCGCCGCATCACCCCACTGCTCAACGGCGGCACCGCCTCCGCCGCGCCGCCGCGCTGAGCCGGCGCGACATCGCGATACGAAATGGCCGGGAGCGATCCCGGCCATTTTTGTTTGGTGCGATTTTTGAGCAGTGGCCCACGCCCTTCTCGTCATTGCGAGCCACCGGGTCGCGCGAACGCGCGCCCGATGACAGGCTCCGCGAAGCAATCCATCTCACCACAAGTGCAAGAGTGGATTGCTTCGTCGCTACGCTCCTCGCAATGACGACAGGGCTACTTCCCCGCCCCGAGCCCCAGCGCGTCGACCATCACGCGAAACACCTCGGTGTTGTCCATCGCGCCGTGGACGCGCTCGCTGCCCGGCCCGGTCGCGGTAAGGATGACATCCTCGCCGGAATGCACGCTGGCGCCAATCATCGCCGGCAGATTGCCGAAGCGCAGCACGACGCCGGGGACGTCCTTGTACTTGTCGTTGGCCTTGAAGGTGTCGGGCTGATCGCCTTTCACGGTCGGCTCGTTCGGATCATCGAGCTTCGGCCGGAACGTCTCGTAATGGTCCGGCAGGCTGGCCGAGAAGATCGCGAGCCGCCGGCTGACATCGACGCGTGAGGGATAGCCCTCGGCATCGGGCTCCGGGTAATTCGGGAAGCCGGCCTTCTCGTAGACGCCGACGCGCTCGCGCAGCGGCACGTTTGGTGTCGCGGCCATGTCGTCGTTGATGGTGCCGACCAGGCTGTTCGGATGGTTGTGGTCGGCCAGCACGAGGATCAGCGTGTCGTCGTTGCGCGCTTTGGCCCAGTCCTTTGCCAGCCGCACCGCGTTGTCGAGCATGATGGTGTCGTAGACCGCGCGCTCCATGTCGAGCAGATGGGCGTATTTGTCGATCAGGCCGGACTCGACCATCAGGAAGAACCCGGACTCGTGCTTCGACAGAACCGTGAGCGCAGCCTGAACCTGTTCGGTCAGGTCGGGCTGCTCGGGAAATTTTTTGACGCCGCCGCCCTTGAGGAACTTGTGGTCCAGCGCGCCGTCCATGTTGCCGGTCGCGAACAGGCCGAGCAATTGCCGCGTCTCCGGCCTGGCGGCGAGCGCGTTCAACTCGCCTGCAGTGGCCGCGACCGGATAACCGGCGTCGCGGAACCGCGCGAGATAGTCGATGTCATCCTTGCGTTTCGATCCCGCGGCCGATTGCGGCAGGAAGTTCGCGGATCCCCCGCCCATCAGCACGTCGGGCTTCGCATCGAAATATTGCGCGACGATCGCATCATAGGCGGCGCGGCGGCGGGTATGTGCAACCATCGCAGCGGGCGTCGCGTCCTCGATTTCGGTGTTGGTGACGATGCCGACCGCGAGCCCGGCCCGGCGCTTGGCAAGACTCGCAATGGTCTCGACCCTGGGGTCGTCGAGCGGATCGGGCGTGCGATCGGCATAGACGCCGAGCGCATTGACCGCGGCTTTGTGGCCGGTGGCGTAAGCGCTCGCGGCATTCGCCGAGTCGGTGATGATCGAATCCGAGCCTGCGGTCGCGACCAGCGCCATATGCGGCATGTCGTCGATGGCGAGCTTGCCGCGGCTCTTGCCTTCCGCGATTCCCTTGGAGAGGATCCGCGCGGCGACGCGATGCGCCGGCGACATCCCGTCGCCGATGAACAGGATCACGTTCTTCGCCTTGCGCGGCCCGGTGTCATAGACGGTCCAGGTTACCGTGCGGCTCTGCGTACCGTCGTTGACTTCGACGGCAACCGTACCGGGCCTGGCGAGCGAGACGTCGCGCAACAACAACGCCGACTGATCCTTGCCGGCCTCGCGCGCGGTAAACGTGCCGGACTGACCGAACACCGCGGCATAGTCCGCGCCGTTCAGCGTCACCTTCAGCCTGGTCTGATCGACGGGGCCGGGAAGTTCGACCTTGAAGTCGAATTTGGCGCCGACGAGGATATCGGCGCGATCGATCGGATAGATGGTCTGGGCGAACGTCGGCGCCGCCGACAACACCAGCGTGACGGCCACGCCGGCAACCAGCTTGATCATGATCGATGCTCCCGCCCCCTTGCACATGAAGCGCGGGGGCGGAGGCTAGTCGCGGCGGATGACGCCGCAATGAGGCAGCGCCGGGACGTATTGCCGCAAGCGCGGGGGTCAGCGCGCCATCTGCTGCGGATCGTAGAAGAAGCGCTCCTCGACCAGTTCCTCGCCGCGCCAGGTCTGCCAGGCGACCTCCTCCATGCGGCGGACCTTGCCGTCCTTGCCGGTGAATTCGAAGCGCCAGCAGATCGCCGAATGATCGCCGTCGAGCAGCAGCGGCCCGAGCCGTGTGGTCTTCACGCCGGAGACCGCGGCCAGCACCGCCGCCTCGCGCGCCGCCAGCGCCTCGCGGCCGACGCGCCATTCGCCGTCGTTCTCCTGGGTGCGGGCATCGGCCGTATAGAAGTTCCTGATCGCGCCGACATGGTCGTTGGATTCGACCGTATCAGCGAAGGCTTGCAGCGTCTTGAGCGAGGGCATCGGGCAATCTCCAGTTACCGACTGATGGTCGGCATTTATCGACTGGTAGTCGGTAAGTCAACTGGCGCCGAGCCGGAACCTGGGCTAGACATTCGCTATGGCAACCCAGGCCGAACGGCGCGAGAAGACCAGAGCCGCGATCGTCAAGGCGGCGCGGCGGATTTTTGGCGAGCGCGGCTTTGCGGCGGCGACGATGGACGACATCGCTGCCGGGGCGCGCGTCGCCAAGGGCGCGGTCTATCATCACTTCGCGACCAAGGAGGCGGTGTTCGAGGCCGTGTTCGACCAAGTCTCGATGGACCTCGTCGCCGATCTCGACCGCATCTCGCGCGCCGAGAACGATCCGCTCGCGGCGATGGCGGCGGGAACGCAGGGCTATTTCGCGGCGTGCTCAAAAGGCCCGACCGGCCAGATCATCTTGCGCGATGGTCCGGCCGTGCTCGGCTGGGAACGCTGGCGCGAGATCGACGCCAAGCATTTCGGCGGCAAGTTTCCGCGCGCGCTGACGGCGGCGATGGATGCCGGCGTGATCGCCAAGCAGCCGATCGAGCCGCTGGCGCGGCTGCTGCTCGGCGCGGTGACGGAAGCCGCGGTCGCAGTCTCCGCGGGGCCCGACATCGGCAAGACCGGCACCGATTACGCGCGCGCGTTCCGTTCGCTGCTCGATGCGCTCAGAGTGAAGTGAGCTTGTTTGGCAGACAAAGCGAAGCTTGCGCTACAACAGTCCCGTCATCCTGAGGAGCGCGTAGCGCGTCTCGAAGGATCGACGGCCACCAGCCGGGCCGCGCATCCTTCGAGGCTCGCTCCGCTCGCACCTCAGGATGACGGAGATGGATTGCTTCCTCGTCGAGAAGTGCCCGGGACGACACTGAGTTTGTGTCGACCCGCTCGCCGCCTTCAATCCTTGTCGTTCTCGAGCTGAAAAATCTGCGAGCCTTCGCCGCTCGAGAGCAGGCCGGTCTTGTTGTACAGCCCGAGCTTGGCGCGGGTGTCGGCGATGTCCAGGTTGCGCATCGTCAGCTGGCCGATGCGGTCGGCCGGCGAGAAGGCGGCGTCCTCGACCTTCTCCATGCTGAGGCGCTCCGGCGCATAGGTTAGGTTCGGGCTCTCGGTGTTCAGGATCGAGTAGTCGTTGCCGCGGCGCAGCTCGAGCGTCACCTCGCCGGTGACGGCGCGCGCCACCCAGCGCTGCGCGGTCTCGCGCAGCATCAAGGCCTGCGAGTCGAACCAGCGGCCCTGATACAGCAGGCGGCCGAGCCGCATGCCGCTGATGCGGTACTGCTCGATCGTATCCTCGTTGTGGATGCCGGTGACCAGACGCTCATAGGCAATGTGCAGCAGGGCCATGCCGGGCGCCTCGTAGATGCCGCGGCTCTTGGCCTCGATGATCCGATTCTCGATCTGGTCGCTCATGCCGAGGCCGTGGCGGCCACCGATCGCATTGGCTTCCAGGAACAGCGCGACGGGATCGGCGAACGTCTTGCCGTTCAGCGCGACCGGCTGGCCTTCCTCGAAGCGCACCACGACCTTCTCAGCCTTGACGTCGCAATCGGCGCGCCAGAACGGCACGCCCATGATCGGATTGACGATGGTGATGCCGCTCGCAAGGCTCTCGAGATCCTTGGCCTCATGGGTCGCGCCGAGCAAATTGCTGTCGGTCGAATAGGCCTTCTCCGCGCTCATCTTGTAGGCGAAGCCCTGCGCAGTCATGAACGCCGACATTTCGGTGCGGCCGCCGAGCTCGTCGATGAACTGCTGGTCGAGCCAGGGCTTGTAAATGCGCAACGACGGGTTGGTCAGCAGGCCGTAGCGATAGAAGCGTTCGATGTCGTTGCCCTTGAAGGTCGAGCCGTCGCCCCAGATGTTGACGCCGTCCTCCTGCATGGCCGCAACCAGCATCGTGCCGGTCACCGCGCGGCCGAGCGGCGTGGTGTTGAAATAGGTGATGCCGCCGGTCGAGATGTGGAAGGCGCCGGACTGGATCGCGGCGATGCCCTCATGCACCAGCTGGGTGCGGCAATCGATCAGGCGGGCCTTCTCGGCGCCGAAATCCATCGCCTTGCGCGGGATCGCGTCGTAGTCGGCTTCGTCGGGCTGGCCGAGATTGGCGGTGTAGGCGAAGACCTTGGCGCCCTTCAGCTTCATCCAGAGCAGCGCCGCCGACGTGTCGAGCCCGCCCGAGAACGCGATGCCGACTTTTTCGCCAGTGGGCAGGCTTTTCAGAATCGTACTCATGGGACGGTCCAATCGGTCGAAATCGATGAGGTTTCTGGGGTGGCGATATCAAATTTCGGAAGGCGGAGCACGCCTTTAATCAGGCTTCCGTACCGCCGGGCCCGGCCTTGCCGCCCCGGCGCCAGCGCTGCATCAGCCGGTAGCCGGGCATTGCCAGCCGGGTCAGCGCGGCATCGACCTGGGCGTCGGTCAGCCGGGTCGAGGCCCAGCGGTAGATCAGCGCATAGAACAGCCAGACCACCAGAAAGGACACCAGGCCCGCAATCGCGACATCGGTGAAAAAGTGCCCGCCAAAGGCCATTCGAAGCCCGCTGGTGACGATGCCGAACACGGTCGCCCCGGCAAAGGCCAGCGGCCGCCAGGCGGGCGGCGTCAGCGCCGCCGGCGCATAGGTCCAGAACGCGGTGGCGCCCTCGCCGGAGAAGAACGAGCAGTTGCGCGGGCAGCCGCCGCGCGGGTCCCACCACGGCATGAATTGCAAATCGCCGCCGAACTGCGTCACGAACACCGGCCGCGGCCGGCCCCAATAGTTCTTGAAGGTGAGGTTGGTGAGGACACCGGCTGACAGCAGCATCGTGGTGAGCAGGAACACCGCCGCGCGGCCGGACATCAGCATCGGCCGATCCGGCCGGATGAATTTCCAGACGATGGTCACGATCGCCGGCAGCACCAGCGCCCAGGCGATCCACATCGCCGCGTCGCGCGCAAACGACGCGACCGCGTCGAGCTTCAGCGGGAAGGTGTTTTCCGCGGCATCGTAGAACAGCGCCGCGAGCTTCAGGTCGAGCTCGGGATAGATCCCGAACACGAGGCCAATGATGAGCGCGAGCGCCAGCGCGATGAAAAGTCCGGTCCGGTTCATGGCGCGCGGTTTAGCCGAGGCTGTGGGGCGTGAAAAGTGCGCGATCATTCTTTACCCTCCCCTGGAGGGGGAGGGTGAGAGCCGTCATCACGGCTGCGGCGATTGCGACGGCAAGGGCGGGGGCGGCGGCAAGGGGCGCGGCGGCTC
>NZ_JACMYP010000371.1 GCF_020889705.1 Bradyrhizobium altum | reverse complement strand
CTTGCCGAGGAGGTCGGCTCATGAGCGATACCGTGCTGTCCCTGCGCAAGGCCACCAAGCTTTACGCCGGCGTGCCCGCCATCGAAGGCGTGGACTTCGACCTTCGCCGCGGCGAGATCCACGCGCTGGTCGGCGAGAACGGCGCCGGCAAGTCGACGCTAACGAAAGTGATGGCCGGCGTCGTGACATTGACGTCGGGCAGCATGACGGTCGACGGCTCCGACGTCGCGCCGCGCACGCCGCTCGAGGCGCGCAATCTCGGCATCGCCATGGTGTTCCAGGAGAACAGCCTGGTGCCGACGATGACCGTGGCGCAGAACCTGTTTCTCGGGCAGGAGAAATTCTACAACAGGCTGCGCGGCATCTACATCGCCGCCCAGCAATTCCTGCAGTCGCTGAATTTCGACGTGACGCCGACCGCGACCGTGAGCGGGCTCGGCGCGGCCAAGAAGCAGATGGTGGAGATCGCGCGCGCGGTCCTGCATAAGGCCAAGGTCATCATCTTCGACGAGCCGACCGCATCGCTGACACCTGAAGAGAAGAAGTATTTCTTCGACCTCGTCCGTGACCTCAAGAAGCGCGGCGTCTCGATCATCTTCATCTCGCACGCGCTGGAAGAGGCCTTGCTGCTCGCCGACCGGATCACCGTGCTGCGCGACGGCAAGCACGTCGTCACCGACGATGCGGCGAAGTTCGACCGGGCGGCGATCGTGCAGGCGATGGTCGGGCGCGACCTCTCCAACACGCTATACGGCGCCAGGAAGACCAGCGTCCGGCCCGCCGGCGCGCGCGTGCTCACGGTGCAGAATCTCAAGATGGCGCCGATGGTGAAGAACAATTCGCTGTCGGTGTTCGCCGGGCAGATCACTGGCGTGTTCGGCCTGGTCGGCGCCGGCCGCACCGAAACCTTCAAGATCGTATCCGGCGTGTTGAAGCGCGACTTCTTCCATGGCGGCGAGATCCTGCTGCATGACAAGCCGGTGCGCTACCGGGTTCCGGCGCCGGCGGTGAAGGCCGGCATCGCCTATGTGACCGAGGATCGCAAGGTCGAGGGGTTCTTCGAGACCGCCTCGATCGCCCGCAACATCTATCTCGGCCTGCTCTCGAAGTTTCCCGCCGGCCGGATGATGCTGTCGCGGCGCGAGACCAACACGGTGGGCAAGACCTGGACCCAGCGGCTGAAGGTCCGCGCCATCGGAGACGAGGCCAGGGTGGTCGAGCTTTCAGGCGGCAACCAGCAGAAAGTGGTGATCGCCAAGTCGCTGGTGCAGGAACCCGAGCTGATCATCTTCGACGAGCCGACCCGCGGCGTCGACGTCGGCGCCATTGTCGAGATCCACGAGCTGATCAACCAGCTTGCCGACGAGGGCAAGGCGGTGGTGGTGATCTCATCCTATCTGCCCGAGATCATGGCCCTCTCCGACCGCATCCTGGTCTCGCGCCAGGGCAAGGTGGTCGAGGAATTCTCCGCAGTCGAGGCGACCGAGGAGAAGATCATGTACGCGGCGATCCACTGACGCCGCTTTACGCATGCATTACGGCCGGCCCGCCACGCCATACCGGAACACGATCGCGCGCCCGAACATGATCATCGGGCGCTCGACCAGCCGGTAGACCAACCAGGATACCAGCAAGGTGAGGCCGGCGCAGATCAGCATGGTGGCGATATCGCCGATCTGTCCGGTCAATGGCACGAACCGGTAGACCGTGACGTCCACCGGCCAGTGCAGCAGATACATCGAATAGCTGATCAGCCCGATCCGCGACAGCAGCAGCGAACGCGGCCGGTCGAACCTGACGGCCGCAAGGAACACCACAAACGCGAGCGCGTAGGCGATGAGGACGGGCGTCAATCCTTCCATGATGAAATTGTCACCGCGGGCCAGCGAGAAGGCGGCAACCGACGGCACCGCGACAATCTGCGCAACGACCAGCGCCAGCGTGCTACTTTGGAGCGATGGTCCCGGTTACCTTCAGTCTCGCCGACCTCACCCAACCCGAGACGTCGTTGCCCATCCCTCGATTGAGGTACATCACCGACGACCAGCCGTCATTGGTTTGCGCACAGGCGACGAGCTCGTCATTCGGAATGACGAACACGCCGCTGATCGGGCAGTGAAGATTCGGCGCCGAGTAGAATTGCAGCCGTCCCTTGCCCGTCACCACATTGGCGAGCGGCGGCGACAGCATCGGGACGCGGCTGGTGCCCGCCCGCGGCTCCTTGCAGTTCGACGGCGTCTGCGCGTGCACGGTCGCACCGAGGCCCCCCAGGATCAGGGCACTGCAGACGATGCAGGCTACACTGTTGATGATGTCCACTCGCTCGGCAGGCACGAGGCCCGTTGCAGGATACTCGTCCGGCTTCGGCACCCAGGCGGTGCCGAACAGAATGTCCAGGAGTGGGAAGAAGGCTGCAAAGTTCTTGTCGCGATGCTCGGGATGGATCGAGTGATGGATCCGGTGCCATTGCGGATTGTTGACCCAGGTCACAAACCGGCCGAGCGGGATGCGGACGTTGAGATGGGCGCATGTATCGGGGATAAAGAAGATAAATCCGACAGCTATCGCCATGTCCGGCGGGACGCGAAACAAGATCGCCATAATCGGAAGGAAGGCGTCGGACAGCACCCTCTCAAACCAGAAATGCCGACCGCCGGTAATGAACGTAACGCCGTTCGCGCTGTGATGGAACGAGTGCATCGCCCGAAGAAACGGGATCGCGTGTTGGAGGCGATGGTATGTGTACTTGTAGAGATCGAGCGCGACCACGACGATTGCGAGAGAGACGTACCACCAGTAACCGTCGGTCGGTAACTTGATCCAACCGACACCAGCATAGCTCGCAATTGCGCCCGCGCTGATCGCCGCGATCGGAGCGAGCATGTGCGACAACCCGAGGCTCACGACCACCGCGAGCCAATCATCACGAAACTCGGGGTAAGGAACGTCCGCAATCGGCCACTTTTTTCCAGGATGCGACTGCCATAGACGATGCCCAGAAATACCGCCACGTAAAAAACGGCGTTTGCGATGTCACTCGGCATGAGGGATGACTCGCCGATTCAATAGGATGGACAAAAGGAATAAAAACACTCCGTCCCCTATAAGCTAAAAACCTTTCTCAACGGTCGGGCGCGCGCAAGCAGGGTTTCCTTGAGCCCGATTCTGACGGGCCGTCGCGGTTGTTGCGGCTACTGCCTGCTCGATCAAAAATGTCGGACGCGTTTGCTGCTTCTGCGCGGCGGCTATGGCAAACCGTTGGCCCGGAGATAACGGAGCTGATCGTTCTACTCGCGAGCTCAATTCTGTTTAAGCACGCCGCGACTTGTGCGGGACGAAAAAGCCCGCAACGTCGTCGCGGGCTCTCTCCAAGGGTTCGGCGATGCCGGTTAGGGCAGCGAGCGGTCCGCCCGGACCGAAGCCCGTGCAGTCGTGACCTTGCTTCGCGGCGTCAGGACGTGGAGCTGATGCGGCGTGGCCGCCGTCGCGGCAGCCGCTGCCTGCTCGTGGACGTTGGCGGCGCCAAGCACGCCAGCCTGCACCGGCGAGATCGGCAATCCGGCGGCTTCGAACGTCGGAAGCTCGGCGGCGGACGCGACCGTTGCACTCGCGATCGCGAGGGTGGTGGCAATGATGGAAAGGGAAATCTTGGTCACTTGAAGGCTCCCTCGATGGGTCTCGAGGAGCAGAGGTAGGCTCACTTTGTTGCAATGCAACAAAGATGATGCCGCATCGCACAAACATTTGATGGCCGCGACACCCCGACAACTGGAAATCGCGGCGCGGCCGATGCCCTTGGCGGATAGCAAGCCCGGCACGCACCGCGAAAAATCCAATGGAAACAAAGTTGAATGGCGCGCCCGGAACGATTCGAACGTCCGACCCTCAGATTCGTAGTCTGATGCTCTATCCAGCTGAGCTACGGGCGCCTTTTTCGCGGTGGGGCTTAAGCCCGCACGGCTCCGGGAGCCCCGGAGCGTCGCGAAAGAGCGCTCTAGCTACAGGCTCCCGGTCCGGTTGGCAAGGTCTGCAAGCGCCAATTTCGGCCGCGGTTTAAGCCGCCCTGGGTTACCGGAAAGGCCTCAGGCCCTGGCCCGCTCGCTGCGAACCGACAGCAGTTCCACCGGGCGATCCGGGATCGAGATCTGGAACGTGGCGCCGATGGTGCCCTCGACCAGATGGATATGGCCGCCATGGGCGCGGATCAGCTCGGCGGCGATCGCAAGGCCGAGCCCGCTGCCGCCGGGGCGGCCGGAGGTCTGGAACGCCTCGAACAGATGCTCGCGCGCCTTGGCCGGCACGCCGGGGCCGGTGTCGGAGACCTCGATGATCGCAACCGTGCCCTCGCGGCGGCCGGTGATGCGGATCTGCTGGGCTCCGCCATCGCTGTCCTGCCGGCTTTCCAGGGCCTGCGTCGCGTTGCGCACCAAATTGAGCAGCACGCGGAACAGCTGGTCCGGATCGGCGTCGATGGTGAGGCCGCGTTCGATCGCGCTGATCCAGGTGATCGAGACATCGGTTGCAAGCCCGGCAGACTCGCGCACCTCGGCAACCGCAGGCTCCACCATGATCACCCGGCGGTCGGGCGCCGCCTCCTGCGCGCGGCCATAGGACAAGGTCGACTGGCAGAAGGCGATGGCGCGCTCCAGCGAGCGCAGCAGTTTCGGCGCGAAGCGCTGCACCCGCGGATCGGGCACGCTGGCGAGCTGGTCCGACAGCAGTTGCGAGGACGCCAGCAGGTTGCGCAGGTCGTGATTGATCTTGGAGACGGCGAGCCCGAGCGCGGCAAGCCGGCTCTTCTGATGCAGCATCGAGACGAGGTCGCGCTGCATGTCGGAGAGCTCGCGTTCGGCAACGCCGATCTCGTCGCCGCGCTGGCTGGGCACGATGATTCGCGCCGAACTCTCCGGATTCTCGTGGAAGCCGACCAGGCTCGCGGTCAGCCGCCGCATCGGGCGGACGAACAGATAATGCAGCGCCAGATAGACCAGGCCGGCGGTCAGGCCGGCGATCAGGAGCGCGACCACCAGCACGTTGCGCGAGAAGCGGTACATCGCCTGCCGCAGCGGTTTCTCGTCGATCACGACCTCGATGAATTGCGCCTGGCCCGGCGCGGGTCCCACCACGCGGATGGTCTGGTCACCGTGCTCGAGCATGATCTCGAAGGCATCGACGATCGCCGACCACACCGTCATGGCCCGCATGTCGACATCATGGTCGATCGCGGCCGGCAGGTCGGCGCTGGCGAGCAGGCGGCGCTGCTGGCCGAGCTTGATGGCGACGGCGCGGGCGCCGATGCTGGTCAGGATCTGCCGCGCCAGCGAATCCGGCACCAGGCCGGACGGGGCGGCATCGAGCACCAGCGCCGCGGTGTTGGCGGCAGCCAGGCGGTCATTGAGCCGGTTCATCCGGAAGTTGGCGATCGCTGGCACGTAGATCAGGAGCCCGGCGATCATCACCAGGGGGATCGTCAGCAGCAACAGCTTGCCGGACAGCCCGAGCCGAAGGGGCGGCTTGGGCCGCTGCTTCTGCGCGGTCGCCTGATCGTCAGTTAGAGCCACAAGATAAGGCCTTGTTTGGCTTAGGGGTCGGAAGATGCGGCCCGGCCCCCAAGCCGGTCAAATTACGGATCGCTAATGTCGGCGGTTCCCCGAACGCCCCAAAGCGCTCCTCACCGGCAAAAACCCCGCGAAAACAGTTATATTCGCCCCAATTGCGACGTTTCAAAGAAGCCTCTTTGCGACGCCTTGTGACATTGACGAAAACAGGGCGCTCGCTTATAAGCCGCGCCAACTGTCCGCGATGGCCCGGTTCTTGACCGGGGGCGGCTCATTTGGGGCCGTAATCGGCTCGCTTGGGCCTGCCAGCATCATCGGACTCCATCTCAATACAACGGCAAATTGCCCGGTCAGCGGAGAATTACCCGTGAAGCGGACTTATCAACCCAGCAAACTGGTGCGCAAGCGCCGTCACGGCTTCCGCGCCCGTCTCGCCACGGCCGGCGGCCGCAAGGTCCTCGCTGCGCGCCGTGCGCGCGGCCGCAAGCGCCTGAGCGCCTGAGCCCGGACGTCTCCTCTCCGGAGATACCCATTATGGATCGGCTGAGGCAGCGGGCGGATTTCCTCGCCGTTGCCAATGGCGCACGGGCGAATACCGCAGCTTTTGTGCTGCAGGGCCGTCGTCGCGACGATCAGGGCCCGATCCGCGTCGGCTATACCGTCACCAAGAAGAACGGCACCGCGACCGAGCGCAACCGCATCCGCCGCCGGCTTCGCGAAGTGATAAGACGGGTCGATGCCGTATTCATGCGGCCGCACCATGATTATGTGCTAGTCGGCCGTCGTGACGCGCTGACCCGCGACTTTGCGACCATGATTGACGACCTGCGGTCGGCGCTGCGCCGCCTCGACCGGCCTGCGCCCAAGACGGGTAACAACAAGGCGGGTAACAAGAGCGCTCCCAATCCGAATGGAATGACGAGACCCTGAGAGATGTCCGACAACCGCAACACGATCATCGCCGTCATTCTGTCGGGCCTCGTCCTGATCGCCTGGCAATATTTCTATAACGTGCCGCAGATGGAGAAGCAGCGCGAGGCGCAGCGCCAGGCCGAACTGTTGAAGCCGGCACCGCAGGCGACCCCTGGTGCTGCTCCCGGCGCCGCTCCCGGAAGCTCCGCGACGCCGTCACCGACAGCCGCCGCGCCCGGCGCCGACGCTCCGGTGG
>NZ_JACMYP010000370.1 GCF_020889705.1 Bradyrhizobium altum | reverse complement strand
GCCACCGCCGGGCCGATCACGCCGGCCGCGGGAATCGTTGTTTTTGTCGCTGTCGCGGGGCATGAATAATCTCGCTGGACGTTCAATTGGGGTGCAAGGGCAGCCGGGCGTACGCGCCCTGTTGGCAGCGCATTTGACGCAAAACCGGCATCCACTTTTGCTGAAGGCGAAGCTACTAGCAGGTTTCTTCCGATGATACGAGGCATGTCAGCCCCTTCTTTCATGGATTTGGCGCTGAAAACGGCCGAAAACGCCGGAAAAGCCGGCGAAGTTCCGATCGGATGCGTGATTGTCCGGGGTTACGAGATCATCGCCACCGCCAGCAATCGCACCCTCACCGACCGCGACCCGACCGCCCACGCGGAAGTCCTGGCGATCCGGCAGGCCGCCGAGGCCATTGGCACCGAGCGGCTGGTCGATTGCGACCTCTACGTGACGCTGGAGCCCTGCACCATGTGCGCCGGCGCGATCTCCTTGGCCCGCATCCGCCGGCTGTATTACGGCGCCGCCGACCCCAAGGGCGGCGCGGTCGAGTCGGGCGTACGGTTCTTCGCGCAGCCGACCTGCCACCACGTCCCGGAGGTCTATGGTGCAGTCGGCGAGACCGAGTCCGCGCGCCTCCTGCGCGAGTTCTTCAGGGAGCGGCGTTGACGCATCCGTAGCGCGGACGACCCCGTAGCCTGGATGAAGCGCAGCGCAATCCGGGGCGATGTCTCCGCGGAGACCCTCCCGGATTTCGCTTCGCTCCATCCGGGCTACGTCACCGCGCAGCAAATCTATCACCGTCATCCTGAGGCGCGAGCGGAGCGAGCCTCGAAGGATCGACGGCCACCGGCCGGGCCGATTCATCCTTCGAGGCTCGCCGAAGAGGCTCGCGCCTCAGGATGACGGTGCGAGAGCGGAGTCACCCCGCCAGGAAAAACTCCCGCAACAGCTTCGCCGTCGCGTCCGGAGCCTCCTCGGGCAGGAAATGCCCCGACGCCACCGGCGCGCCGCTGACATTGGTTGCCCAATTCTTCCAGGTGTCGAGCGGCGTCGTTGCCGCGCTGGCAACGCCGGCATCGCCCCACAACGCCAGCATCGGGATCGTGATCTTGTTGCCGGCGTCGACGTCGGCCTTGTCGATCTCGTAATCGGCATAGGCGCCGGCGCGGTAGTCCTCGCACATCGCATGGATGCGGGCGGGATCGCGGAACGGCGCAAGGTAATGCGCGAGCGCGCGCGGATCGATCGCCTCCAGCGTCTTGGTCCTGGTCTGGCTCGCCATCTTCTCCTTGAGGAAGAATTCGCCATTGTTGGAGATCAGCGTCTCCGGCAGCGGATAGGGCTGCGCCAGGAACGCCCAGTGGTAGATCTTCAGCGCCGAGAGGCGATTGAGCTTCTGCCAGTAATCATAGGTCGGCGCGATATCGAGCACCGCAAGCTTCGACAGCCGGCCGGGATGATCGAGCGCGAGCCGGTATGAGACCCGGCCGCCGCGGTCATGGCCGGCGAGTGCGAAATGCACATGGCCGAGCTGCCCCATCGCCTCGACCATGGTCTTGGCCCAGACCCGCTTGGTGTAGGGCGTATGGTCCTTGTCGCTGTCCGGCATGTCGGACCAGCCGTAGCCCGGCAGGTCGGCGATGATCAGCGTGAACTTGTCGTCAAGCTTCGGCGCCACCGTGTGCCACATCACGTGGGTCGAGGAGAAGCCGTGCAGCAACAGCAGCGGCGGGCCCTTGCCGCCGACACGGGCGAAGATGCGGCCCTGCGAGGTGTTGATCCATTTCGACTCATAGCCGGGAAAAAGATCAGCGAGATCAGGCATCGGTGGCTCCTCCCGGTCGCGTGCGCCGTGCTTCAAACTTTGTTCGGCGTTGCCGCTGGCTCAGGCGAGGTTTATGCCATCCTCAAGCCCAACCAACAACAACACGAAACGAGGAAGTGCCATGTCGATCGATTTCGAGATTCCGGCCGAAGCCAAGGCGATCCGCGAGAAGGTCCGCAAATTCGTGCACGACGAGTGCATCCCGGCGGAAAAGGAACTCGACACCAAGCCGCTTGCCGAGGTGCTTGGACCGCTGCGGAAGAAGGCCCGGGCGCAGGGTCTGTGGTGCCCCTTCGTGCCGAAGGAGTATGGCGGTATGGGCCTCGGCCCGCTCGCGAATGCGCTGGTGCAGATGGAGCTCGGCGAGAGCATGCTCGGCGCGCTCTCGATGAACACGCAGGGGCCCGACGATGCCTCGATGATGACGATCCTGGCGCACGGCACCGAGTACCAGAAGGAGAAATTCCTTAAACCGCTGTTGAACGGCGAGAAGCGGATCTGCTTCTCGATGACGGAGAAGGCCGCCGGCGCCGACGCGACCGGCATGCAGACCACCGCCGTCAAGGACGGCAACGAGAACTACATCCTCAACGGCGAGAAATGGTTCTCCTCCTCGGCGAGCGTCGCCGACCTCGCGCTTGTCATGGCGAAGACCGATCCGAACGCGCCGCGCCACAAGCAGTATTCGACCTTCATCGTCGAGCTGCCCAACCCCGGCTACCGCATCAAGCGCAACGTCGCCAACATGGCGATCGAGGGCCCGCATGATGACGTGATCCATGGCGGCCACTCCGAGATCGAGATCAAGGATCTGAAGGTGCCCGCCGACAATCTGCTCGGCGGCGAGGGCAATGGCTTCAACATGGGCCAGCACCGCCTCGCCTATGGCCGGCTGCGCCACGGCATGCACAACGTCGCCAAGGCGCAGCGTGCGCTCGACATGGCGGCCGCCCACGTCACCAAGCGCTCGACCTTCGGCCAGCTGCTGGCCGACCGCCAGGCGGTGCAGTTCATGCTCGCCGATTGCGCGAGCGAACTCTATATCGGCCGGCTGATGCTGCTGCACATCGCCTACAAGGCGGAGAAGGGCCTCGACATCCGCCAGGAAAATTCGATCGCCAAGATTTTCCACGCCCACATGGTGCACAAGGTGATCGACACTGCGATCCAGCTTCACGGCGCGCTCGGCTTCAGCCAGGATACGCCGCTGGCGAAATGGTACACCCAGGTGCGCTCGCAGCGGCTGGTCGACGGTCCCGACGAGGTGCACAAATGGAAGATCGGCAAGAACGTCATCAAGGCGTTCCGCGAGCACGGCACCACCGCGAGCGCGGCGGGTGGGGATTTGCTGTAAGCGTCATTGCGCGCGGAGCGAGGTAATCCACGTCTCCACACCGGGATAGATGGATCGCTTCGTCGCTCCAGCGCAAAATTGCTTTGCAATTTTGTCGCGAGCTCCTCGCAATGACGTGGCGAGTTAGCCCTTTTCCGCCTCCACCGCCTGCCAGGCGATGTCGCGGCGGCAGAATCCCTCCGGCCATTTGATGCGATCGACGGCCTGATAGGCGCGGTCGCGCGCCTCGGTGACCGTCTTGCCCATCGCGCAGACGTTCAGCACCCGACCTCCGTTGGCAAGGATTGCGCCATCCTTGTCCACCGTGCCGGCGTGGAAGATCTCGACGCCGTCGACCTTGGCGGCGTCATCCAGGCCCTCGATGCGCGTGCCCTTGATGTAGTCGCCGGGATAGCCCTTGGCCGCCATCACCACCGTCAGCGCCGGGTCCGGGTACCAGCGCAGATCGAAGTTCCTCAATTGCCCGTCGATTGAGGCGAGCAGCGCCGGTACGATGTCGGACATCATCCGCAGCATCAGCACCTGGCACTCGGGATCGCCCAAGCGGACGTTGTATTCGAACAGCTTTGGCCCCTGCGCGGTCAGCATCACGCCGGCATAGAGCACGCCCTTGAACGGCGTGCCGCGGCTCTTCATTCCGGCGACCGTCGGCAGGATGATCCGCGCCATGATCTGGTCGTGCACCTCAGGCGTCACGAACGGCGTCGGCGAATAGGCGCCCATGCCGCCGGTGTTCGGTCCCTTGTCGTGATCGAACACGCGCTTGTGGTCCTGCGCGGATGCCAGCGGAATCGCGGTCTCGCCATCGCACAGCGCGAAGAAGCTGATCTCGCGGCCCGACAAAAATTCCTCGATCACGACCTCGGCGCCGGCCGAGCCGAATGCGCCTTCGAACATCATCGCAACAGCGGCTTCCGCCTCGAGCAAGGTCTGCGCCACCACGACACCCTTGCCGGCGGCGAGCCCGTCGGCTTTGACCACGATCGGCGCGCCCTGGCCGCGGACATAGGCGACCGCGTCCTTCGCATTGTCGAAGCGGCGATAGGCGCCGGTCGGAATGTTGAACTCGCTGCAGAGGTCTTTGGTGAAGCCCTTGGAGCCCTCGAGCTGCGCGGCCTGCTTGCTCGGTCCGAACGCCTTGATGCCGACGGCGGCGAGGTCATCGACGATGCCAGCGGCGAGCGGCGTCTCCGGACCGACCACCACCAGATCGACGGTATTGCGCCGGCAGAATTCGATCACTGCGGCATGGTCGGCGACATCGAGCGCAATGCATTCGGCCTCGCGCGCGATCCCGGCATTGCCCGGCGCGCACCAGAGTTTCGTCACCAGCGGAGATGCGGCGATCTTCCACGCCAGCGCATGTTCGCGGCCGCCGGAACCGAGCAGGAGGATGTTCATCAGACACAGGCCCAAAAGGGTGCAAGAGCTGTGTCGGTCGCACGAATCCCCGCCGGCCTGCAAGAGGCGACGGGGCCGATTCCCCGTCATTCCGGCTCACGGCTGCTTGCCGGCGATGATCTCCTGCAAGGTCGCGACATGGCGGGCGAAGGCGCCACGGCCGGCCGCGGTCGCGGTCACGGTAGTCTGCGGCTTCTTGCCGACGAAGGCCTTGTCGACCGAGACGTAGCCGGCCCTGGCCAGCGTCTCGATATGGGCGCCGAGATTGCCGTCGGTGGCACCAGTGAGCTTCTTCAGCCGGGCGAATTCGAGCCCGATTGAGACCGGCAGCGCATTGAGCGCCGCCATGATCCGCAGCCGCAGCGGCTGGTGAATGATCTCGTCGAGTTCCGCCATCGATCAGATCCGGCGCATCCAGAGGCCGCCGAGCACCAGCGCGCCGCCATGCACCACTGCCATCCACAGCAGCAGTGCCGGGCCGGCGTAGAAATAACCGATCACGATCAGGGCGCTGCTGCCGAGCGCGATCACGATGAAAGCATAGCCGAACCACAGGCCGGCGAGCGCGTAGAACAGCATCGTGAATACCGGCCAGAACACCAGCATCTGGCGCGGTCCGAAATGGCCCAACACCGCCGAGCAGAAGATTCCGAATGCGATGAACAGCAGGAACGCCATCAGCAACCGGATCGCGAAGGCGCCTGTCCCCCGACCGACACCGCTGAACGCGGCAATCCCGATGGAGCCTGCGATCCCGACGAGGTCGATGACCAGCCAGATCGCATAGCCCTGAGGCGACCATGTGTAGTTGGCGATGTAGCCCACGAACACCAATACGCCCCACATGATGATGATGAGGCTGGCGATCTGATAGATTTGCGATTGGCGGACGCGCTGCACGACGTCGTTGATGTCGTCCAGCGCCGCGCTGGCCTGCTGGCTGTCGATCATGACGGCACCCCACTCTGCTCGGCGAGTTTGGCGGACAACGGCGGCGCCTCCGCCGGCGGACGATATTTCCCGATCAGGACATAGGCGATCGTCATGGTCACGATCGACAGCACCAACGCCACCAGCCCGACCTGCCCGCGCGTCGTCAGCGGCAGCACACGCACCACGATTTCCGTTGCCGCCGCCGACATCAGCGACACGTAGGACCACGAGATGAAATAGTAGTGCTTCAGCCGCCAGTTCGCCGGGCGCGGGCTGCGCAGCGGAACAATCGCCGCCACGATGCAGGCGAAGTTCACGATCGCGCCGACGTGGAACAGGTTGAGCGCCGGTGAACCGATAGACCAGCATCGCGGTCCCGTCGGCGACCAGCATCGCATAGACGAAGAAATAGCCGCGCGCGCGGTGGCCTGCGCCGCGCTTCGGACGCAGGAACTGGATCAGCCCGACACCGATGCACAGCATCGCCACGACGGCATGGACCGCACCTGCCGCGGAATGGACGAAACTTGCTAACGTCAACTGCGGGATCATCGGTCAGCCCCTCCGACAAGGTCACCATCACCCTCGATCCAGATAACTCTGTACCACAGAGTAAGTGGACAAACAAGCCCGCGCATTGGCGATGGTGGGCAAAAGTCCCTACGTTGCGCTGAAGCTCACAAACAGCCGAATCATCTGCAAATGACTGCTGCCGCGCCTAATCTCGTAAACGCGCCTGAATTCACCGTCTCGGAACTCTCCTCCGCCCTGAAGCGGACGGTGGAGGACCGCTTCGGCCATGTCCGCGTCCGCGGCGAGATCTCCGGCTTCCGCGGCCCGCACTCGTCCGGCCACTGCTATTTCGCCCTGAAGGACGAGAGCGCCAAGATCGAAGCGGTGATCTGGAAGTTCGCCCACGCAAGGATGCGCTTCAAGCCGCAGGAAGGCCTCGAGGTCATCGCCACCGGCAAGCTGACCACCTATCCGAACTCCTCGAAGTACCAGATCGTCATCGACTCGCTGGAGCCGGCCGGCGTCGGCGCGCTGATGGCGCTGATGGAGGAGCGCAAGAAGAAGCTCGCGGCCGAGGGCCTGTTCGACGAGGCCCGCAAGCAGCTGTTGCCCTGGCTGCCCGAGGTGATCGGCGTCGTCACCTCGCCGACCGGCGCCGTGATCCGCGACATCCTGCATCGCCTCGAGGACCGCTTCCCCCGCCGCGTGCTGGTCTGGCCGGTCAAGGTGCAGGGCGAC
>NZ_JACMYP010000369.1 GCF_020889705.1 Bradyrhizobium altum | reverse complement strand
CCCCGCAGAACCGCGACGCCCAGCAGCGCCCGCGTCCGCAGCAGCAGCCGGCCGCCAATCCGCTGGAATCGCTGTCGCTCGACATCGGCCGGCTGATGGACCGCACGCTTGCGGCCGAGATGTGGGATCGCTACCAGCGCGGCGAGAACAAGGCGTTCTCCAAGCGCCTCTACACGCCGGCCGGCCAGAAGGCCTTCGATGAGGTGGCCCGCAAGTACCGCGCCGACCGCGGCTTCAAGCAGACGGTCGACCGCTACATCGCGGAATTCGAGCGCCTGCTCGACGAAGTCGCCCGCGAAGGCCGCGGCCAGCAGGAGCTGAGCAGCCACCTGACCTCGGAGACCGGGCTGGTCTACACCCTGCTCGCCCACGCCGCGGGACGGCTGGGGTAAGCGTTCGAACCACCCAGTACAAGAAACGGAGGCAGCGATGCCTCCGTTTTGCTTTTGACCGCCGCAAGACTAGAATTGCGGGAGAACGAGCTGGGAGGGTTCAGATGTTGCTCGCACGCTGGCGCCCCATCGTCGCGCTGACGATGCTCGGGACGATCGGGGTGGCCGCGGTTGCGACGGCGGACCCGATCCAGCCGTCCAAAATCCGGACCATCAGAATAAAGGAAGAGAGCAAGCCCGCGGCCGATGCTCATGTCGTTCGAACGACGCCTGTCAGCCCGGCAGGCGATGCGACCAGCCGCGCATGGCCGGCAACGAACGGCGTCGTCAATGCGGCATCCGATCCCCACCATATTCGCAGCTTGAGGATCCGCTCGGAGCAGACGTATCCGGACGACCGCTATCGCCGCTTCGTTCCTGAAGCAGCCGAGCCATCTCAGGCAGCGCCCCAGTAGGACTGCGACGATCGTCGGGACGAACGGAAGGCGCGTAGCCTATTGCTGCCGGCGCCGCGGCCCGGCCGGTGCTGCGGCCGGAGCCGGCGCGGGCTCGGGTGCGGCGTTGTTGCTGCCGCCGAAGATCACCCGGCTCGGGTTGCGGTCGAAATTGTTCACGGCGCGGCTGATGTCGGACAGCGTGCGGCGGCCGTCGTTGATCAGGAGATTGGAGCGCTTGTCGAGATCGTCGGCGAGTTCGCGGATCGACTTCACCATCAGGTTCAGCTCGCTGCCATTGTTGCCGCCCGCGATCGCATTGAGGCCCAGCATCAGATTGTCGGCCTTGCCCATCACGCCGTCGACCTTGAGCATGACGTTGTCGATCTTCTCGGAATTGCGCGCCAGCGCCTGGGTGAAGACCTCGAGATTCTTCAGCGAATTCTTCACCGACTGCTGATTGTCGGCGACGATGCGGTTGACGTTTTGCAGGGTGGCGCGGATCGCTTCGGTGACGTCCTGCAGCGCATTCGGGTCGGCGGTCAGAACCGGGATGCCGTCCTCATCCAGCGGCACCGGCGGAGCGGCCTCCTCGCCGCCCTTCAGCGAGATCGCGGCGACGCCGGTCAGGCCCTGGAATTCGAGGCCGACCAGGGTGTCCTTGCGCAGCGGTGCGTTGTTCTCGATCATCGCCAGCGCGACCACGCGTCGCGGGTTGTCGAGCTTGACCGAGACCACTTCCCCTATCCGGATACCGTTAAAATTGACATTGCCGCCGTTGCGCAGGCCCGACGCCGGTCCCTCGAAGATCACCCGCAGGGGACTGCGCTGCTTGGTGGTGTGCAAGCTCTGGAACCACAGCACGAAGCCGAACGCCGCGGCGATAACCGCCAGCGTGAAAGCCCCGATCAAGACGTAGTTCGCCCGCGTTTCCATCAATTACTCGCGTTCATCACTCTTGGGCGCTCGCGCAGTCGGCCTGCGTTCGAGCCCGTCGAATTCCTTGTTGGCGCATGATCTCGTCCGAAAACCGGTCTTTTCGTTTCGGGATCATGGGCTAGGCCACAACGGCACGGGCGCGCTTGCCGTTGAAATATTGCTGCAGCCACGGATGCTGCGATGCCTTCATGTCGGCGATCGATCCTGCAGCGATGATCTTACCGTTCCCTAAAACGGCGATACGGTCGCACGCGGTGTAAAGACTGTCGAGATCGTGGGTTACCATGAAAACGGTCAGCCCCAAAGTGCGCTGCAGGGTGCGCACCAGCTCGTCGAAATCGCCGGCGCCGATCGGATCGAGGCCCGACGTCGGCTCGTCGAGAAACACCAGCTCGGGATCGAGCGCGAGTGCGCGCGCCAGCGCGACGCGCTTGATCATGCCGCCGGACAGTTCCGACGGATAGCGATCGGCGACCTCGGGCTTCAGCCCGACCATCACCAGCTTCGCCACCATGATCTCGTCGAGCAGCCGCTGCGAGACCCGCAGATATTCGCGCGCCGGAAACTGGATGTTCTGGCGCACCGTGAGCGAGGAGAACAGCGCGCCCTGCTGGAACAGAATGCCCCAGCGCCGCTCGACGGCGCGGCGCTGCGCCGAGCTCGCGGCATCGAGATCGACGCCGAACACTTCGATGCGGCCGGAGACCTTCGGCACCAGGCCGATGATGGTGCGCGTCAGCACCGATTTGCCGGCGCCTGACGGGCCGACGAAGCCGAGAATCTCGCCGCGCTTGACGTCGAGATCGAGGCCGTCGAGCACGCGCGTGGTGCCGAATTGAACGGTGATGTCGCGGACCCGGATGATGGCGTCGATGTCCTGCTCGGCCATGATCACATCCCGATCGAGGCGAAGAAGATCGCGAACACGCCGTCCATCACGATCACGAAGAAGATTCCTTTCACCACCGACGCGGTGGTGTGCTGTCCGAGCGACTCCGCCGAGCCCTGCACCGCCAGCCCCTCGACGCAGGCGACGATGCCGATCACCGCGGCCATGACAGGCGCCTTGACCATGCCGACGATGAAATGGTCGATCGATATGGCATCACGAAGGCGGAGCAGGAAGGCCTCCGGGTCGACGCCGCCATAGAGCCAGGCCACCAGGCCGCCGCCATAGAGCGCGGCCATCGCGCCGAGGAAGGCCAGGATCGGCAGCGCCAGCACCAGCGCCAGCATGCGCGGCAGGATCAAGACCTCGATGGGATCGAAGCCCATGGTGCGCAGCGCGTCGATCTCCTCGCGCATCTTCATCGAGCCGAGCTCGGCGGTATAGGCCGAGCCGGAGCGGCCCGCGACCATGATCGCGACCAGCAGCACGCCGATCTCGCGCAGCACCAGCACGCCCAGCATGTCGACCACGAAGATATCGGCGCCGAACCTGCGGAAATGGAAGAGGCCCTGCTGCGAGATGATGCAGCCGATCAGGAAGGTGATCAGCACCACGATCGGCACCGCGCGCCAGCACACCTGCTCGAGGTGATGCACGGTCGAGGTCAGGCGGAAGCTGCGCGGATGGATCAGCACCTTGCCGGCCGCGGCCAGCACAGCGCCGAGCATGTCGACGAGGCCGATGATCGTGCCGCCGACCCCGGCCACGGTGCGGCCGATCTGCTCGAGCATGCCCGTGATCGACAGCCGGTCGCTGACGACCCTCGGCGCAGGACCCACGCGGCGCACCTCGTCGACCAGGCTGGAATAATTGGCGGAGAGGCCGGCGATCTCCGCTTCGGCGCTGGCGTCGCTGAGGCTGCGGCGCAGCCGCTCAATCAGCCACGCGCCGAACGTATCGAGGCTCGCGACCTGCGACACGTCGATGAAGATGTGGGGACGGCTGCCGCGCAGTTTCTCGGCGTCGGAGACGATCCGCTCGAGCGCGGGAGCAAAGCGGGCTGTCCAATTGCCCGCCGCACACAACGCCAGTCCTTCGCCTTGGGCTATCCGCTCCAGTGTCGGGTCGCCGCTCACCTTTTGCCTACCCCTCAAGCCGGCTGGCCGTTGATCTCCGGCGGCTTGCCGGATCGGCTTGTCGAATCTGTCGCTAACCAGCCATAGTTGGTTGCGCGTCGCAAGCTACGGTTCAGGAAATAGTAGACTTTAAAATGACTTCCACCCCTCCCGGAGCCGTTTCCCTGACAGGGCGGATCGAGCGCTGGCCGATCACCGGAACCTTCACGATCAGCCGCGGCGCCAAGACCGAGGCCGTCGTCGTGGTGGCCGAGGTGAGCCAGGGCGGCCTCACAGGCCGCGGCGAATGCGTGCCCTACCCGCGCTACGGCGAAACGCCCGAGGCGACGCTGCAGGCGATCCAGGCGATGCAGGCGCCGCTCGCCGGCGGCATCGACCGCATCACCTTGCAGGCCAGCATGCCCGCCGGGGCCGCCCGCAATGCACTGGATTGCGCGCTGTCGGACTTCGAGGCCAAACGCGCCGGCAGGCGGATCTGGAACCTGCTCGGCCGCCCCGCGCCCGAACCGCGCACCACCGCCTATACGATCTCGCTCGGGACGCCCGAGGCGATGGCGGAAGCCACCGCGAAGGCCGCGCATCGCGCCCTGCTCAAGATCAAGCTCGGCGGCGATGGCGACACCGCGCGGATCGCCGCCGTGCGCAAGGCGGCGCCGGCATCCGAACTCATCGTCGACGCCAATGAAGCCTGGACCGAGGACAACCTCGCCGCCAATCTCGCGGCCTGCGCCGATGCCGGCGTCACGCTGATCGAGCAGCCGCTGCCGGCGGGCAAGGACGAGGCGCTGCTGCGGATCAAGCGCCCGGTTGCGGTCTGCGCCGACGAAAGCGTGCATGACCGCGCCTCACTCGAAGGCCTGCGCGGCCGCTATGACGCCGTCAACATCAAGCTCGACAAGACCGGCGGGCTGACCGAAGCGCTCGCGATGGCGGATGCCGCCCGCGCGCTCGGCTTCGAGATCATGATCGGCTGCATGGTCGCGACCTCGCTCGCGATGGCGCCGGCGATGCTGATCGCGCAAGCCGCGCGCTTCGTCGATCTCGACGGCCCGCTCCTGCTGGCCAGGGATCGCGACGACGGCCTGCGCTACGACGGCAGCCTGGTCTATCCGCCGGACGCTGCGCTCTGGGGATGAAGGGATAACCGCCTCCGCGCCAACCACATCACAATCCCGCCCGTCGCCGCCATCGCCGCCATCATGTCGTAAACGCCGAGCCCGAAGCGCGCATAGACCATGCCGCTGATGATCGCCGTGGTGCTCGCGACAATGCCGCCGCAGGCAGTGAGATAGCCCTGCGCGCGCGCCATCACATGAACCGGCACGTGATGCACCATCAGGCCCATGATGCCGACCTGGGTCAGTCCGAAGCTCAGCCCGTGTCCGAGCTGAACCACGGCCAGCACGGCAAGCGGCGGATCCTGCGCGGTGATCGCCCAGCGCGCCGCGGCGCTGGCGGCCGCGATCATCACCAGGACAGCCGACGGCAGCGCAAAGCGCGGTGAGGCCGCAAACAGCACGATCTCGGCGATCACACCGAGCACCCAGAGGGCCGCGATGGTTAGGCCGCTGAAGCCGGCCTGCTGCCAGGCAATCGATGCGAAGATGTAATAGGCGCCGTGGCTGCCCTGGATCAGCGCCGAGGACACGATGATGGCGAGGAACGTCGGATTGCGCAGCAGCCTCGGCGCGCCGGCCACCGGCGCAACTGCGGCCGCTGGGCGGCCGAGCGGCCGCAGCGTCAGCCCGACCAGCGCGCCGAGCACGGTCACGGCCGTGATGATCCAGATCAGATCGACCTCGGCGACATAGCGCAGCAAGAACCCGCTGATCAGCGCGCAGACCGCGAAGGCGGCCGAGCCCCACAGCCGCAACGGTCCGTAGCTCAAGCCGTATTGCCTGACGCCGCGCAGCGCATAGGCATCGGTGAGCGGCACCATCGGGGTCCAGACGCAGCAGGTCAGCGCATAGACCGCGAGCAGCACCAACGGCTGGTGCTGGGTGCCGATCACGGCAAAGCCCACCGCGGTGGCGAATCCCGTGGCGATCATCGCGCCGCGCAGCATCTGGCGCCGCTCCGCGGCCGCGGTGACCAGCGGCAGCACGGTGAAGCGCGTCACCGGCGGCACCGCCGTGATGAGGCCGATCCAGGTGGCATCGATCCCGATCGCCTTCAGCCACACCGTGAAAAACGGCAGGTGGACCCCGGTCATCCCGAACGTCGTGGCATAGAATGCCGCGAGGCTGCGCGCGAATCGCCGCGGCGCAACTTTTGCTGCGATGGGGATTTGTGATTCGGAAGACATCAATTCAATTGCGATTCGCGCGATATCGTGGTGATCGTTAGCGTAACGCGCAGTGATTTGCGCGGAGAGATTGTGATGGCCGAAGAAGCATTCGCCCTGTCGCCGATATCCGCCCGCGCGGCCCTGCCGAGCGAGGAGGACTATGCTGCGATCAGCGCGGCCTTCATGGAGACCTCGCGGGGCCGCTGGTTCCTCGGCGAATACGCCAAGCGCAACCGCAATGCCGATACCCGCATGGTGCTCGATGCCGTGGCGCGGATCGAGGACAGCCTCAGCGCGCAGCGGCAAGCCGCCGCGGCGGCCGTCAGGGACGAACAACTGGCACAGGCGCTGGCTGCCCTGCGCGGCGCGATCGAGGCCGCCCAGGCCTCCGCCATCGCGGCACTCGACGGCATCAGCTTCGAGCCCAACCTCGCGCCGGTGCGCAAGGGCGTACGGGTGATTCGGGAGATCTCCTGGCGGCTGCGCGAGATTGGCAATGACGGCCGGATCTGCGACATCATCGATTCGCAGGCCAGCGCGATCGAGGCCGGTGCGACCCAGGTTTCGATGGACGATGCCAAGGCCGTGCTGGATGCCGCTTTCGCGGCGCTGGCCCGCCGGCTCAGCGAATTCGATCCGGACCAGGCGACGCCCGCGGCCGAACCGGCCATCGCCGAAGCACCGGTTGCGGAACC
>NZ_JACMYP010000368.1 GCF_020889705.1 Bradyrhizobium altum | reverse complement strand
CACCCGCGGCCGGAGCAGCGCCACCAGCAGCCGCCGCAGCCGCGGCCTTCTGCTCTTCGGCGTAGCCGGACGGCGGCACGATGGTGACCAGCGTCGCGTCCTCGCGGGTCAGCGACTTCACGCCCTTGGGCAGCGTGACCTCGGAGAGATGCAGCGAGTAGCTGATCTCGAGGCTGCCGACGTCGACTTCGATGTATTGCGGAATGTTGTCGACCGCGCACTCGAGGTCGAGCGCGTGGGTGACGATGTTCACGGTGCCGCCGCGCTTGATGCCGGGGGCGGTTTCCGCGTTCACGACGTGCAGCGGCACGCTGACGCGGATGGTCGCGCCTTCGCCGAGCCGCATGAAGTCGACATGGAGCGGGAAGTCCTTCACCGGGTCGAGGTGGAAGTCGCGCGGAATCACGCGGTGCTTCTTGCCCTCGAGGTCGATGTCATAGATCGTGGTCAGGAACCGGCCCGCCAGGATGCGCTGGCGCAGTTCACGATCGTCGACCGAGATGGTAACGGGGGGCTGGTTGTCTCCGTAGATCACTCCGGGAACTCTCCCGGCGCGACGCTCTGCCCGGGCGGCCCCCTTGCCGCTCTTCGGACGCGCGGTCGCCTTCAATTCCTTGACGGTCGCCATAGCGTTAAGTCCTTGTATTTAAAAAGTTAAAGGCCGCAGCGCGGCCCATGCTCAGGTCCACAGCAAGCCTCCAGGGGTGCGGGGGCCGCGGACGTGGCGGGCTTTTAGCCCCAAAGGGCCGAAATGACAAGGAAATGAAGGGATTTTTCTTCGGTTTACCGAGGGAGGATCGTAGCCCGAATGGAGCGAAGCGAAATCCGGGGCTACCGCCTCAGCGGGGCCAGCCCCCGGATTGCGCTTCGCTCCATCCGGGCTACGCGGCGTCCGTCAACCGGCTGAACCGCCCAACTTGGCTTCCAGCGCGGCGATCCTCGCCTTCAGCGCCTCATTCTCCTCGCGCGCCAGGCGGGCCATGTCCTTGACCGCGTCGAACTCCTCGCGCTTGACCACATCGAGGTCGCGCAGGATCCGTTCGGCCTGGTTGCGCATGACCGTGTCGACCTCACGCTTGACGCCCTGGGCAGCGCCCGCGGCATCGTTCATCAGACGGCCGATCTCATCGAAAAACCGGTTGCTGGTCTGGGTCATCTGGCAAAACTCTCCGAATTCACTGGCTTGCGCAAAAGACAATGGCGATCCCCGCCATCCGGTTCAAGTCCGCCGCGAATGGCAGACCTCCCGGGCGCTTGCCTTGTCATGCTCCGGTTTCCTTGCAATCGTATGAACTCACAACAGAAATCGCACACATAACGCGAGCAGAAACGCCATGATCGAGCAGACCGTCGAGATCCCGACCAAGGACGGCAAGACCACCACCTTCATCACCCATCCCGAGCGCGGCGGCCCCTTCCCCGTCGTCATCTTCTACATGGATGCGCCCGGTATCCGCGAGGAGCTGCGCGACATGGCGCGCCGGCTCGGCACGTCAGGCTACTATGTGATGCTGCCCAACATGTATTACCGCTCCGGCGCGATGGAGCTCGGCCCGATCAATCCCGATCCGGAATCGCCCGAGCGCAAGCGCATGTTCGAGCTGATGCACTCGCTCAACATCCCGCTGGTCATGGAAGACACCAAGGGCCTGCTCTCCTATGCCGAGACGCAGAAGGCCGCCAACACCAGGATCATCGGCACCGTCGGCTACTGCATGAGCGGCCGCTATGCCGTGAACGCGGCGACGCATTTCGCCGATCGCGTCAAGGCCGCGGCCTCGGTCTACGGCACGCATCTGGCAACCGACCAGCCCGACAGCCCGCACCTCGCCGCGCAGAAGACCAAGGCCGAGCTCTATTTCGCCTGCGCCGAGACCGACATCTACGCGCCGGCGGAGATCATCGAGCAGGTGAAGACGGGCATGAAGGGCTCGAACAACGAGGTCGAGATCTATCCCGGCACCCATCACGGCTTCGCCTTCCCCAAGCGCCCGGTCTACGACCGCGACGCCGCCGAACGCCATTGGGAGCGGCTGCTCGCGCTCTATCGCCGCAACCTGATCTGAGGCCCAAAGAAAACGGATGGCGGAGGCCGCGCGCATTCGAGACTACCGAAGCTCCGACGCCTATGAGGTGAACCGGCTTGCGGTGACAGCCTTCGAGCAATTCCGCGACGCCTTCGACGACTGGCCGGCGATGCGAGCCGGCCTGTCAAAAACTTCTGAATTGAGTTCCGGCGGCGAGATCATCGTCGCCGAGCTCGGCGACCGACTTGCCGGCGCGGTCGGCTATTTTGGGCCCGGCGTCAAAAAGGCCGCATTCTTCGATCAGGCATGGCCGGTCATTCGCATGCTGGTGGTCGACCGCGTCGACACAGTCGACAGGGGCAAGGGACTCGGGCATGCGTTGACATCGGAATGCCTCGCCAGGGCGCGGCGCGACCGGTGCCGGACCATTGCGCTTCACACGAGCCCCATCATGACGGTCGCCTAGCCGATGTATCTCAGGATGGGCTTCAGCAAGGTGCACGACGCTCCGCCCATTCATGGCGTGCCCTACGCCGTCTACACGAAAGCGCTCTGATCCCGATGCCGTTCCTGCTGATCGACTTTCCGGTGTTCAACCCCGTCGCGCTCGCGCTCGGGCCGATCGTGATCCGCTGGTATGCGCTGGCCTATATCGTCGGCATCGTGCTGGGCTGGATCTACGCCCGCTCGCTGATCAAGAAGCAGCGGCTGTGGGGCGGCCCGGCGCCGATCACGCTGCCGCAGCTCGACGATTTCATCCTCTGGGTCACCATCGGCATCATCGTCGGCGGCCGCACCGGCTACGTGCTGTTCTACAACCTGCCCTTCTTCATCGCGCACCCGTCCGAGATCCTGGAATTGTGGAAGGGCGGCATGTCGTTCCACGGCGGCTTCCTCGGCTGCGTCGCCGCGGTGATGCTGTTTGCCCGCCGCAACAACATCCCGATCCTGTCGCTTGGCGACATCACCACCGCGGTCGCGCCGATCGGGCTGTTCCTCGGCCGGCTCGCCAATTTCATCAACAGCGAATTGTGGGGCCGTCACGCCGATCCAAGCCTGCCCTGGGCCATGATCTTCCCCAATGGCGGACCGCTGCCGCGCCATCCGAGCCAGCTCTACGAGGCCGGACTCGAGGGCATCGTGCTGTTCACGGCGCTGGCGATCATGATCCGGATGGGGGCGCTCAAGCGGCCCGGCCTGATCCTCGGCAGCTTCATTGCGATCTACGGCATTGCCCGGATCATCGGCGAGCATTTCAGGGAGCCCGATCCGCAGCTCGGATTCCTGTGGGGCGGATTAACCATGGGGATGCTGCTGTCGGTGCCAATGATCATCGTGGGCGCTATCATCATCACGGCCGCCATCCGCCGCAGGGCGAACGGGCCGGCGCCGAGTTCAACGTAGAGCAAGTGCAAGCCAAGGAAGGCCGTGAGCGAACCCTCCCCACTGCTGGATGAGATCAGGAAGCTGATCAAGCTGTCCGGGCCGATGCCGGTCTGGCGCTACATGGAACTGTGCCTGATGCATCCGCGCTACGGCTACTATTTGTCGCGCGATCCGCTCGGCCGCGAGGGCGATTTCACCACGGCGCCCGAGGTCAGCCAGATGTTCGGCGAACTGCTCGGGCTGTGGAGCGCCTCGATCTGGCGCGCGATCGGCTCGCCGGACACGCTCCGCCTGATCGAGCTCGGGCCCGGCCGCGGCACCATGATGTCGGATGCGCTGCGTGCGCTGCGCGTGCTGCCGCCGCTGTACCAGTCGCTCAGCATCCACCTCGTCGAGGTCAATCCGGTGCTGCGGGAGAAGCAGCACGCCACGCTGACCGGCGTGCGCAACGTCACCTGGCACGACAGTATCGACGACGTGCCGGAGGGGCCGGCGGTGATCCTCGCCAACGAATATTTCGACGTGCTGCCGATCCACCAGATGGTCCGCCGCGAGACAGGCTGGCACGAGCGCTCGGTCGGGATGGATGCCAATGGCAATCTGTATTTCGCTCCCGCGCCCGAACCGACACCGCATTTCGAGGTGCTGCTGCCGCCTCTGGTGCGCGCCGCGCCGCTCGGCGCGGTGTTCGAATGGCGACCTGACAGCGAGATCATGAAGCTCGCAACGCGCCTGCGCGACCAGGACGGCGCCGCGCTGATCATCGATTACGGCCATCTGCGCAGCGACGCCGGCGACACCTTCCAGGCGATCGCGCGCCACAGCTTCGCCGACCCGCTGAAGAACCCGGGACAGGCCGACGTGACGGCGCATGTCGATTTTCAGGCCCTGGCGCGGGCCGCCGGGGATGTCGGCGCGCGCGTCCACGGGCCGGCGACGCAGGGCGACTTCCTCAAGCGCCTCGGCGTCGAGGCCCGTGCCGCCGGACTGATGGCGAAAGCTTCACCCGAGGTCTCCGCCGACATTGCCGGTGCGCTGAAACGCCTGACCGATTCCGGACGCGGCGGGATGGGCTCGATGTTCAAGGTCATGGCCATCTCCGATCCGCACCTCACCTCGATCGCTGGCCTCAGCGATCAGCCTGACGAGACCGAACAATGACATTGGGATCACCGCTGCTGTCGGCCATTCCGGGCCTGCGCCACGCCTTCTTCTCGCGCGAGGGCGGCGTCTCCGAGGGTATCTATGCCGGCCTCAACGGCGGGCTCGGCTCGCACGACGATCCAGCCAAGGTCGCCGAGAACCGGCGGCGGATGGCGGAGCAGCTCGGCGTGCCGCTCGATCACTTCATCAGCGTGCACCAGGTGCACTCGCCTGACGTCGTGGCGGTGACCGGACCATGGAACGGCGCGGCGCGCCCGAAGGCGGACGCGCTCGTCACACGCACCGAAGGGCTTGCGATATCGGTCACAACGGCCGATTGCGGCCCGATCCTGTTCGTCGACCCCAATGCGCGCGTGATCGGCGCGGCGCATGCCGGCTGGAAGGGCGCGCTGACCGGCGTGCTGGAATCGACCATCGATGCGATGGAAAAGCTCGGCGCCGAGCGTGGCGGCATCGTCGCCGCCATCGGCCCGCTGATCCGCAAGGAGTCCTACGAGGTCGGAAACGAATTCGTCGAACGCTTCATCGAGGCCGATGCCGAGAACGGCATGTTCTTCCTGCCAGCCGAACGCGACTGCCACGCGATGTTCGATCTCGCCGGCTTCATCCGGATGCGGCTGGAAAATGCCGGCGTGCTGATGATCGACGACCTCGGTATCGACACCTATTCCGACGAGCGCTGTTTCAGCTACCGCCGCTCCGTGCACCGCAAGGAAGGCGATTACGGCCGTCACGTTCACGCCATCACGCTGGAAGGCTGACGCCGGGCGCCTCTACCGTTTTTGTGCGACAAGCGTCTTGACTCTCCACCTGCTGGAGACCGGACAAGCGGCGCATGACACAACGCACCTACAGCATCGGCGAGGCGGCGCGGCTCAGCGGGATTTCCGTCCGCAGGCTCCGCTTCTATTCGGACCAGGGGTTGCTGCCGCCGGCCGGCCGCACCGCGAGCGGCTATCGCGTCTTCACCGACGACGAACTGGTTCGCCTCGACCTGATCCGTTGCCTGCGCGATGCGGGGCTCGGTCTCGACGCGATTAGTGAGGTCCTGACCAAGGAGCTCTCGCTGGTCGAGGCGCTGAAGCTCCGCCTCGAAACGCTGGAAGCGGAGATCGCGGCGCAGCGCCGCGTCGCCTCGGCCCTGCGGGCGGCGTTGCGTTCGCCGCAACTCACCGAAGCAGATTTGAGGAGATTCCTGACGATGACGCAGCTGTCCCGCACCGAGCGCCGTAACGTCGTCGAACGCTTTTTCGAGAAAGTTTCCGACGGCATCAACATCGACCGGAAATGGGTCCGGCAGATGATCGAGACGACGGTGCCCGAACTGCCCGATGATCCGACACCCGAGCAATGCGATGCCTGGATCGAGCTGTCGTCGATCCTCAACGACCCCTCCTTCATCGCCAAAATGCGCGCGAACGCCAGCGACGCCTGGGATCGCGACGCCTTCGATATGGAGGCCTGCCGGGCTGCAAGCGACGCCATTGTGCGCGAGGCAAAGCAGGCGATCGACGACGGGCTCGAACCAACGTCTGACACCGGCAGCGCGATCGCGCGACAATGGCTGGAAGCCTCGGCCCGATTGATGGGCCGGCAGCCCGACCTGGATTTCCGCAACTGGCTTCGCGCCAAATACGCCCAGCATGACGACCGCGCCGCACGCTATTGGGAGTTGGTCGCTATCATGCGGGGGCAGCGGCCCGACAGCAGCCCAAACCGGGAATGGGCCTGGATCGTCGATGCCATGCGGCATCATCTCGCTGACTGACGAGGAATTCGATCCTGTCCCCGCGCGGCGCTCGACCGGTCGACTGTTAAGTGCTGTGGCCGTCCTGCCCTAGACGTTAAGCCGTTTTAACGATATCGCAGGACGCAATGAGGGAAGCGTCAAACCACCAGTTTCAAACTGGGACAGTCGTGCGTGCCGCGATCACAGCCACATGGCTGGCGATTGGCTGCGCACTTGGCGGATGCGCGGCCGGCGACAACGTGGCCTACTCCTACGCAATGGCGACGCCTGCGAGCGGCGGCGCAACCGTCGCGTTCGAATCAATCGACGGTCCGCCGCCGCAGGTCTTCGACCGCATGGTCGGCGTGCTCGACAGCGAATCGAAGCTGCGCAGCCTGTCGATCGTGTCGCGCCAGGGCACCGCGGCCTATCGCGTGCGCAGCTATCTGTCGGCGCAGGTGGTGCGCGGCCGCACCATGATCGCGTGGGTCTGGGACGTCTACGACAGCAACCAGCAACGGGCGCTCCGGCTGTCCGGCGAAGAGCCCGCCGGCAAGGCCGGCCGCGACGCCTGGGCCGCCGCCGACGATCTGGTGCTACGCAAGATCGCCCAGGCCGGCCTC
>NZ_JACMYP010000367.1 GCF_020889705.1 Bradyrhizobium altum | reverse complement strand
GACCCGGCGGCGCTGCGCGATGCGGTCGCAAAGCTGTCGCGCCGGGCCTGGCGCGTGAGCTGGCTGACGCCGCTCGCGACGTCGCCCGGCTTCAAGCCGCAAACCGAGGCGCTGATCGCGATCCAGCGCTTCGTCGATGATCTCGTAGACGGCGGATCGAGCGCGGCAGTGGTCGCGCATCTGCTGTCGCTTGCAACAAGGAGAGCTGCGTGACTGGCATTGTCGACGGACATCATCACATCTGGCGACAGGCCGATCTCGCCTGGCTGTCCGGCCCAATGCAGCCGCGCATCTTCGGCCCCTACGAGCCGATCCGCCGCGACTATCCGATCGAAGAGTATCTCGACGACCTCAAGGGCACCGGCGTCACCCGCTCGGTCTACGTCCAGACCAACTGGCCGAACGGCCAATTCGAGGACGAGGCGGCCTGGGTGCAGCAGACCGCGGATCAGCACGGCTGGCCGCACGCGCTCGTCGCCTATGCCGATTTTTCCGTCAACGACGTCCGGCCGCAGCTCGATCGGCTGAAGCGTTATCCGCTGGTGCGCGGCGTGCGCATGCAGCTGCACTGGCACGAGAACGAGCTCTATCGCTTCGCGGCCCGTCCCGATCTCTGCACCGATCCGGTGATCCGGCACAATGTCGGCCACCTCGCCGACTATGGCTGGAGCTTCGACCTGCAGGTGTTCGCGCCGCAGATGGCCGATGCCGCGGGCCTCGCCGAGGCCTGCCCTAACGTGACGTTCATCCTGCAACACGCCGGGATGCTGGAGGATTTGTCGCCGCAAGGCCGCGCCGCCTGGCGCGCCGGCATGGCCCGGCTCGCGCAATGTCCCAACGTGGTGTCGAAGCTGTCGGGGCTCGGCACCTTCATCCATCGCAACGATGCCGCGCATATCGCCGGCGTCATGATCGACACGGTCGCGATCTTCGGCGCGGACCGCTGCCTGTTCGGTTCGAACTTTCCGATCGAGAAGCTGTGGACCAGCTACCGCGATCTCATCGACGCCTTCAAGGCGGCTGCCGAACGGCTCAGCCGCGAGCAGCGCGAGGCAATCTTCAGCATAACGGCGACGCGGGTCTATCGGCTGGGGCCATAGCCGCGCTGCGCACGAACATATCAACGAACACGAATTGGGAGGGAGAGCGATGCCGTTGGAGATCAAGATCCTGGACTACGGCGATATCGAGCTGGAATCGAGCTTCCTCGTGCTCGGGCACAATTGCGGCCGCACCCGCCGCGTGCTGACGCTCGGATTCCTGATCCTCGGCGGCCCCTACCCCGTGCTGGTCGATACCGGCTATCGCTCCAACCAGATCATGGAGACGCTCGGCATGCGCGGCCTCCAGTTTCACGAGAACATGATCGAGAATCAGCTCGCCCGCCACGGCGTGCGGATGGGCGACGTCCGTTTCGTCTGCCACACCCATCTGCACATCGACCATGCCGGCAAGGACGATCTGTTCCCGATGAACACGACCGTCGTCGTCAACCGCAAGGAGCTGGAATACTCGGTCTCCGGCCTGATGCATCCGCAATATCCCGCGCCCGACATCAAGCACCTGATCGACCGCCTGCACACCAAAAGCGCGCTGCGCTTCCTCGACCTCGAGATCACCGGTCCGGTCGAGCTGATGCCGGGCGTCTATTGCGATGCCGCCAACGCCCATACCGAAGGCTCGATGAACATCCACGTCCACACCGCCGACGGCATTGCCACGATCTGCGGCGACGTGATCTACGATTTCAACGACCAGATCGTCACCCCCTTCAACGAGATCCAGGACGCCGAGCCGCGTACCACCGGCAACCACGGCACCAGCAAGCGCGCCGAGAAGGCCGCGATCAAGAAGCTGCTGTCGAGTTCGCGCTATTTGCTCCCCGTGCATGATCGCCCGGCGAAGATCGAGGGCGGCGCAGTGGTCGGCCGCCTGCACGACCAGGTCCCCGGGCCCGTCGTGCAAAGCTTGCCGCAACGCAGCTGGTTTCCGGCGTAGACGCGGAGGACTGACGCGATGACGCATGTCACGCTGCGCGGGGAGTTCGATGACCTGATCGATCCCTATGCACCGGTCGGCCAGGTCGGAACGGGCTTCGATTTTACCGAGGGGCCAATCTGGCATCCGGTCGATCACTTCCTGCTGTTCTCCGACATGCCGGGCGACGTGCGACGGCGCTGGGACGCGCGGCGCGGCGTGGTCGAGGTCAAGCGGCCGTCGAACAAGTGCAACGGCATGACCTACGATGCCGACCTCAATCTGATCGTCTGCGAGCACGCGACCTCCTCGCTGATCCGTGAGCGGCCCGACGGGCGGCGCGAGGTGCTGGCCTCGCATTACGAGAACCAGGAGCTCAACAGTCCGAACGACGTCTGCGTGCACTCCTCCGGTGCGATCTATTTCTCCGATCCCTGGTATGGCCGCATGCCGGTCTATGGCGTCGAGCGGCCGCGCCAGCTTGGCTTCCAGGGCGTCTATCGCGTGCCGCCCAGCGGCGGCGCGCCGAAACTGCTGGTCGATCGTTATCTGTTCGAGCAGCCGAACGGGCTGTGCTTCTCGCCCGACGAGCGCATCCTCTATGTCAACGACACCGTGCAGGCTCTGATCCGCGCTTTCGACGTCACCGGCGACGGCTCGCTCGGCAATCCGCGCGTGTTCGCATCCGGCATTCGCTCCGAGCTCCAGCCCGGTCTGCCCGACGGCATGAAGTGCGACCAGCGCGGCAATGTCTGGGTCACCGCGCCCGGCGGCGTCTGGGTCTATTCGCCAGACGGCAATCTGCTCGGCAAGATCCGCCTGCCCGAGCTCGTCGCCAACCTCGCCTGGGGCGGCGCCGATTTCCGGACGCTCTATCTGACCGCGACCCATTCGGTCTACGCGATCCCGACCAAGGTCGGGCCGCGCAACGAGCCCTATATGACCGGCAAGCGCGGCGGCGCCGGCGCCGTATCGTCCTCCACGCCGGCGCCCAATCTCGCCGCCGGCGAGATGCAGATCGATCCGCAACGCTGCGCGATGATCATCCAGGACATGCAGAACGACGTCATCATGGACGGCGGCGCGTTCGCCGAGTCCGGTGCACCGGCACATGCGCGCCAGCAGCATGTCGTCGAGAATGTCCGCCGTGTCGCCGAGGCCGCCCGTACCCGCGGCGTCGCCATCATCCATGTCTGGTTCGTGGTCGAGCCGGGCGCGCCCGGTGTCACGTTGAACGCGCCGCTGTTCGAGGGGCTGGTCGACAGCAAGGCGATGGTGCGCGGCAGCTGGGGCGCCGCGCCGGTCTCCGGTCTCGAGCCGCGCCCGGGCGATTTTGTGGTCGAGAAGATGCGGATGAGCGCCTGGGAAGGCACCCGCCTCGAAACCATCCTGAAGGCCACCGGCCGCGACATGATCATCAACACCGGGGCCTGGACCAACATGTCGGTCGAGCACACCGCGCGCACCGGCGCCGACAAGGGCTATTTCATGATCGTGCCGGAGGATTGCTGCTCGACCATGAATGCCGACTGGCACAACGCCGCGATCAATTTTGCCCTGCAGAACGTCTCCGTCGTGACCAACGCAGACGCCGTCATCAAGGCGCTCGGCTGAGAGGCGGATGCATTGCCGAAGCTGCTTCACGTCGCCTGCTCTCCCCGCGCCGATTCGGAATCGGCAGCCGGCGCGCGCGTCTTTCTCGATCGCTTCCGGGAGGTGCGGCCGGATTGGGAGATCGACGCGATGAATCTCTGGCGCGATCCGCTGCCCGAGTTCGAGGGTTATCTGCTTGAGGCCAAGTACGCCCGGATCGGCGGCAAGAGCTTCACCAATTCGCAGCAAGATGCCTTTGCGATGGCCGAGCGCCTGGCGCTGCGGCTGTCGCTGGCCGACCGCGTGCTGATCTCGACGCCGATGTGGAATTTTTCCATCCCCTACAAGCTCAAGCAGTGGGTCGACGTCATCATCCAGCCCGGACTGACCTTCCGCTTCGATCCGGCGTTAGGCTATCTGCCGCTGCTCAAGGACCGCCCGACGGTCGTGATCATTGCCAGCGGCAGCGACTTCGTCACCGGCATGAACCGCGGCCGCATCGACATGGCGACGCCCTATCTGCGGGAGGTGCTGCGGTTCATCGGCATCAGCGACGTCCGCTTCGTGCCGATCGGCCCGACCACCGGCCCCACTGATCCGATCCGCGCCGCCCGCGAGGCCGCGCATCGGAGGCTCGCGGAGATGGCGGGGCGGTTTTGACCTGCTCTCACCACATCGTCGTCCCTGCGAAAGCAGGGACCCATAACCACAGGGTCGTGTTGTTGAAGCGAGCTGTGGCCCCAGCTCAGCAAAAGCAATGCTCATTGGTGGTTATGGGTCCCGGGTCGCGCTTCGCTTGCCCGGGACGACACCAAGTTTGTTGCACGTCCGGCGGACATACATCCGCATTCTCGCGACAGCGCTAACACTCCCTATGTTTCCGCAACGGGAAATACGAGCCTGCACAACAGTCCCGGTGCGTTGTCGCGCAATTCGATGCGCGCGCCGTGCAGGCTGGCGACCGCCGCGACCAGACTGAGGCCGAGGCCGTTGCCTGGCGTATAGCGGCTTTGCTCGAGCCGATAGAAGCGCTTGAAGACGCGATCGTGCTGGTCGGCCGGAATGCCGGGGCCGTCGTCGGCGACCGAAATCACCGCTTCACCTTCGTCATTGTCGCAGGTCACGGTCACCCGTCCGCCCGGACGGCCATGCTTGATGGCGTTGTCGACGAGATTGGCGATGGCGTCGAACAGGAGGTCGCGGTCACCGGTGACCAATACCGCCGGATCGCCGGCAAGATCGAGATGGGTGGTGACCTCTTCGGCGGCGGCATCGTAGAGCTCGACCACCTCGCCTGCGATCTCGACCAGATTGACGGTGCGGAACGCACCCTTGCGAGCCCGCGTCTCGATCTCGGAAATCCGCGTGATCGATGCGAACATCCCGAGTACCGCGTCGAGATCGGCGATCGTGTCGCCGATCAGCGCCGCATCGCCCTCCCCGTTGCGCGGGGCGTGATAGGCCTTCTCGAGCCGGCCGCGCATGCGGGTCAGCGGCGTGCGCAGGTCGTGGGCGATATTCTCGCTGACCTGCTTGACGTCCCCCATCAGGGATTGGATGCGATCCAGCATCAGATTGAGATTCTCGGCGACGCGATCCCATTCGTCATGGCTGCCGTGGAGCGGGATGCGCTGGTCGAGGCCGGAGAGCATGATGGCGCGACTGGTCGCATTGATCGACTCGATCCGGCTGACCGTTCGCTGCGTGACCCCGATGCTGGCAGCCGCCGCAAGCCCGATGATCAGCACAATAGCCGCGATGCCCGCGGCCCTGATCTGCGCCATGAAACCGTCGAGATCGCTGATGTCGCGGCCGACCAGCAGCCGATCGCCGTTTGACAAGGTCTCCGTCGCAGCTCGCACCAGAGCGGGTTCCGCGGAGAGCTGCGGCAGCGAAGCGCGGAATTCAGCCCATCCCTGCCCGGCAGCATCGTTTGGCCATTGCCCCAGATTTCCAGCGAGTACCGCGGAGCCGGGGCCAGCCAACAGATAGACATGATCGGCTACGCCCCTGTCCGCAATGCGCTGTGCGATCGACGCGGCCAGGCCATCACGGCCGGATCGCGCATAGGCAGCATCGAGGCTCGCCTGCTCAGTCATGATTGCGCGATCGGACCTGTCGCGCACATAGGACAGCGTCGACCAGTAGACGTAAGCGAAGATGGCGGACACGATCAGGCCGAAGACGCCGATGGCGATCAAGGCCAGGCGAAACGTCGATGACCCAAGGGTTTTAGCCAGGAGCACGGAGGCAGTACCCGATGCCGCGGATCGTGTGGATCAGCGGATAGGCTTGCTGGTCGTCGACCTTGCGGCGCACCCGCCCGACATAGACATCGATGATGTTGGTCGAGGGATCGAAGTGCAGATCCCACACGTGCTGCAACAGCATGGCGCGCGACACCACGCGGCCTTCATTCCGAGTGAGATATTCGAGCAGCTGGAATTCCTTCGGCAGCAGCGGAATCTTCCGGCCGCGGCGGCTTGCCGTCCGCGCGATCAGATCGACCGCAAGATCGCCGACCCGCAGGATGGTCTCCTTGGCAACGGTCTCGCTGCGGCGACCGAGCGCCTCGAGCCGCGCCAGCAGCTCGACAAAGGAAAACGGTTTGACCAGATAGTCGTCGCCGCCGGCGCGCAAGCCTCGCACGCGGTCGTCGACCTCACCGAGCGCGCTGATGATCAGAAACGGCACCGCGATGCCGTCGTCGCGCATCTGACGCATCACCGTGATGCCGTCGATATCGGGCAGCATGCGATCGATCGTGATCACGGCATAGTCGCGCGCCGCGCCCTGGCTCAGCGCCTCGCGGCCGTTCGCCGCAAGGTCCACGTCATAGCCGCTGGTGGTGAGCTCTTCGACGAGTTGACCCGCGGTCTCCGGATCGTCCTCGACGACGAGAATGCGGCGGTGAGCTCCGGTCATTGTGTTCAACTCTCCGAGCGCCCGCCCCGCGACGATCGCCGCCAGACTATCCCATTCCGGGGCTGGATGGAACGTCTGGCGACGACCGCGACAACGGTGCGGTTGGTTGGGCGATCACCAATAGTCACCGCACACATTGACCCATTGCAGACCGTAGGACGTCCATACCCGGCGGTAACAGCCATCGTAGTAATCGGCATAGACGTAAGGCCCGCCGAAGAATGCGAAGCGATGGAAGCGGTGGTGATGGAAGAAGCCGCCGTGATGGAAGAAGCGTCCGCCGTGGAATCCGGCTCCGGCAAATCGCGGGCCGAAAGCAGGAGCGCCGGCGAAGCGCGCGCCGCCGAAGTGCCCGCCGGCAAAATGGCCGCCGCCGCCCATCGCGGCGAATGCCATGCTTCCGCCACGCATGCCGCCACCGAAACCTCCGCCATGCATTCCGCCGCCAAAGCCGCCACCGTGCATGCCGCCACCCATGG
>NZ_JACMYP010000366.1 GCF_020889705.1 Bradyrhizobium altum | reverse complement strand
CTCGAGATCGCGCGCGCCGAGCCGGTCGCGGCGCGGCGCAACCCGCGCACCGAGCCGGGTCCGATCCGCTTGATCATCATCGCGCTGGCGATCGCCTTCCTCAGCATCTTCGTCGTGCTGCCGCTGGTCGTCGTGTTCGCGTCGGCATTCTCGAAAGGCATCGTCGCCTATTTCGCGGCGCTGGCCGAGCCCGAGGCGCTCGCTGCGATCAAGCTGACGCTGCTGATCGCGGCGATCTCGGTCACGGTCAACCTCGTGTTCGGCGTGATCGCGGCCTGGGCGATCTCGAAGTTCGAATTCACCGGCAAGACCTTCCTGATCACGCTGATCGACCTGCCGTTCTCGGTCTCGCCCGTGATCTCGGGCCTGGTCTTCGTGCTGCTGTTCGGTGCGCAGGGCTATTTCGGGCCGTGGCTGCAGGCGCACAACGTCCACATCCTGTTCGCGGTGCCCGGCATCGCGCTGGCGACGATCTTCGTCACCTTTCCCTTCGTGGCGCGCGCGCTGATCCCGCTGATGCAGGAGCAAGGCACCCAGGAAGAGGAGGCGGCGATCTCGCTCGGCGCCTCCGGCCTGCAGACCTTTTTCCGCGTCACGCTGCCCAACATCAAATGGGGACTGCTCTACGGCGTCCTGCTCTGCAACGCGCGCGCGATGGGCGAGTTCGGCGCGGTGTCCGTCGTCTCCGGCCACATCCGCGGCGAGACCAACACGATGCCGCTCCTGGTCGAAATTCTCTACAACGAATATCAGTTCGTCGCGTCGTTCGCGATCGCGTCGCTGCTGGCGATGCTGGCGCTGATCACGCTGGTGGCGAAAACCGTTCTCGAGCGGCGGCTCGACGAGGCTGAGGTGCCCGATGGCGATTGAAGTCAAGAATATCGTAAAGAAGTTCGGCAGCTTTGCCGCGCTCGACGATGTCGATCTCAAGGTCGCCGATGGCGAGCTGCTGGCGTTGCTCGGCCCGTCCGGCTCCGGCAAGACCACGCTGCTGCGGATCATCGCGGGCCTCGACTGGCCTGACTCGGGCGAGGTCGCGATCGACGGCGAGAATGCGCTCTCGCGCGGCGCCAGCGAGCGTCAGGTCGGCTTCGTGTTCCAGCACTACGCGCTGTTCCGCCACATGACGGTGTTCGAGAACGTCGCGTTCGGCCTGCGCGTGCAACCGCGCGCGATCCGCAAGGACGAGGCGACGATCCGCGCCCGTGTCAAGAACCTGCTCGATCTGGTGCAGCTCGACTGGCTCGCCAACCGCTATCCGAGCCAGTTGTCCGGCGGTCAGCGTCAGCGCATTGCGCTGGCGCGCGCGCTTGCGATCGAGCCGCGGATCCTGCTGCTCGACGAGCCGTTCGGCGCGCTCGATGCCAAGGTGCGCAAGGAGCTCAGGCAATGGCTGCGCTCGCTGCACAACGAGATCCACGTCACCTCGATCTTCGTCACCCACGACCAGGAGGAGGCGCTTGAAGTCGCCAACCGCGTCGTGGTCATGGACAAGGGCAAGATCGAGCAGATCGGCTCGCCCGGAGAGGTCTATGACAATCCGGCGACCGCCTTCGTGCACGGCTTCATCGGCGAGTCCATCGTGCTGCCGGTCGATGTGGCCGGCGACGCGGTACGGCTCGATGGCCGTCCCCTGAACATTCCGGCGCTGGGCGCGGCGTCCGGCGCGGCCAAGCTGTTCGTCCGCCGCCACGACATGGCGGTCGGTCCGGCGGGAACCGGCGCCTTGGAAGGCGCCATCCGGCATGTCCGCTCGTTCGGTCCGATCCAGCGCGCCGAGGTGGCCCTGTCGGGGAGCGAGGGCAAGACCGTGATCGAGATCGACGCCCCCCGCGACCGCGAGCTGCAGGCCGGCGAAATCGTCTCGCTGCAGCCCCGCCGCTACCGGATCTTTGCGGCCCAGGAGTAGGGCCGTAGCCTCCGCGTTGGGTGTCCGTAGCCCGGATGAAGCCAACGGGTCGCGCGAACACGCGCCCGATGACAGGCTCCGCGAAATCCGGGGCTTCGTTCCGCGGATGGGCTGTCCCGGATTGCGCTTCGCTTCATCCGGGCTACGGGGCTACGCGCGTCCCAGGACATCGGTGGCTATTGATGGCCAAAAGTTAGCCCCTGTTCACCATTCAGCCACGGTTGGTATGCAACAACGGCGGGCCAACCTTGGGGGTTTTCACCAGTGAAACGGACGACGGTCGCCCTGTTCGGGCTTCTGGTGCTTGCCGGCTGCGGCACAGACACCAAAATCCCGGAAGAACCGGCCATGTATCTCAACATGGCGCAGCCCGGTGCCGTGCTGGACAGCCAGGCCGCCGCGATCATGTTTTCGCAGTACCGCCAGAACAATGGTCTCGGCACCGTCGTGGTCGATCCCGACCTGACCAGGCTCGCCGAGCAGCAGTCGCAGGCGATGGCCGCCCGCAACAAGATGGACCATGACGTGAAGGCCCCGCTCGGCAAGCGGCTGGAGGCCGGCGGCTATCCGGCGACCGTGGCGGTCGAGAACATCTCGGCCGGCTATCACACGCTCGCGGAGGCCTTTTCGGGCTGGCGCGATTCACCGCCGCACAAGGCCAACATGCTCAAAAGCGGTGTCACAAAAATGGGCATCGCGGCCGTCTATGCTCCGAATACCAAATACAAGGTGTTCTGGACGCTCATTTTGGCGGCAACCTGATCTCGATAAATTCCGCGTGAACTCCCCTCCGTATCTGGTTGATTGACGCGGCTGCGAACAGCCGCCACGGTGCGCCCTCAAGTCATTTCGAACCGAACGGTTACGAATGGATACTTCGGATTCCGCGCCCGGCTCGACGCCGGCGCAAGGGCAGCGTGTGCTGGTTCTTCAGGGCGGCGGTGCGCTCGGCTCCTATCAGGCCGGCGCCTTTCAGGCGCTCTGTCATGCAGGCTTCGAGCCTGAATGGATCGCCGGCATCTCGATCGGCGCCATCAATGCCGCGATCATCGCCGGCAACGAGCCGGACAAGCGTGTGCCACGGCTCAAGGAATTCTGGGAGATGGTGTCGGCGCCGGTGCCGTGGAATCCGGTCTCCAAGCATGAGCGCGCCCGTTCGCTGTTCAACGAGACCAGCGCCGCCATCATCGCGACCTTCGGCGTGCCCGGCTTCTTCACGCCGCGGATTCCGCCGGCGCCGCTGTGGCCGCCCGGCAGCTCGCAATCGCTGAGCTATTACGACACCGCGCCGCTGAAGAAGACGTTGGAGCGGCTGGTCGACTTCGATCGCATCAACGATCTGAAGACGCGGCTGTCGGTCGGCGCGGTCGGCGTCACCTCGGGCAATTTCCGCTATTTCGACAATTACGAGTTCAAGAAGCTCGGCAAGAGGATCGGCCCCGAGCACATCATGGCCTCGGGCGCGCTGCCGCCTGGCTTTCCCGCCGTCGTGATCGAGGGCGAGCATTACTGGGACGGCGGCATCGCCTCCAATACGCCGCTCGACTTCGTGCTCGATGAGGAGACCAGCCGCGATCTCCTGATCTTCCAGGTCGACCTGTTCAGCGCGCGCGGGCCGTTGCCGGAGACGCTGCTGGAGGCCGCCGAGCGCGAAAAGGACATCCGCTATTCCAGCCGGACGCGGATGAACACCGACAAGAACAGGCAGATCCACAACGCCCGCATGGCGGTGCGCGACCTGATCGGCAAGCTGCCCGACTACCTGAAGAACGATCCGTCGGTCGAACTGTTGCGCAAGGCGTCCAGGGAGAACACCGTTACGGTGGTTCACCTGATCTACAAGAGCAAGAATTACGAGAGCTCGTCGAAGGACTACGACTTCTCCCATGTTGCGATGGTCGAGCACTGGGGCGCGGGCGTCCGCGACGTACATTTGTCGATGCGTCACAAAGAATGGCTAGAACGGCCACAGTCCGGCGAAACCATGGTGACTTACGACCTCACGGGGGACGAACCCACGCCCCCTGAAACGAAGTCCCCTGCAAGCAAATAGGAGCGAAGAACAATGGGTACGTTGACAGGCAAGACCGCCGTGGTGACCGGTTCGACCAGCGGCATCGGATTGGCTTATGCGCGCGCCTTCGCCGGCGCCGGCGCCAATATCGTGCTCAACGGCATGGGTGTGCCGGCCGACATCGAGAAGGAGCGTTCCGGCATCGAGACCGACTTCAAGGTCAAGGCGGCTTATTCGCCGGCCGACATGACCAAGCCGGCCGAGATCGCCGACATGATCGCGCTCGGTGAGAAGACCTTCGGCTCGGTCGACATCCTCGTCAACAATGCCGGCATCCAGTTCGTCTCGCCGATCGAGGAATTCCCGCCGGAGAAGTGGGAAGCGATCATCGCGATCAATCTGTCGTCGGCGTTCTATGGGATTCGCGCCGCGGTGCCCGGCATGAAGAAGCGCGGCTGGGGCCGCATCATCAACACGGCTTCCGCGCACTCGCTGGTCGCATCGCCGTTCAAGTCGGCCTATGTCTCGGCCAAGCACGGCATTGCCGGCCTCACCAAGACCGCCGCGCTCGAGCTCGCGCAGTTCAAGATCACCTGCAACTGCATCAGCCCGGGCTATGTCTGGACCCCGCTGGTCGAGCACCAGATTCCGGAGACCATGAAGGCGCGCAACATGACCAAGGAGCAGGTCATCAAGGACGTGCTGCTCGCCGCCCAGCCGACCAAGGAGTTCGTCACCTCGGAGCAGGTCGCCGCACTCGCGCTGTTCCTGTGCGGCGACGATGCCGCGCAGATCACCGGTGCCAATCTCTCGATCGACGGCGGCTGGACCGCGGAGTAGTTTTCCGGCGGGATTTGTCAGCCCAAGAACAAGCCGGCCCTGATTGGATCAGGGTCGGCTTTTGCTTTTATGCATCCGACAAACGCGGTCTCACTTATTGTCCACTTCAAACCCTCGGGCCGAGGCATCTTTTCGAAGATTATCACGGAGAGTGGCGAGGTGGCGCTCCAACGCATGGACGTCGGGGCGATCATACGGATTGAACTTCTCATAGAGCAGGTCGGCCAGCGCCCGCCGGGTCTTGTCGTCGGCCAGTGTCGCAATCTCACGGACGAAAGCCGCGGCAACCGGAGAATAGATGTCGGCTTTATGGACAACGATATCGGTGTATGGATGATCGCCGTGCTCGCCGTTGGGCATTCGACTCGCTCTCCTTCGACGATGTTGGCTTCTCGGCCACCAACCGCTTTATGTTCTCCAGGATGTCATCCTCATCCGCGCCAGAGCCGGCGTCGGGGGCGACTTCGATGGACGCGATTGCGGCCTCGGTGATCTGCAACTCTTCCTCAGACGCGACGTGCCGATGAGCCAGTAGTCCATCTTCGATGGCGTTTGCCAGCGACAGCAATTCGTCCTGCGCCGCCTTCGGCCAGGATTGTATGCGATCAAACAGGTCTTTCAGTTCGGTGGCAGTCATGCCGGCAATTATATACCGCGTCCGGTGGAATTCTACGGCGCCGACTGCCGCTTTCCGAACGCCAGCACGTGCAGGCCGAGCCGCGAGCGCACCACGTAGAACAGCAGGACGGTCTCGAAGATCAGCGACAGCGAGGTCGAGGCCGCCGCGCCCATGCCGCCATAGCGCGGCACCAGCGTCATGCAGAGCCCGACATTCATGAAGAACGACACCGCATAGGCCGTGGCGCAGATGCTCTGGTGTCCCAGCATGTTCAACAGCCGCTCCACCGGCCCGATCGCCGAGCGCACCACGAGCCCGATCGCGGCGACGAACATGATGCTGTAGCCGTCGACGAATTTCGGGCCGAACAGCCACAGCAGCGGCTTGCCGAACGCGAGCAGGGCGATGGTTGCGAGCAACGAGGGCCAGAACGTCCAGCTGATGGCGTGCGCGACATAGGCCGACAGCCGGTCCTTGTCGCCGAGCGCGTTGTATTCGGCGAAGCGGTGCGCCGTCGTCGCCGACATCGCGTAGTGCACGAACGACACCAGCGCCAGCGTCTTCACCACGGCGAAATAGATGCCGACCTCCTCGGAGGAGCGGAATTGCTGCAGCATCAGCACGTCGGTGTAGCCGAGCAGCAGATAGAAGCTCTCGACCAGCATGATCGGCAGCGAGATCGCGAACCAGCCCCTGACGTCGTAGGTCTTCTCGCCCGGCCCGAGATGGGCCGCGAGGCGGCGGTTCAGCACGATCATCTGGCCGATCGCCGCGATGTACACCGCCGCGGCGCTCGCGATCATCGCGGCCGTCGCGCCGAGATTGAGGCCGAGCGCCAGCGCGCCGGCGGTCAACGCGATGATCAATCCCTGCCGCACGATGAACTGCGGCATCAGGCCGAGCTGCATCCAGTCATGCGCGCGCGAGATGCCGTCCTGGGTGTTGGCGACCACGAAGGGCGGCAAGGTCAGGCAGCCGATATAGAGCGGCACCACCGCATTCGGATCGATCCAGGGCGAGGCGAGGTGGATCACGCCGGCGAGCAGCAGTGCCACCGTGCTGGACGCGGCAAGCACCACCCAGCGGCCGCCGGAGAGGAAGCCGCGCAGCGCGGCGAGGTCGCCGCGTGCGCGATATTCCGGGATGATCTTCTGCGAGGACGGCGCGATGCCGAAATCCATCGTGCTGCCGAGCAGCAGCACCCAGGTCCAGACATAGACATAGATGCCGTAGTCCGAGCCGCTCATCCAGCGTGCCAGCAGGATCTGCGCGAGATAGGCGATGGCGGCGCTGATGACACGGATGACGAAGATCATGCCGGCGAGGCGCTTGGTGACGGAGGCCTCCTTGGTGCCGCCGAGCAGGCGCGCGGCGAGGCCGCGCAGGCGTGCGGCCGGCCCCAATGGCGCGGAGGTTGCGGATTGTGTCTCCATCACAGCCAAGGCGGAAAATTCCTAAAGCGCCGCAAGCCGGCAATGGCCCCCGATCTATCAACGAAACGTTAAGATTGGGTTGGGTGACGGATGTTCCCATCTTGCGTCATCCCGGCGAAAGCCGGGATCCATAACCACAGGGAACAGTTGGTGCATACAGCTTGATCTCCAGCGTGCCTCAGACTGCAGCCGCGGAGT
>NZ_JACMYP010000365.1 GCF_020889705.1 Bradyrhizobium altum | reverse complement strand
AGCCTGCGGCCGCAGCGAAGCCTCCGGTGTCGCGCGGCAACCCGGCCGCGGCCAATGCCAGCGTGAACGCCCCAATGGCGCTGGTTCCCGGGCAGGCTGACGCAGCCCCGGCCGCGCCTCCGACCCGGGTTGCATCTAACACGACCGCCTCCGTTGGTGGCGGTGGATATCTGGTCCAGGTGTCGTCGCAGAAGAACGAGGCGGACGCACAGTCGTCCTATCGGACGCTGCAGGGCAAATACCGCAGTGTACTCGGTTCACAGCCTTTGGTGGTGAAACGCGTCGATCTCGGGGAGAAGGGCGTCTATTACCGCGCCTTTGCCGGCCCGTTCGCGTCGTCGGAAGAGGCGAACCAACTGTGCCGGAGCCTGATGTCGGCCGGTGGGCCGCAGTGCCTCATCCAAAGAAATTAAAGGCCGTTTCCTTGACCCGTGAGCTGCATACGGCCTAATCGGCCGAATGACCAACCGCGCATTCATCACGGGCGTATCCGGGCTGATCCTCAACGACGCTGAACGCGAATTCATTCGCGCCGAGCGGCCATGGGGCTTCATCCTGTTCAAGCGCAACATCGAGAGCCCTGCCCAAGTGGCCGCTCTTGTTGGGGAACTCAGGTCGGCGGCCGGCAGGGCCGACGCGCCGGTCCTGATCGACCAGGAGGGCGGGCGGGTGCAGCGGCTCGGACCGCCGCATTGGCCGGTCTATCCGCCCGGCGCGAGCTTCAGCGCGCTCTACGACATCGACCCGAAGCTCGGCCTGACAGCGGCCCGGCTCAGCTCACGGCTGATTGCGGCCGACCTGATCGATCTCGGAATTACCGTCGATTGCCTGCCATTGGCCGACGTTCCGGTGGCGGGCGCAGATGCGGTGATCGGCAATCGGGCCTATGGAACCGAACCGGACAAGGTCGCGGCGATCGCCCGCGCGGTCACGGACGGGCTGGAACAGGGCGGCGTGCTGCCGGTTCTCAAGCATATTCCCGGCCATGGCCGCGCCACCGCGGACAGCCATTTCCGGCTTCCGACGGTCGATACCGCGAGAATAGAGCTGGAACGGACCGATTTCGCCGCGTTCCGGCCGTTGGCGGACCTGCCAATGGCGATGACTGCACATGTTGTGTTTAGCGCGCTGGACCCCGTCCATCCGGCGACGACTTCTGCGACAATCATCGAACAGGTGATTCGCGGCCTGATCGGGTTCCAAGGTTTGTTGATGAGTGATGACGTGTCGATGAATGCGCTGGCCGGATCAATTGCCGAGCGGACCCGCGCCATCGTCAACGCCGGTTGCGACATGGTTCTGCACTGCAACGGCGATATCGACGAAATGCGCGAGGTCGCGCGGGAGACGCCGGAACTGGCCGGCAAGGCGCTTGAGCGGGCCAAGGCGACGCTCGCCGCGCGGAAGCAGCCTGAGCCGCTCGACCGGCAGGCGGCACGGGCTGAACTGGATGCGTTGTTGGATCGGGTAGGGACGGCATGACCGCTGAAATTCTATCGTTTGAGACCGGGCGGCCGGCGGACCTCGCCGAGGGCGAACCGGCGCTGGTGGTCGACGTCGAGGGCTATGAGGGCCCGCTCGACCTGCTGTTGACGCTGGCGCGGCAGCAGAAGGTAGACCTGTCGAAGATCTCGATCCTTGCGCTCGCCGACCAATATCTGTCGTTCATCGAGGCTGCGCGCAAAATCCGCCTCGAGCTTGCCGCCGATTATCTGGTGATGGCGGCCTGGCTTGCCTTCCTGAAATCGCGGCTGCTGCTGCCCGAGCCGCCGAGCGCAGAGGGGCCGAGTGCCGAGGAAATGGCGACCGCGCTCGCCAACCGGCTGCGCCGTCTGGAAGCGATCCGCGAGGCGGCGAACCGGCTGATGAACCGGCCGCAGTTCCAGCGCGATATCTTTCCGCGCGGCAATCCGGAATCGATCGCCGAGATCAAGCATCCGAAGTTCACCGCGACCTTGTACGACCTGCTGTCGGCCTATGCGACACAGCGCGCCTCGCGCGTACTGACTTCAGTGCATCTGGCGAAGCGGACGGTGTGGTCGCTGGCGGAAGCGCGCGCCTCGCTGGAGCGGCTGGTGGGCCTCGCCGAGGACTGGAGCTGCCTCGACGAGTACCTGATGAACTACGTCGCCGATCCCAAGCAGAAGGCCACGGTGTTCGCATCGAGCTTCGCTGCTGCCCTCGAACTGGTTCGCGAGGGCGAGATGGAAATCAACCAGAAGCAGGCGTTCGCGCCGATCTATTTCCGAAAGCGTCAAGCGCAGGCCGTAATGGCTGCGCCGGACCTGTCGGTTGAGTAAGTGGAAGAAGGAGAGCAAGCCCATGGCAAGCTTGGCGGAAGTGCGCAGAGACGAGCCCGAGGAGGAGGTTTCTCCTATGGATCATCCGGTAGCGCGTCCTGAGGAATTGCGGCTCCTTGAAGCCCTGTTGTTCGCATCGGCCGAGCCGATCGATCAGGCAACGCTGGCAAAGCGGATGCCCGACGGCGTCGATATCAAGGTGGCGCTCGCACAGTTGCAGGCGGAATATGCGCCGCGCGGCGTCAACCTGGTTCGGGTCGCCAACAAGTGGACGTTCCGCACCGCCGGCGATCTGTCGTGGCTGATGACGCGCGAGAGCACCGAGACCCGGAAGCTGTCGCGTGCAGCGATCGAGGTGCTGTCGATCGTCGCCTATCACCAGCCGGTGACCCGCGCCGAGATCGAAGAGATTCGCGGCGTGGTCACGTCGAAGGGAACGATCGACGTGCTGCTGGAGACCGGCTGGATCCGTCCGCGCGGCCGCCGCAAGACGCCGGGCCGTCCGTTGACCTTCGGAACCACCGACGCCTTCCTGTCGCAGTTCAGCCTGGAAGCGCTCGGCGACCTGCCGGGGCTCGAGGAGCTGAAGGGCACCGGTCTGCTCGACTCGCGCCTGCCGACCGGCTTTTCCGTTCCCTCGCCATCGGATGATGCGACGCTGCGGGAGGACGAGGAGCCGCTCGAGCCCGGCGACACCCTGGAACTGTTGCTCGCGCCGGCCGTCGAGCCGGAAGCCGCGGAACCGAAGACCGACAGCGAAGCGGTTGCCGAGGTCGAGGCTGCCGAGCTTGGGACTGCCGAGGTTGAAACGACAGCCGAGGCCGAAACCGACCTCGAAGCGGAAGTTGCCGCCGAGGTTGACGCGGCCGAACCTGACGCTGATGAGCCGGACGAGCGCATCGACCATGCGGACGATGACGACGGCGCCGAGGAGAAGGGCGAATAGCCCGGAATATTCCCGGTTAAGCCTAGCAATATTACGTAGCCGCGACAGCGATTTGCCGCGGCCGAGGTCCTTGTTTTTGACACCCCGCGGGCCTAACTTCCGGCAAAGTTCAGGCCGGTCCGCCGGCCATTTCTGGAGGGTTGCAGGATGGGTTCGCTGAGCATTTGGCACTGGATCGTCGTGATCGCAGTGGTCCTGCTGCTGTTCGGACGCGGCAAGATTTCGGACCTGATGGGTGACGTCGCCCAAGGCATCAAGGCCTTCAAGAAAGGCATGCAGGACGACGACAAGGTCGCGGACAAGCCGGAGTCCACCAAGGCGATCGACCACAATGCGGCGCCGTCGGCCGCGCGCCAGGATGTCGGCAGCAAGGCCGTCTAAGGCGCCTGTACTGACGCATATTTCGACGTTTTTCTTTGCGCGAAACGGTGACGCCGTCGCTCGGAAGCGCTATGGACGCCGATTGAGAAAAGGCGCCGGCAGCCCCACATCCTGCTAGGACCAATGGGGCCGATGGCGGCGCGCTTAGGCGGAAAAATTCATGTTCGATATCGGGTGGAGTGAACTGGTCGTCATCGCGGTCGTCGCGCTGATCGCCATCGGCCCGAAAGAGCTGCCGGGCGTGCTGCGCATGGTCGGGCAATGGATGGGCAAGGCGCGGAAAATGGCCTCCGAATTCCAGGGCCAGTTCCAGGAGGCCATGCGCGAGGCCGAGATGGCCGACCTCAAGAAGAGTTTTGACGAGGTCAGGGAGGCCGCAACCGGCATCGCCAGCGGCAATATCATGACCTCGCTGCACAAGGACGTCAGCGACGCCCTGCAGATCGACAAGCCGGTCGATGCGCAGGTCGCCTCCGCGATCGACGCACCGGTCACTCCGACAACACCCGCACCGCCGACACCGGAAACCTTCGTCGAGGCCGAGACGCACGCTGCCGCCGGCGAGCCGCTCGCGATCACCAGCGAGGTGAAGCCCGAGCCGGTGCCTGGGCAGGACGAAACGCCGCCACAGCCTGACGTGCTCAAGGACGCGAGGGCGTCATGAGCGCCGAAGATATCGAGGCCAGCAAGGCCCCCTTGATGGATCATCTGATCGAGCTGCGCTCGCGGCTGATCAAGGCGCTGCTCGGCTTCGGCGTCGCTTTCATCATCTGCTTCTTCTTCGCCAAGCAGATATTCAACGTCCTGGTCTGGCCCTTCATCTGGGTGGCAGGGCCGGAAAATTCCAAATTCATCTATACCGCGCTGCTCGAATATTTTCTGACGCAGCTCAAGCTCGCCCTGTTCGGCGCCGGCTTCATCTCGTTTCCGATCGTCGCGACGCAGATCTACAAGTTCGTGGCGCCCGGGCTCTACAAGCATGAGCGCAACGCGTTCCTGCCTTATCTGATCGCGACACCGGTGTTCTTCGTGCTTGGCGCGATGATGGTCTATTTCGTGGTCTTCCCGATGCTGACCCGCTTTTCGCTCGGCATGCAGCAGTCGGCCGGCACGGAGACGGCGCAGATCCAGTTGCTGCCCAAGGTTGGCGAGTATCTCTCGCTGATGATGTCGCTGATCTTCGCCTTCGGCATCGCGTTCCAGCTGCCGGTGATCCTGACGCTGCTCGGCCGCATCGGCATCGTCACCTCGAAGATGCTGAAGGAGAAGCGGCGCTACTTCATCGTGATCGCCTTCATCATCGCCGCCGTGCTGACGCCGCCCGATGTGCTGAGCCAGGCCTCGCTCGCGATCCCGCTGCTCTTGCTCTACGAGGGCGCCATCATCTCGGTCGGGATCGTGGAGAAGAAGGCCACTACCTCGAGCGCGCCATCGGCGACCAATCCGGCCGAGTAGGGTGATTTCGTCACAGATCCGGGCGTGATACCCCGCGAAAGCGGGGTATCCAGTACGCCGCGGCTTCTCGGCGACACACTGACGTCTCTGGAATACTGGATCGCCCGCCTTCGCGGGCGATGACACTTGTGCTAGTTGAGGCACGCCGCAAACGTTGACATGCAACGTTATCTTGAAGCGCGACGTTAGGACTCCCCGCCATGCACGACATCAAAGCGATCCGCGACAACCCGACAGCCTTCGACGCCGGCCTGAAACGCCGCGGACTCGGGCCCCTGTCGCCGTCGCTGCTGGCGATCGACGAGAAGCGCCGTGCCGCGATCCTGGCCTCCGAGCAGGCCCAGGCGCGGCGCAACGCGGCATCCAAGGAGATCGGCGACGCCAAGAAGGCAAAGGACGAGGCGCGCGCGGCCAAGCTGATGGCCGAGGTCGCAGAACTCAAGACCACGATGCCGGAGCTCGAGGCTTCGGCGAAGTCGGCAGATGAAGAGCTGACCAAGGAGCTGTCGTCGATTCCCAATTTGCCGCTCGACGAGGTGCCCGACGGCACCGATGAGCACGGCAACGTCCAGCACCATGTGTTCGGCAAGAAGCGCGACTACGGCTTTGCACCGAAGCTGCATGATGATCTCGGCACCGCGCTCGGATACATGGATTTCGAGGCGGCGGCGAAATTGTCCGGCGCGCGCTTCGTCGTGCTGAAGAAGGGGCTGGCGCGGCTCGAGCGTGCGATCGGGCAGTTCATGCTCGATTTGCACACCGGCGAGCACGGCTATGCCGAGATCAATCCGCCGCTCCTGGTGCGCGACGCCGTGATGTTCGGCACCGGCCAGTTGCCGAAATTCGAGGACGATCAGTTCTGGGCGATCAAGGGCGAATTGCTCGCGGCGCCGAATGCCGATTTGCGCAGCGAGCGCCTCGGCCTGATTCCGACCGCGGAAGTCTCGCTGACCAACCTCGCGCGCGAGTCCATCCTCGACGAAAAAGACCTGCCGATGCGGCTCACCGCGCTGACGCCGTGCTTCCGCGCCGAAGCCGGAGCTGCGGGACGCGATACGCGCGGCATGATCCGGCAGCACCAATTCACGAAGGTCGAATTGGTGTCGATCACGACGCCCGAAGCCAGCAAGGACGAGCTCGAGCGCATGCTGTCCTGCGCCGAGCAGGTGCTGCAGAAGCTCGATTTGCATTATCGGGTGATGACGCTGTGCGCCGGCGACATGGGCTTTTCCGCGCAGAAGACCTACGACATCGAGGTGTGGATGCCGGGGCAGGGCGATGGCGGCGCCTATCGCGAGATTTCGAGCTGCTCGGTGTGCGGGGATTTCCAGGCGCGTCGCATGGACGCGCGCTATCGCGGCCCCGACGGCAAGCCGCGCTTCGTGCATACGCTGAATGGCTCCGGCACGGCAGTCGGGCGCGCCTTGATCGCTGTGATGGAGACCTACCAGCAGCAGGACGGCTCGATCGCGGTGCCCGATGTGCTGCAGCCCTATATGGGCGGGCTCAAAGTCATCGAGCACGGCATGTGAGGCGAGGGCCAGTGTGATGCCGCTCCATCGGGACATCCACTGGCTTGGTCGACAATGGGCCGTCACGGGCCACGGTCTGCAGCTGATCAATCAGAAGCAGATGGGCTATTACGACATCGAGGCCGCGCGTTTGTGGGAAGCCCGCGTGACCGAGATACAATCGAAGGTCTGGATCGACAGGCCCGATTTCGACAAGGCGTTGGAGATCGCGCGCGGCAAGTTCGCTCAACTGGCGCCGGCCGATCTGCCCGCGCCGGCAGCCGTCGCGTCGCCGCCTCCTCCGGTCCGGGCTATGCCGCCGACCGCGCCGCGTGCTCCGCTTGACGCGGAATCGGTGCCCTCGATCGAGGAGCTGCTGGCGAGGCTGAAATCGAAATCGGCTGCGGCCGCGCCCGTCGTAGAG
>NZ_JACMYP010000364.1 GCF_020889705.1 Bradyrhizobium altum | reverse complement strand
CGAACCCATGCCGGCATCGCCGCGATTGATCGCGGGATTGAGCAGCTCAGCCAGCGCCGGTCCGATCGGTTGGACCTCGGGCCGGTGTGCCTTGGATTTGGGGGATTTGCCGGGCTTTTTCGGGGTGTTCGGTGTCTTCGCCATGCCCGGAATATGGGACGAGTCCGGCAGCGAGAAAAGGGCAATCGACGGCTGGATTGGCGCACAGGCGAGGCTGCTGACAGCAGGGTGTCAGCAGGCTTCTGCGCTCTCGCCCCCTCTCCCCGTTCTTCACGGGAAGAGGGTTGGGGTGAGGGGCCGCTTCCGCGAGTTCGGAACGCCGTGGGACCTGTACCCCCTCACCCGAAATTCGCTGTGCGAATTTCGACCTCTCCCCGCAAGCGGGGTGAGGTAAGGGTGGCCGCAGCAACCCGGCGCGTCAGGCGCGCGGCAGATCGATGATGTCGAGATGGATCCCGCCGCAGCCGTCGCAGCGCATGGTCCAGTATTCGGCGGCGCGGCCGGGAATCACGCGCAGCAGCGAGAGCTGGGCGGCGCATTCCGGGCAGCTGGTGCGAACCTGCGCCGGCCACACCGGATCCGGCTCGCATTGCGGGACGACGGCGACCACGACGTTGCCAGTCACGCCGACGGCATTGTCATGCCATACCGTTGTGGGAACCGGTCGATAGTCCGCTTCGCGTCGTCGATCGCCGCATCCGGATCGGACCACGCAAAGCCGATGTCGAGCATCGGAAACGGCATGCCATCGATGACGACCGGCCTTTGATCGACCCGTTGAATCCTGGCGTGCCATTGCCCCTTCCCCATTTCGAACGACTTGATCTCAAAACCGCTGTAAATCATCGCGACCTCGGGATGCCCCTTCTCGTAGGAAGCATGGGCGCGCGGCGCCCAATGTGAACCAGATCACAAGTCGCGCGGTTTATTTCCGCGGAGCCAAGGAGTTCCAGCTTTTTGTTTTGACGCGATTTCTTCAGGCGAACCGCACCAACGCGTTAGCCGCGGGCGGCGATGTGATCGGCGAGCACGGCCGCGTCGTCGCCGACGCCTGACAGGAACGAGGATTTCATCTTCGACAGCCATTGCAGGCCGAGAAAATACAGGCCCGGCACGTCGGAGACGCCGTGGCGGTGTCTGGGTGCTCCATCGGCGTCGAGCACCGGTATGTCGATCCAGTTCAGATCGAGCCCATAGCCGGTGGCCCAGATCACGCTGCTGATCCGCTCCGTACGCAGGTCGATCGTGCGCAGCGGCGCAGTGAGGGCCGGCGGATCGGGCAGGCGGAGGCGCGCCAAGGGATCGTCGGGATGATCGAGGCCGCGTGCCGCGATGAAGTCGTCGACGATTCCGAGGAATGTCGCGTAGTAGGCGTCGCCATTGGCGATGTTGGCGGCGAGATCGGGTGCGATCTCGAGGATGCCGTCGCGCGCCGCCGTCACGCGGCCGAGCAGCGTCACGCCATCGGCGGCGAAGCGGCGGAAATCGATGGTGTGGCCGCCATGGGCGCCCGTAATCACCGGCAGCAGGCGGGATGGGCCGCGCTGCTCGACCGACGTCTCGTCGACGCCCATCTCGGCCAGCCACCAGAACAGGTCGCGGCCGCGATACCGGCGCGGCAGGCGGTTGTGACGCCCGACCGAAAGGAAGACATTGCGGCCGGCGCGCACCAGCTCGTCGGTGATCTGTGCGCCCGAGGCGCCGGCACCGATCACCAGCACCGCACCATCAGCAATTGCTCGGGATTTTTGTAATCGCTGGCGTGAACCTGAAACAGGCTGGGGTGCTCGCGCAACAGTTCGGGCCGCAGCGGCCGCTGATAGGGGCCGGTGGCGATGACGATGTTGCGGGCGGCGATGCGGCCGCCGGCGATCTCGGCAAGGAAGCCGCCGGCGTCGCGGCGCAGCCTGGTGACCTCGACGCCGCAGCGGATCGGCGGCGCGACGAAGGCGGCATAGTCCTCGATGAAGGCGATGATGGATGCGGTGTCCGAGAAGCCGTCGGGATCGCTGTGCGGAAACGCGAACTCCGGCAGCCGCACCGACCAGTTCGGAAACTGGAACATCAGGCCGTCCCAGCGTTCGCTGCGCCAGCGCTCGGCGATCCGCCGCCGCTCCAGCACCAGATGGGCGATGCCGCGCTGCTTCAGCCGATGGCTCATGGTAAGCCCGGCCTGGCCGCCGCCGATCACCAGCGTGTCGATCGTCTCGTCAGGCATTGCGCGCTCCCTTGCGGCGCGCGGCGGGTTCCGCGGCGGCGCGGATGATCCAGCGCCGGAACGCGGCGAAATCGCGCTGCTCGGCGTGGAAGCCGCGATAGACGAGATACCAGCGCATCCCCTTCGGCACGCTGAGTGCAAACGGCGCCACCAGCCGGCCGGCGGCGAGATCGTCATCGATATAGGGCCGGATGCCCATCGCGATCCCGAGGCCGTCGCTCGCCGCCTGCAGCGCCTGGCCGTAGAATTGGAACTCCGGACCGCGCGCCGTCAGGCGCGGCACGCCCGCGGCCTTCAGCCAGGACGGCCAGTCGTCGGGTGAATGCGCGACGCGGATCAGGCTCGGTCCCTTCAGGTCGGCGGGGCGCTTCAGGGTATTGGCGAGCCGCGCGGTGCACACCGGCATCAGGTCGGCGGCGAACAGCGGCTCGGCGACGAGGCCCGGCCACTGGCCGTCGCCGAGCTGGATGCCGCAGCTCCAGTCGTCGGCGAACGGCACCGCCATGCCGCCGGTCGTGATCCGCACCTCGATGTCGGGCTCGGCTTTGCGGAACTCGGCGAGGTGCGGGATCATCCATTTCATCGCAAACGTCGGGCCGACGCCGACCGTCAGCACACGCGCGCTGGCCGATACCGTGACCTGCGCGGTGAGGCTCGCCAGCGCGTCGAAGATCGGCGTCAGCCCGCCTTGATAGGCGCGGCCGGCCGGTGTGGTGACGAGGCGGTTCGCCTTGCGCTCGAACAGCGCGACGCCGAGCCGCTCTTCCAAGAGATGCACCATGCGACTGATCGCGGCCGCCGAGACGTTGAGCTCGCTGCCTGCGGCGGCGAAGCTGCCGGTCCGCGCCGCGGCCTCGAATGCCTTGATGCCGTTGAGAAAGAGCAGTCGGCGCATGAACCCTCAGGAAAACTGATGCAAGGGCAAGATAACTCAGTTTGCGGGCACAGGCCAAGCAGCGCAGAAATACCGGAGACGATTTTGAATCCCTGCTGACACCGGCGAGGACCAAATGACTGAGACCACGGACGCCCTGGTGCTCGATCTCGTGGAATGGGTCGCGCGCGAGCCGCGGCCCTATGCCGAGGTGCTCGAGGTCTGGCGCACCTCATGCCCGCGGCTGACGATCTGGGAAGACGCCGTCGACCGCGGCTATGTCGCGCGCCGTCCCTCGGTCGAGGGCACGCGGGTGATGGTGACGGAAACCGGCGAGACCTTTTTGCGCGCGCATGGGCGGATGCATTGAAGCTTGAATTCGTCATGGCCGGGACAAGCCCGGCCATGACGAGACGTCGGGGCGTTTCGGGACGATGCGGCGCTAGCGCGCCGGCTCGGCGAGCCGCGGCCGGATGATCTCGACCAGGCGGTCGGCCGATGTGCCCGGCGGGAAGAAGCCGAGATAATTGCCGTCGCGGTCCATCAGATAGATGTAGGCGGTGTGGTCGACGGTATAGTCGCCGGCGTCCTTCAGCGGCACGCGGGCATAGTAGACCTTGTAGGCATCGGCGACCTTGCGGATCGCATCAAAGCTGCCGGTCAGGCCGATCAGCCGCGGGTGAAACAGCGGCACATACTCCGCGAGGTGGGCCTCGGTGTCGCGCTCGGGATCGACCGTGATGAAGATCGGCTGCATCTGATCGCCGTCAGGGCCGAGCTTGTCGAGCGCGAGCCCGATCGCCTGCAGATCGGTCGGGCAGACGTCGGGGCAGTAGGTGAAGCCGAAATAGACCAGCATCAGCCGGCCGCGGAACTCTTTGTCGGTGCGCGCATGGCCGGCCTGATCGGTCAGCGCGAACGGGCCGCCGACCGGCTCCCTGTTCCACATCAGGATGTCCATGATCTCGGCGGCCGAGCGCGTCGATTGCGCCGGCGCATCGCCGGCCAGTGCCGACGCCAGCGTCAGCCACAGGCCCGCGCCGGCGCATGCCAGGCCCGCGCCAGCGCATGCAATCATGCGCAGGATCGGTCGGGTCATATGCCGAAGGAGAGGCGGCTGCCGGTTGTCGTGACCAGCACCTTGTCGCCCATCTGCGCGGTCGCCTCCTGGACGAAATTGAGCCCGGAGCAATGCATCGGGATCACCACGTCGGGGTCGAGCTTCTTGATCTCGGCCACCACCTCGGTGAGGTAGTCCTTCGGCGCCGGTCCGAGATGGAAGCCGCCGACGATCGCATGCACCTTCTGGATGCCGGAGACCTCCTGCGCCTGCTTCACCGAATTGACGATGCCGACATGGCCGCAGGACGAGATCACGACCAGGCCGAAGTCCCGCACGTTGAAGCAGGTGGCGTGCTCGTGGATGTGCTCGTCGGGCACGATCTTGCCGTCCAGCTCGGCCGGCAGATAGTGGCCGGCATTGCAGCCGAGCCCGTCCTTCATGCTGAACTCGACCCAGGTGTTGGGCAGCACGCGCTCGATGCTGCGGCGGTTGATCTTGCCGGTCGTGAAGGCGTGGCCGGCGATTACGGTCGGAGATTCGCACAGCACCGTCGTGATGCGTTGCGCTGCAAGCTGGCGCCGATCCAGCGTGCCGAAATCGGTGAACTGGCCCTTGGTCGGCGTTGCGCTGACCCGGTGGCAGAAATTGTCCTCGCCGCCGGCATAGAGTTTTACATCGGCCGGCAGCTTGTCGCGGAATTTGTCGAGGAAGCCGTTGAGGCCGCCGAAATGGTCGTAATGCCCATGGCTCACGATCAGCGCGTCAATCTTCGCCGGATCGACGCCGACCAGCGCCATGTTGTTGAGCAGCACTTCCGGCGTGTAGCCATAGTCGAGCATCAGCGTGCGCTGCGCGCCCTTGGCCTCCGACTCCAGCCACAGCGACAGGCCCCATTCATTGTGCAGCGACTTCTGGTAGTCGGCGGTGCGCGACGGCGGCGCGATCGTGACGCCGCCCGCCTGCTTCGGCTTGAAGAACAAATCGTAGCTGGAATCGACCAGCACGCGGATCGAGAGCTTGTCGACGGTCGGCACCTCGATCGGCGCCGCGCTCGCGATCTCGACGCAGGAAAATGCGCCCGCGGCCGCCGCGCCGGCGATCACCGCCGTGCCCTTCAGGAAATCACGTCGTGCCAAATCCCGTGTCATCGCAATCCCCATGTTCTGAAAATTCTTCAATACGAACCACGCGGAGCCTAGGAGCAATCGGGACGCGGCTCAATCGGTCGCTTGCGTCGTTTGCAGATCACATTCGCGCGCGGTGCAATGCGGGCGCCATTGACTTGGCCGCGGTTATGCGCCCAACTCCATGCATTCGCATCTTTCTCGCCGATGCGTCAGCAATCCCCGGAAATGCAGGATCACGCCCATGATCGATCTCCACTACTGGTCCACGCCGAACGGTCACAAGATCACGATGTTCCTCGAGGAGACCGGCCTGGAGTACAAGATTTTCCCGGTGAACATCGGCAAGGGCGATCAGTTCAAGCCGGACTTCCTCCAGGTCGCGCCGAACAACCGCATTCCGGCCATTGTCGATCACGCGCCGAAGGGCGGCGGCAAGCCGCTACAGTTGTTCGAATCCGGCGCGATCCTGCTCTACCTCGCCGAGAAGACCGGAAAATTCTTGGCCGAAGATCTCTACGGCCGCTATGACGCGATCCAGTGGACGTTCTGGCAGATGGGCGGGCTCGGGCCGATGGCCGGGCAGAACCATCACTTCCGCAACTACGCGGTCGAGAAGCTGCCCTACGCGATCGACCGTTATGTCAACGAGACCAACCGGCTGTACGGCGTGCTCAACAAGCGCCTCGCCGACCGCGAATTCATCGCCGGCGACTATTCGATCGCCGACATGGCGAGCTATCCCTGGGTCGTGCCCTACAAGAACCAGGGCCAGGAGATCGACGACTTCCCGCATCTGAAGCGCTGGCTGGAGACGATCGGCAAGCGCCCGGCGACCGAGCGCGCCTATGCCAAGGCGAAGGAGGTCAACCCGAATTTCGGCCAGCCCGCGATCCGCACCGAGGAGGAGCGCAAGCTGCTGTTCGGGCAGACCGCGGCGGTGGTGCGGTAGGGCGCGGCTCTCTTCCCGTCATTGCGAGCCACCCGGTCGGCGCGAAGCGCCGCCGGATGACAGGCTCCGCGAAGTAATCCATCTCACCGCATACGGAGGTATGGATTGCTTCGTCGCTTCGCTCCTCGCAATGACGGATGCGGCGCTGGCGCAGTTCACGCCCCGACATATTTCGCCGGCCGCCGCTCCTTCCACGCCGCCAGCCCCTCGGCGAGGTCGCGGCTCGGCACCAGTGCGGCGAACTGTTCGCTCTCGACCAGCAGGCCCTCGGCAATCGGCATGTTGAGCCCACGCGTCACCGCGTGATGGTGCCGGCGACGGCATCGGGCGAATGCCTGGTGATGCGGCCGGCGAGTTCGCGCGCGGCGGCGAGCAATCGATCGTGCGGCACGATCTGGTTGATCAGCCCGATCTCGCGCGCGTGCTCGGGCGGGAACGGATCGCCGGCCAGCAGCAGCTCGAGGGCGCGCTTGCGTCCCGCGAGCCGCGGCAGCCGCTGTGTGCCGCCGAAGGTCGGGGGCATGCCGAGCTTGATCTCGGGTTTTGCAAACAGCGCGCGGTCGCTGGCGACAGCGAGATGCACGGCCTCGGTGATCTCGCAGCCGCCGCCGAAGGCGAGCCCGTTGACCGCGGCGATGACCGGCTTCTTGAAGGCTTCGAGCCGCGCCGTCATGGCCTGGCCGCGGCGGACGAAGTCGCGCACCGCGACCGCGGTGCCCTGCTTGACGCTCTCAGAGAATTCCTTGATGTCGGCGCCCGCCGAGAACGCGCGCTCGCCGGCGCCGGTCAGGATCAC
>NZ_JACMYP010000363.1 GCF_020889705.1 Bradyrhizobium altum | reverse complement strand
GGCCGATCATCTTGCCGAACTGTCTGCGGTTCATCTCGATGAGCTGTCGCGGATCGAGCCGCTCTTGAAGAAGGTGCTGTCGCGGCGATCGGAATGAATTCCTGCTGCGCATAACGCTTCGCGCCCGCGCAGCGCGCTTCTCGCGCTTGGATGGCGATGCGGCCAAATCCAACTTAAAGGCGCGGTTTTAGATACAATTCGCGGCCAATGCAGGCTGCAATGGCGCGATATGCCTTGTCATTGTCATGAAACCTTCATAGACCATGCGGGGGGCGATATCATTGAATGGACGGCGGCCGGTCGTGACCGATGCGGGGACTCCCATTGCCGTCAGGCATGGCGATCAGGCGGAAATCGAACTCAAGCTGCTTGCGCCGCAAGGAAGCCTCGAAAAACTGCGCGAGGCAGCCTGCATCGTGCAGCACGCGCGCAATCGCGGTGCATTTCACCGGCTGGAAACGGTCTATTACGACACGTCGGAGCGGCTGCTGTTTCAGCATGGCATGTCGCTGCGCGTGCGACGCAGCGGCAAGACCTTTATCCAGACGCTGAAGCTTTCACCCAATGGCGCGCAGCCTCTGATGCGGCGCCAATGGGAGGCGGCGGTTGAAGGCATCGCCCCTGATCTGGCGCGGTTCCCCGCCGACGAGATCGGCGATCCCGTGGCGGCGCTGAGCAACGTTGCGCTGGTGCCGGTGTTCGCGACAAAAGTGCGCCGCCACGCGCGGCAGCTCGATCTGCCCGATGCGTCGGTTGAGATCGCATTCGACGAGGGGACGATCGAGGCCGACGCGCGCCAGGAAGTCCTGTCGGAAATCGAGCTTGAACTGAAGAGCGGCAATGCCGGCGTGCTGTTCGATCTCGGAACCCAGTTGCTCGATGCAGCACCGCTGCAGATCGGCACGCGCAGCAAGGCGGAACGCGGCTACGCGCTCGCGTTCGATGTCGCGCCGTCGGCAGCGAAGGCCGAGTTGCCAGGCATCACCGCGGAGCTTGCGGTCGACGACGTCATCGCGCTGCTGGTGGGCTCCTGCTGGCACCATCTTTTGAGAAATCACGCGGTGGCCGAGCAGGGATCGGATCCCGAAGGCGTGCACCAGATGCGCGTGGCCTTGCGACGCTTGCGGACGATCTGCGCGCTGTTCCGGCGCGACATTCCATCGCCGGCATTCCTGGCGATCAACAGCGAAGCAAAATGGCTGATGCGGCAACTCGGCAAGGCCCGGGATTGGGACGTGTTCGCCGAGACGACGATCAAGCGCCTGGTCAGCGCGGTTCCGGATATCGACCTGGATGGCCTCCGCCAGGCGGTCCAACAGCAACGGAAGTCGAGCTACGGGACCTTGCAAAGCGTCCTGGCTGACCCCCGATGCAGCCGTTTCCTGCTCTCGCTGGGGCATTTGGTGGAACGCCGCGGCTGGCGCAACGAAATCGACAGCGAAGCGCTGGCTGTCCTGTCGCAGCCAATGCCGGTGCTCGCCGATCAAATTCTGGAACGATTGCATCGCAAGACATTGAAGCGTGGTGCGCGCTTTCGGCGGCTCGATATCCACGCGCAGCACAATCTCAGAATCAACCTCAAGAAGTTGCGCTATGCCGCGGAGTTCTTCCTGCCGCTCTATGCGTCCCACGCGCCGGCGAAGCGCTACGTGAAGCGGCTCGCCGGGCTGCAGACCAGTCTGGGGCGGGTGTGCGACATCGGAAGCACGCGCGTGTTGCTCCATGCCATCCGGCAGGACGACCAGCCTGCGCTTCATCTCGGCATCGGCGCGATGGCCGGCTGGCTGGCCCGCGATCAGATCGCGGTGGCGAAAACGCTGCGCAAGAGTTGGCGGCGGTTCAAGACGACGCCCGCATTCTGGGGCCGGTGAGTCCTGCGGCGGAAGGCGATCCGCGCGGGCGCCCTAACGGGGCTGCGCCTGGATCGCAAGTGCGGAGGCCTGCGGCTTGCGCTCGGTGACCAGCGCAAGCAGCACCGTCAGCACCATGAAGACCGCGGAGGCGCCGAACACCCAGTGCGGCATCTGCTGATCCATGATCCAGCCGAACAGCAGCGGGCTGACGATGCCGCCGAAGTTGAAGCCGGTGGAGACGATGCCGAAGGCGCGGCCCGCGGCGCCGGGCGGGGCGGCATTGCGCACCATCATGTCGCGGGACGGCGCGATCACGCCGCCAAGGAATCCGGCAAGCCCCATCGCAAGCGTGAGCGCCACGGGCGGCAGGTTCACCAGTGCGACCAGCACGACCAGCACGGCATTGACCGCGAAGCAGCCTGCGGCGACTTGGCTGTGGCGATGGGTCCAGTCGGCGAGATAGCCGCCGGCAAGCACGCCGGCCGCGCTGGCGCCGAGCGTCGCGGTCAACGCGATGTTGGCGGTCGAGAAGGACGCACCGTAGCCGCCCATCAGCGCGACCACGCCGAAATTGTTGATGCCCGAGGTCGAGAGGCTGAGCAGCGTGAAGAACGCCGTCAGCACCATCAGCGCCGGCGTGATCACGCTCGCCTTCGGCGTCGCATCGTCCTTCGGCTTGTTCTTGTTGGCGCCGGCATCGGGAATGCCGAGCACGATCAGGAACAGCGCCACCAGCGGGCCGACCGCGCCGGCCACGATCAGCGCGCCGGGGCCGCCGATCGAGGCGACCAGCGCTGCCATGATTGCAGGCGCCACCGCGCCGCCGAGGAAGCCGGCAAAGGTGTGGATCGAGAAGGCGCGGCCCATCCGCGCCTCATCCATATGGGCCGAGAGGATCGCGTAGTCAGCCGGGTGGTAGACGCTGTTGGCGAGGCCAAGCACCACGGCACAGACGATCAGCGAAGTATAGCTCAGATGCAGGCCGAGCCCGATCAGCGCGCAGCCGCCGATGGTCAGCCCGATCTGCAGGATCTTGCGCGCGCCGATATGGTCGGCGAGGTAGCCGATCGGCGCCTGGGTCAAGCCCGACACCACCGCAAACACCGTCAGCGCGAACCCGAGTTCGACATAGCCGACGCCGAGCTGCTGCTTCAGGAACGGGAACAGCATCGGCAGCACGAAGATATGGAAATGGCTGACCCAATGGGCGACCGAAATCCCCGTCAGCGTGCGTAGCGCGCTGTCGGCTTTCGCTTGCTGCTGTGCGGCCAGAATGTCGACCATGTCAGTGAAACCCCAATTCCAAAGCGTTTTCGAGCGAAGTGGGTACCGGTTCGCGTGCAGAAAACGCGTCAAAAAAATGCCCGGCAGGGCCGGTAGAAAATAAAGGCTGGCCGCTAATTGTCCATGAACGCGGGCGCATGGCTGCCCCCGGTGCGGGCGTGCCGGATCGACACATGCGGCATTAAAGGCGGCGACAAAGTGTGGTCCTGCGGTGATGATCGGCCATGATCGACGCCAAAAAGCCGCTCCGGGTGCTTGTGTCAGAGGGCTCCAGCACCTCCGGCCGCGAGGCGATCACGATCCTGGGGCTGGCCGGCCATCACGTCGAGATCTGCGATCCCTCGCGCTGGTGCCTGGCGCGTTATTCCCGCTTTGTCCGCAAATACCACCATTGTCCGCCGCTGCGGTCAGATCCGGTCGGCTTCCTCGGCTTCGTCGAGCGCCTGTTGGCGTCGTGGCATTTCGATGTGCTGCTGCCGACCCACGAGCAGGGCTTCCTGTTCGCCCGTGCCGCGGCGCGGCTGACATCACGTGCCGGCCTCGCGCTGCCGGATTTCGACAGCTATCGCGCCTTGCACAGCAAGGCCGGCTTCAGCCGGCTGCTCGACCGGCTCGGCCTGCCGCAGCCGCCGACCCGGATCGTTCGCTCGGCCGACGGATTGCGCGAGGCGGTGCGGTTTCCATCCGTGGTCAAGACATCGGTCGGCACTGCCAGCCGCGGCGTCTGGTTCGTGCGCGATGCCGGTGATCTCAATCGCGCGCTCTATGATCTCGAATCCGCCGGCGATTTTGTCGGCGAGGTGCTGGCGCAGGATCTCATCACCGGCACGGTCGAGAAGGCCCAGTCGGTGTTCTGCCGCGGCAGGCTGGTCGGCTTTCACGCCTACCGGCAGATCGCGGCCGGCGTCGGCGGCGGCGAAGCGATCAAGGAGAGCGTGAGCCGCCCGGCGATCCGCGCCGCGCTCGAGACCATCGGCGCGCATCTCGGCTGGCACGGCGCACTCTCGGTCGACGTCATCATGCCGCTCGACAGCGCAACGCCGCTGTTGATCGACTGCAACCCGCGGCTGGTCGAGCCTTTCAACGCGTACCGGTCCGGCACCGATCTGGTCGACCTCCTGCTGCGCGTCTCGCTCGGCGAGACGCCGGTGCCACTGCCTGAGAGCCGTGCCGGGGTGCGGACGCATCTCGCCATGCAGGCGCTGCTCGGCAGCGCATCGCGCGACGGCACCCGGCGCGACCTGATCAGGGAATGCGGCCGCATCGCCGCGGGCGAGGGTCTCTATCGGGGAAGCAGCGAAGAGTTGACGCCGGTGCGGCTCGATTGGCTCAGTGCCGTGCCGCTGGCGATGACGACAGTGCTGCTGCTGGCATCGCCGCCGATCGCCTCATCGCTGGCGCGCGGCGGCTTTGGTGCGCATCTGCTCGATCGCGACAGTATCAGGAAGATCGAGGGCGAAAGTTTTTTGCACGATCTCTCAACACGTCGTCCCGGCGAAAGCCGGGACCTATAACCACAGGATTGGATTGTGGAAGAAGGCTGTGGCCCCAGCATTGTCAGACAATTGGCATTCGTGGTTATGGGTCCCGGGTCGCGCTTCGCTTGCCCGGGACGACGGGGGATGGATTTCGGTCAACCCCTACAACGGCTCGTCATCATTGCCGTAGCGATCGACCTTCGGCGTGGCGATGTCGCCGTCCTCGTAATAATCGTCGTCCTGTGGCGCCGCGGGCGGCGGAGGCTTTTTCGACTTGTCGTCGGACTTGTCGTCGATCTTGCCGCTGCCCTTGCTCTTCTTTCCGGCCTTGGCCATGCGTTTCCCCTGCGCGGGTCAAATCATCTGCCGGAATTCTACCCCAGTTCCCCCGTGCTTGTAACGTAAGGAGATGGGCGCGGCCGGGTCACACCCGCCGCGCCGGATAGCTCAAAACGTCGCGCCCGCCTTGACCATGTAGGTGCGGCCCGGCAGCGGATAGGCCGAGAAGCGGCCGGCCGTGAACGAGCTCGCAATGGCGTAGTCATAGTACAGCGCGTTGAACAGATTGTTCACGCTGAGCGACCAGAAGAAGCGGTCAACCTGCCCGCTGAGCTTCAGATCGGCGGTGGCGTTGCCGGGAATCCGGCTCTGGGTGTTGGCCTGGTCGTTGTCCATGATGCGCGAGCTCCAGGCCCGTACCGTGGCGTCGAACACCAGATAGTTCTGCCAGATATTCCAGGTCACGCCGAGATTGCCGGTGTAGCGCGACACCAGCGGCACGTCGTTGCCGGCCCACATGCCTTCGCGGAACACGGCGCGGGTGAACGCCATGCCGCCGCGCAGGGTGACGCTGTCGCTGACCTTGAGCGAGGCGCTGGTCTCTGAGCCGTAGCGGCGGGTGGGGTCGAGGTTGACGTTGTAGAACAGCACCGGGTTGAAATGGATCTCGTTCTCGAGATCCATCAGATAGACGCTGGTTTGAACCTGAAAGCGATTGGTCTTGACGCGGAAGCCGCCCTCGACGTCCTGCGACGTCTGGGTCTTGAGCTGGAAGTTCTGCGGGATCGGGGCGAAGGTCAGCGGGTCGAATGACGGGCCCGATGCGACACGCTCGTCGACGTCGGGCGTGCGGAATGCGCGCGCGGCCCGGCCGAACACCGAGAAGGTGTCGGTGAAGCGATGCTCGGCGCCGACATGCAGTGCGTATTGCGTCTCGTTGCTGTCGAGCGGCGCCGCCTGCGTGTCGAAGGCAAACGGTGCATTCGGATCGTAGCGATCGCGTGCCGAGACGCTGGTATTCTGGACGCGCGCGCCGTACGAGAAGTCGGTGGTCGGCAGCACGCCGATCGTGTGCTGCCAGTACCCGGCCACGGTCTGCTGCTCGATATTGTAGATGTGGTAGGGATCGACGCCCTGATAGGCGCCGCGCGCCTCACGGAACATCGAATCGTAATAGTCGATGCCGGTCAGGATCGTAGACGGCATTCCCAGCACGGCGTTCTCGATGCTGAGGCGCGGCGTGATCGACCAGGTTTGTAGCGCGGCGTCATTATAGGTCGAGGCGAAGCTGATGGTCGGCACGGTGCCGAAGAAGCCGCTTTGCGTCTCGCGCTGGCGCCAGCCGCCATCGACGATGAGGTCGACGCCATTCATCAGCGTCTTGGTGAAGCCGGCAGTGACGCTGGCGGTCTGCTGATTGGCACAGTCGAACGGCGTCGCCGCGCCGCGGCGATCGGTGAGCAGCTCGTTGACGCCGATCGACGGATCGACCAGCCGTCCGCCGGGCAGGCCGAGCTTCTGGTCGCTGCCCGTGACGGTGAGGAAGGCGGTGAGATCCGATGTCGTGTAGTTGACGTTGCCGACGGCGTTGTGCTGGTCGAGCGCATTGTTGACGCGGTAGCCGTCGGACTTGATGCCGTTGCCGTAGAACGAGGTCGACCACGGGCCCGAATTGAGCGCCGCGGACACCGCGGCCATGCGGGTGTTGAACGAGCCGAAACCGCCTTCGGCCCGGATCGTGGCCGGCGGACCGCCGGCGCCGGTCTTGGTGATGATGTTGACCACGCCGCCCACCGCGTTGTCGCCGTAGAGCACCGCGCCGCTGTTGCCGCGCGTGATCTCGATGCGCGCGATCGAATCGAGCGGGATCGTGGTGAGATCGAAGCCGGCCTTGTCGACATCGTTGAGGCGGCGGCCGTTGAGCAGGAACAGGGTGTTGTCGGAGGCGAATGCGCCGAAGCCGCGCAGGTCGACCGCGGTCTTGGCGCCGTTCGGGCCGCCATAAAGCGATTGCAGCTGCACGCCCGGCACCTGCGCGAGAATCTCGGGCAGCGACTGCACCGGCGAATGCGCGATGTCGTCGGCCGTGATCACGGTCGAGGACGAGCCGACGATGCCGGCGAACGGGCGGCCGCCGCCACCTGTGCCGCCCGTTCCGG
>NZ_JACMYP010000362.1 GCF_020889705.1 Bradyrhizobium altum | reverse complement strand
TGAAGGCCAAGGGCTGGGCCACCGATGCGGCGCTCGATTCCGCAAAGGCCGCCGGCGACGAGGCGCGGGCGCGGCTGAACCGCGCCGAGCGCTCGGTCGAGCTGACCAAGAATTCCCTCTCTTATGCAACGCTGGTGGCCGACACGAGGGGTGTCGTCACCGCGACCATGATCGAGCCCGGCCAGGTGGTTGCCGCGGGCCAGGCTTCGATCCGTGTCGCCCGACTTGGCGAGAAGGAAGCTGTCGTCGCGATCCCCGAGACGCTTCTCGCTCGTGCCAGGTCGGGCGTTGCCACGGTGACGCTGTGGTCGGATGCCAAGAAGACCTATGCAGCCAAGCTGCGCGAGGTCGCGCCGCAGGCCGATCCCGCCACCCGCACCTATCTCGCGAAATTCTCGCTGCCGGACGCCGACGAGGCCGTCTCGCTCGGCATGACCGCAACCCTGACCCTGGCCGACAAGGCGACCGAACGGGTCGCCAAGCTGCCGCTGTCGGCGCTGTACAGCCAGGGCGGCGATCCCTCGCTCTACATCGTCGACGACAAGGGCGACATCGCGCTGAAGCCGGTCAAGGTGAAGGCCTATGAGAGCAACAACGTCGTCATCTCCGGCGGCGTCGACGATGGCGCCAAGGTGGTCGCCCTCGGCGTGCAGAAACTCGATCCGAGCCAGAAGGTCCGGGTCGTCTCGTCGCTGTCGTTCTGATCCTCGCAATATCAGCAGAAACGGTTCTGGGACTTGGTCTAGAACTTGGAGAGTTCGATGAAGCGCTTCAACCTTTCGGCCTGGGCGGTCAGCCATCCGACGCTGGTGCTGTTCCTGATGATCATCCTCGGCGCCGCCGGCTTCTTCTCCTATCAGAAGCTCGGCCGCGCCGAGGATCCGTTCTTCACCGTCAAGGTGGTGAACGTCTCGGTGATGTGGCCGGGCGCGACCTCGCAGGAAATGCAGATGCAGGTCGCCGATCCGATCGAGAAGAAGCTGCAGGAGCTGCCGTTCTTCGACAAGGTGCAGACCTATTCCAAGCCGGGCTTCACGGCGATGCAGGTCTCCTTCAAGGATTCGACCTCGCCGAAGGACGTGCCCTATCTCTTCTATCTCTTGCGCAAGAAGCTGGTCGATGTGCAGGGCGAACTGCCCTCCGGCATCCTCGGTCCTGTCGTCAACGACGAATTCTCCGACGTCGATTCGATCCTCTATATGATGACCGGTGACGGCGCCAATTATGCGCAGCTCAAGAAGGTCGCCGAAGGATTCCGTCAGCGCCTGCTGAAGGTGCCTGGAGTCACCAAGATCGACCTCTACGGCACCCAGGACGAGCGCATCTTCGTCGAGTTCTCGCATGCCAAGCTGGCGACGCTCGGCATCACGCCGCAGGCGCTGTTCGATTCGCTCGCCAAGCAGAACAATGTCACGCCGGCCGGTACCGTCGAGACCTCTTCGCAGCGCGTGCCGCTGCGCGTCACCGGCGCGCTTGACGGCGTCAAGGCGGTTGCCGAAACGCCGGTCGAGAGCAACGGCCGCGTGTTCCGGCTCGGCGATATTGCAACCGTCTCTCACGGCTATGTCGATCCGCCGAGCTTCAAGGTGCGTCAGGAAGGCAAGCAGGCGCTCGGCATCGGCGTCGTCACCGCCAAGGGCGCCAACATCCTCGAGCTCGGCAAGGAGGTCCAGCAGGCGACCGCCGAGTTCCTGAAGGCGGTGCCGCAGGGCGTCGATATCCAGCAGATCGCCGACCAGCCCAAGGTGGTCGAGCACGCCGTCGGCGAGTTCGTGCACTCCTTCGTCGAGGCGCTCGCGATCGTGCTGTTCGTCTCCTTTGTCGCGCTCGGCTGGCGCACCGGCATCGTGGTGGCACTCTCGGTGCCGCTGGTGCTAGGCATCGTCTTCATCGTGATGAACGCGATGTCGCTCGATCTGCACCGCATCACGCTCGGCGCGCTGATCATTGCGCTCGGCCTCCTGGTCGACGACGCCATCATCGCGGTCGAGATGATGGTGGTGAAAATGGAACAGGGCTGGGACCGCATGAAGGCGGCGTCCTTTGCCTGGGAATCCACCGCGTTTCCGATGCTCACGGGAACGCTGGTCACAGCCGCTGGCTTCCTCCCCATCGGCTTTGCCAATTCGGCGGTCGGCGAATATGCCGGCGGCATCTTCTGGATCGTGGCGATTGCGCTCGTCGCCTCCTGGTTCGTCGCGGTGATCTTCACGCCCTATATCGGCGTCAAGCTGCTGCCGAACATCAAGGTGCACCAGAACCACGATCCGCACGCGATCTACGAGACGCGGATGTATCGCGGCCTGCGCAGCGTGGTGCAGTGGTGCGTCGATCACCGCATCAAGGTGGTGGTGGCGACCGTCGGCGTCTTCGTGCTTTCGATCGTGGGCTTCGGCCACGTCCAGCAGCAGTTCTTCCCGCTGTCGGAGCGGCCCGAGCTGTTCCTGCAGCTTCGTCTGCCCGAGGGCACGGCCTTCAACGTCACCGAGAAGGCGGTGAAGCAGGCCGAAGGGTTGCTGAAGGACGACCAGGACATCCAGACCTATACTGCCTATGTCGGCCAGGGCTCGCCGCGCTTCTGGCTCGGCCTCAACCCGCAACTGCCGAACGAGGCCTTTGCCGAGATCGTGATCCTTGCCAAGAACGTCGAGGCGCGCGAGCGCGTCAAGGCGAAGATCGAGCAGGCCGCCGCCTACGGCGCGCTGAACGAGGCGCGGGTCCGGGTCGATCGCTTCAACTTCGGTCCGCCGGTCGGTTTCCCGGTCCAGTTCCGCGTGATCGGGCCGGATGCCAACAAGGTGCGCGACATCGCCTACCAGGTGCGCGAGGTGATGCGCCAGAACAAGAACGTCAAGGACGTCCAGCTCGACTGGAACGAGCAGTCGCCCTATTTGAAACTCGCCGTCGACCAGGATCGGGCGCGCGCGCTCGGCCTGACCCCGCAGGATGTCTCGCAGGCGCTGGCGATGCTGATCTCGGGCGCGCCGGTCACCACCATCCGCGACGGCATCGAGAAGGTCGGCGTGGTTGCCCGTGCGGTGCCGTCCGAGCGGCTCGATCTCGGCCGCGTCGGCGATCTCACGATCACCACGCGGAACGGCGTGGCGGTGCCGCTGCAGCAGATCGCCAAGATCGAATATGCGCATGAGGAGCCGATCCTGTGGCGGCGCAACCGCGACATGGCGATCACCGTGCGCTCCGACGTCGTCGACGGCGTGCAGGCGCCCGACGTCACCAACCAGATCTCGCCGAAGCTGAAGGACATCCAGGCCCATCTCGAGCCGGCCTACCGGATCGAGCCGGGCGGGGCGTTCGAGGAATCCGCCAAGGGCAATGCGTCGATCTTCATCCTCTTCCCCGTGATGGTGATGGTGATGCTGACGCTGCTGATGATCCAGCTGCAGAGCTTCTCGCGCCTGACGCTGGTGTTCCTGACCGCGCCGCTCGGCATCGTCGGCGCCTCGCTCGGGTTGAACGTCGCCAACCAGCCGTTCGGCTTCGTGGCGCTGCTCGGCCTGATTGCGCTGGCCGGCATGATCATGCGCAACGCGGTCATCCTGGTCGATCAGATCGAGAGCGACGTGTCCTCCGGCCTGACCCGGCGAGAGGCGATCGTCGAGGCCACCGTCCGGCGCGCCCGGCCCGTGGTGCTGACCGCGCTCGCGGCGATCCTCGCCATGATCCCGCTGTCGCGCTCGGCGTTCTGGGGCCCGATGGCGATCACCATCATGGGCGGTTTGTTTGTTGCGACTTTCCTGACCTTGCTGTATCTGCCGGGCCTTTACGCCCTTTGGTTCCGCAAGACCTTGGACGCAAGCGGCCCCGAGCAAGTCAATACTGCGCCGCAGCATGCGGGTGAGGGACAACTCGCATTTCCACTTGCTGAGGCGGCCGAATAATTGAAGATTGAGCAGGCCAACATGACACTGATCTCGGAACATAGCGAAACCGACACCCGCGAGCGGATTCTCGTGGTGGCGGAGCGCTTGTTCCGGCAGATCGGCTACCAGAAGACCACGGTCGCCGACATCGCCAAAGAGCTGCGGATGAGCCCCGCCAACGTGTATCGCTTCTTCGATTCGAAGAAGTCGATCCACGAAGGCGTGGCGCGCAGCCTGATGGGCGAGGTCGAGATCGAGGCGCAGCGGATTGCCCGGTCGGAAGGGCCGGCCGCGACGCGCTTGCGCCAGATGATGACGACCATCAATCGCATGAACACCGAGCGCTATGTCGGCGATTCCAAGCTGCACGAGATGGTCGAGATCGCGATGCAGGAGGACTGGGAAGTCTGCACTGCCCATATGGAGCTGATCGCCATGACTATCGGCCAGGTGATCGCGCAAGGCGCGGCGTCGGGCGAATTCGAGGTCAAGGATCTGGAGCTTGCCGCGCTGTGCGCCTGCACGGCGATGATGCGGTTCTTCCACCCGCAGATGATCGCTCAATGTGCCACTAAGCCGGGCCCAACCATCGACCAGATGATCGATTTCGTGATCGCCGGCCTGTCGCCGCGCACCCGCGCCAACTGAGCGCCGGCACTGACGTTTTCGTCAGTTGACTCTTGCGTCATTTATCTCATTCGTCATTCCGTGGCGCGAGCCCGGAATCCATAACCACCATCGTGAGTATGGATTCCGGGCCTGCGCCTAACGGCGCATCCCGGAATGACGAGCGTTGAAAACGAGAGAGAAGCCAGCCGTGACCGCAAAAGACCTGCATTTCTACGAGCCGAAGAACGGCCACGGCCTGAAGCACGACCCGTTCAATGCCATCGTGGCGCCGCGGCCGATCGGCTGGATCTCCTCGCGCGACAAGGGCGGCAACGTCAACCTCGCGCCCTACAGCTTCTTCAACGCCTTCTGCTACGTGCCGCCGATCATCGGCTTCTCCTCCACCAACTGGAAGGACAGCGTCGCCAACATCCAGGACACCGGCGAGTTCGTCTGGAACCTGGCGACGATGGATCTCGCCAAGCACATGAATGCGACCGCGGCGCATGTCGCGCGCGATGTCGACGAGTTCAAGCTCGCAGGGCTCACGCAGGTCGCCGGCAAGTTGGTCAACGTGCCGCGCGTTGCCGAGAGCCCGGTGTCGTTCGAATGCAAGGTGAGCCAGATCGTCCAGCTCCAGGGCGCCGACGGCAGGAAGGCCGAGGCCTGGCTGACACTCGGCGAGGTGGTCGCCGTCCACATCGACAAGGCCTTCATCAAGGACGGCGTCTATCAGACCGGTCTCGCGCACCCGATCGTCCGCGCCGGCCGCCGCGGCGACTATTTCGAGATCAAGCCGGAGAACATGTTCGAGATGATCCGGCCGGATTGAGTGCTGCTCTATCCTCTCCCTCTCCGTCTCCCGCTCTTGCGGGGAGAGGGTTGAGGTGAGGGGCCGCCTCCACGCGTTGCGAACGTAGCGAGACCTGTACCCCCTCACCCGGAACGCATCTCGCGATGCGTCATAGCCGAAGCCCTGCTTCGGCGTTCTTTAGAACGGCCGCCGACGACGGCTAATGCCTCTCCCAGCAAGCGGGGCGAGGTAAGAACGTCGCTCTACGGCGCACTCGCTCGATCCGCAACGACGGCTTGCATCGCAACAATGTGAAATTTCCGCCCGCAGTGATGAAAAACCGTCACTCGCAACCTCCGAGCGAGCGGTCTAACCTCCCGCGCGCCAGGCCGGATCAACGGCCGGCGAACACAGTGGGAGGATGCGATGACACGCCAGGAGCGGAGCGGTCCAAAGGGCGCGCAAAGCGGCCAGAAGGAAGAGCGGCGCGATCCGAACGTTTCACGTCGAACACTCGTCCAGGGATTGGCGGTGGGGGTGGCCGCTGCCGCAGCCGGCGTCAGCAGCGCGCTGGCTCAGAACGCGCCCGCGCCGGTCGGACCGCCGACAACCATCACCAGCCCGCCGCGCGACTTCAGTCCGCGTGGTGCGCCGACCACCTATTTCTGGGACCCCGACATCATCGCGGTCGATCCGTCCTTCAACGATCTTGCCCAGCCCAACACCTCGATCAAGCGTCTCCATACCGGGCTGTTGTGGGCGGAAGGCCCGGCCTGGAGTTCGCAGGGCCGCTATTTGCTGTGGAGCGACATCCCGAACAACCGGCAGATGCGCTGGTCGGAGGATGACGGCCATGTCAGCGTGTTCCGCACGCCGTCGAACTACTCGAACGGCAATTCGTTCGACTTCCAGGGCCGCCAGCTCTCCTGCGAACATCTCACCCGCCGGGTGACGCGCTACGAGAATGACGGCACTGCGACCGTGCTTGCCGATAACTACCAAGGCAAGCGGCTGAACTCGCCGAACGACATCGTCGCGCATCCCGACGGCAGCTACTGGTTCACCGATCCGCCCTATGGCGGCCAGCTCTACGAGGGCGAGCCTGACGCGGCCGGTGGCCCGAGCAACGCGGCCGGCAAGCTCAACCCGCGGATCGGGCAGCCCGCGGGCTTCGCGCCGGCCAAGCGCGAACTGCCGACCAATTGCTATCGCATCGATCCCTCGGGCCACGTCGATCTCGTGGTGAGCGAGGACCAGGTGCCGGATCCGAACGGCCTCTGCTTCTCGCCTGACTACAAGAAACTCTACGTCGTCTCGACCGGCAAGGGACCGGGCGACACCGGCCCCGGCGGCAAGGGTGACGTCTTCGTGTTCGATGTCGGCGCTGACAACAAGCCCGTCAACGGCAAGCGGTTCAGCGATTTCACGATCGACGGCGTGAAGTGTGGACCGGACGGCATCCGCTGCGACGTCAACGGCAATGTCTGGTGCTCGAGCAACGCCGGCCGCGCGGTCGGTTACAACGGCGTGACGGTGTGGTCGCCGGAAGGCAAGCTGCTCGGCCGCATCCGGCTGCCCGAGGTCTGCGGCAACATCACCTTCGGCGGCCCCAAGCGCAACCGCCTGTTCATGGCCGCAAGCCAGTCGCTGTATGCGGTCTATACCGCGACCCAGGGCGCCGGGCCGGCCTAGCCGCGATCTTTACTTCACCTCTCCCCGCTGGGGAGAGGTCGATTTGCGCAGCAAATCGGGTGAGGGGACGCTGCTCTCACGAGAGACCGTCACCCCTCACCCGGCGCTGCGCGCGACCTCTCCCAAGGG
>NZ_JACMYP010000361.1 GCF_020889705.1 Bradyrhizobium altum | reverse complement strand
GTGCAGCTGCGGGCGGTGCCGGATGCGCAGGTGCGCCCGGCGCGGGCCGTGGCTTCGGCTTTCCGTCAGGTCCGAGCTCTTCCTTTGGCTGCGCCTGTGCGACGACCAGTGGCGAAGTTTGTGCGTGCGACGCTGAGGTGGCGAATTGCATCACCGTCAGCGCAGTCGTGGCAAGCAGCACGAGACGAAGCTTTGTCATGGTCTTGGAGTCCCCGGCGGAAAGTCTGGGCAGGAAGGAAAGGAAGTCAGAACCGAACAATTCGGCAGGACGATGAATTGCCAGCCGTTAGGCCGGATTGTGGCGAGCGCCGAATCATCGGCGAAGTTTATTTCGACATTATAACGGGTTGCATCCGCGCTTGTTCACCGCGTGTTCAGAAGAAACGCTCGGACACACTCGCAACCGATCTGGAACCAGGGCGCGACGGCGAATCACGGGACGCCGGGTCGATCTGTCGCAGGCGGCGGGCCGGTTGGTCCGGGCGGTCCGCGCACCGGTGATTCGTCGGGTGTCTTGCCGGGCAGCTCGTCCGGCCGCGGCGGCTCGCCGGGTTCGCGCACCGGCGGTGGAACCTCCGGCTGGGGATTGCCGGGCGGAATTCCAGGCGGTGGCTCACTCGGCGTGCCCGGCGTCGTCGGGGGAATCTCGGGAGGCTCGATCGGCATTACGTCGGGACCGTGCGGCAGTTGCCGATGTCAGGTCCGCCGATGTCAGGTCGCGTCGCGGGCATTGATCGCTCCATCGCAGTTCGAAGCGATAACGGATCGCGCGCCGCGCCGTTCCTGTGCACGTTATCCGGGCGTGTGGCAGACCGCCTCGACGTTGTGGCCGTCGGGATCGAGCACGAACGCGCCGTAATAGTTGGGGTGATAATGCGCGCGAATACCGGGCGGGCCGTTGTCGCGGCCGCCTGCCGCCATCGCGGCCTTGTAGAAGGCGTCGACGGTGGCGCGGTCCTTGGCTGTGATCGCGATATGCATCGGCTTGTTCATCGCGCCTTCGCCGCCGATCCAGAAATCCGGCTTGCCGTCGGCGCCGAAGCCCGCCGCAGGCGCGTGCCCGGTCACTTCCGCGGGCACTTCCATGATCAGGCCGTAACCGAGCGGCGCCAGCGCCGTCTGGTAGAACGTCTTCGCGCGTTCGTAGTCGGAGACCGAAAAGCCGATATGGTCGATCATTGCGTGGCTCGTTGTGTGTGCGTCGCTACATCCGCAGACTCGTTGCAGCTCTCCCGCTTGCGGGGGAGGTCGGATTGCATCGAAGATGCAATCCGGGTGGGGGCTCTCTCGCATAATGACTAGCCCCATCGCGGCGACACCCCCACCCCAACCCTCCCCCGCCAGCGGGAGAGGGAGCAGATCTCTGACGTGGTTACATCTCATTCCCGCACAAGCAGCGTGTTGCTCCGCGTCCGGCCCTGATCGACGTAACCGCGCGTGTGCATGTCCGCAATGCAGTCGTCGGTCCATTCGTCCTTTGACAGATGCTCGATCACGACCGCGCGGGGCCACAGCTGCTCCGGCGCGTCGCGGAAGAAGCCGGTGAGCACGCGGTCCTCGAACCCCTCGACGTCGATCTTCAGCGCATCGACGCTGGTCGCGCCGGCCTCGTCGAGAATGCGTTGCAGCCGCAGCGACGGCACCTTGTATGCCTTGCCGGTGGGTGTGCCGGTGACGATGTGGCTGGCGCCGAGATTGTCGCCGTCGGTCTCGATCATCAGCTCGCCATCGGTCGGGCCTGCGGCCGCCGCAACCAGCCGCACCTGCGGAAAGCCGGAGGCCTGCGCGTTGAATTTGAGCCGCGCATGCGTCACCGGATGCGGCTCGATCGCGATCACCTTGCCGTTGGGCCCGACATCGCGTGCCAGCGCCAGTGCATAGGTGCCGACATTGGCGCCGAGATCGACGAAGGTGCCGCCCGCGCCGACATGCGCCCGCAGGAAGGCGAGCTCTTCAAGATTGTAATCGGGATTGAACAGCGCGCCGCGCTCGGTCGCGCTCGCCTGATGATAGAATCGGAACGATGCGCCCTGATAGATCACATCAAGCGGCCCCGAACCGAACAGATTGACCAGCCGCGACAGCCAGGGCCGGAACGCGCCGCGCTTCAATCCGCTGCCATGCGCAAGCCGGATGATGGCAGCCTGCGCCGCATTGGGCGCCAGGGCGCCGAACGGCGCCGGCGAAATGTCGTTGCTGGGTATCACGCATTGCCTCATCAAAAGCGCGGCATGCATAACCGGTTTCGACGGGAGCGCCAACGCCCGTTATGCTACTTTGGCTGCGGCTCGCCGTTGCCGCAGGAAGCGTCCGAGCAGCCTTCGCTTGCCCTTGCGCGGGATCAGGTCGACGTCGCTGATCAGCTTGGCGCCGCCCTTGCGGCGCTCCAGCACGATCTTGCGGCTGTGGAATGCTTCGAGCTCGACGCGATGGGCGACGCTGACGATGGTCGCCTTCGGCAATTCCGTCGTCACCATCTCCATCATCTTGTCCTGGCTCTTTTCGTCGAGCGCGGAAGTCGCCTCGTCGAGCACGACGATGTCGGGGCTGTGCAGCAGCAGCCGCGCAAAGGCGAGCCGCTGCTTCTCGCCGCCGGACAGTGTCTGGTCCCAGGGCGCGTCCTCCTCGATCTTCTCCTTGAGATGGTCGAGGCCAACCTTGTGCAGGGCGTCACTGATCTGTTCGACGTTCCAGTCCTCCGCCGCACCGGGATAGGCCACCGCGCGCCGCAGCGTGCCCGACGGCACGTAGGGCTTTTGCGGCAGCATGAACAGGCGACGGTCCGCATGCAGGCTGACGCTGCCGCCGCCCCACGGCCACAGGCCGGCGATGGCACGGACCAGCGTGCTCTTGCCGGTGCCGGATTCACCGGCGACCAGCAGCCGCTCCCCGGGCTCGACGACGACCTCGGTCTCGCCGACCACGGCGGTGCCGTCATCGAGTGTCACCGAGAGGTCGTTGAGGCTCAGCATCGCCTCGCCCTCGGTCTCGCCGCGTTCGATGCGTCCGAAACCGCCGCCGGTCTCGGCGCGTTCGAGTCCGTCGAGCGACATCATCAGCGATGAGATGCGCCGTGCGCATGCGTTCCAGTCGGCGAGTCGCGGATAATTGTCGACCAGCCAGCCGAACGCCGTCTGCACGATGGTGAAGGCCGAGGCCGCCTGCATCACTTGGCCAAGCGACATGCTGCCGTCGAGGAACTTCGGCGCACACAGCAGCAAGGGCACCACCGGCGCAATGAGATTCGATCCCTGCGACACCAGTGTCGTGCGCATGTGCTGCCCGGCGAGCCGCGCCCATTGCCGCAGCACGTTCGAGAACGTCTTGTCGATGCCGTCGCGCTCCTCGGTTTCGCCGCCGAGCAGCGCGATGCTTTCGCCATTCTCGCGCACGCGGGTCAGGACGTAGCGGAATTCCGCTTCCGCCTGGTTCTTGTCCTCGGAGATCTGCACGAAGCTGCGGCCGATCGCCATGATCGAGCCGGACGCGATCGCGGCATAGATGATGGCGGCAATGACCAGGAAGCCGGGGATGCTGATGGACGAGCCGCCGAGCGTCAGCGTCAAGGCACCGCCGATCGTCCAGAGCACGACGATGAAGGTGACGGCGGACAGCAGCGCGGATGTCACCCCGGCGATGAAATCAACCGGCGAGTCAGTTGCGATCCGCAGGTCCTCCGCGATGCGGTATTCCGGATTCTTGTGATCGCCGTCGACGAGGTTGAGCTGGTAGTAGCGGCCATTCGTCAGCCAGCGCGACACCACCGCGTTGGTCAGCCAGGCGCGCCAGCGCCGCTGAATGCCCATGCGGCCGAACACCTGAGCGACGCCCAAGAGCGCGCTGCCGATCGCAAGCGGAAAGAAGACGGCCGTCAGGTGGAAGACTGTGGCCGAGTCGCGTTTCTCGATCGCATCGAAGATCGCGCGATTCCAGACATTGATACCGTACTGGACGCCGACATTGGCGACGATCAGCAGCAGCAGACCGATCGTGAACAGCCACGCCAGCCGGTCGCCGTTAAGGCCCCAGTAGCCGCGCGCGGTGATCCAGAACCGCGTCAGCAGATAGTCCTTGCGCACCTGTTCGGCTTCTTCGGCCGACAGTTCGGGATCGGGCTCGATAATTTCCGGCGGCGGCGGTTCGACATGGTCGCCGTCTTCGGCAATGATCTCGACGAATTCCGATTTGTCGTCGGCTTCGCTTTGCGCGTCGTCGCTGTCCTCGGAACCGCCGCGCTTCGTTCTCGCTTTCCGCGGGGAACAGGCCTTCGCCGCCGAGGGCCTGTTCGACGATCTGGATTTTGCCTCAGTTTTGCCCATTGCGCGACAACGCGAGGGAAATCAGAAGGTTCCGCTGTGGTTCCGGCGTGGTGCGGCAGAATGACCCGACGGGCAACTCAGCAAAACCTGTCAATCACCTCGTGCGAAAATATTTCGGTTTATCGGAATGGCAACTCAGTGTATCATTCGCCCGTCTCACCCGATCGAGGGGCGCTTCGCGATCGTCACGAACGCGGTGTGGGACGCGGTGGACGCCGATGTCACGACCGACGAGCGTGACCGAGGGCGGACGGCGAAGTCGTGTGGTCCTGACGCCCTAGTGGCAGGTGTCCCCAAGCAGGATGCAAGCATCCTTGCGACGGCGGTGACAAACAAGCCCAGTCTCGCCGGGGAGAGCACGAAGTAAGCCGTAAAACCATCGCGCAGGGAAAGCCGGAGTGTTTCCGGTTACACCTGTGGTCCTACCCCCGTGCTTTCTACCTTTTGCACGGGGCCCATGGGTGTGATCGGCACCCGGCTTTCCCTGCGCCCTCTGCTCACGAGAGGGCGGAACGAGAAGCAAAGCTCGGGCGATTCATGTCGCGAGAACGCGGAAGTATGACTCACCGGCCGAGCCAAATGTTTGGTGTCGTCTCGGGCAAGCGCAGCGCGACCCGGGACCCATAACCACGAATGGTCATCATCAGGCGTCGCTGGAGCCACAGCGTACTCAACAACCCAATCCTGTGGTTTTGGGTCCCTGCTTTCGCAGGGACGACATCGCGTCCGAGGCGCGTGAACGCAATCACCTCACCCCGCCGGCGCCTGGTCCCGCTTCAGCCGGCGCGAGCGGGTGGCCTTGTGCAGCACGCGCGCCAGCTGCTCGGCCGAATACGGCTTCTGCAACAGCTCGAAGCCGCCGCTGCCCTGCTGCGACAGCACCTGGCTGTAGCCGGAGGCAAGCACGATCGGCAGATCGAGCCGCTGCCGGCGGATCTCCTCCGCAAGCTCGATGCCGCTCATGCCGGGCATCACGACATCGGTGAACACCAGGTCGAACCTGTCGGGGTCGACGGCCAGCTCTTCCAGCGCGTGGGTGGCGTTCTCGACCAGAACGCAGGTGCAGCCGAGCTGGGTCAGGGTGTCGGCGGCGAACTTTCCGACCTCGGCATTGTCCTCGACGATGAGGACCGACGCGCTGGTCTGATCGATCGAAGGCGCATCCTCCGTGAGCGGCGATTGTGCGTTGTGTCTGCCGACGACACGCGGGAGGTACAGCGTGAACGTCGAGCCCTTGCCGATCTCGCTGGTCACGGTGACCTCGCCGCCGGATTGCTTGGCGAAGCCGAACACCTGCGACAGGCCAAGGCCGGTGCCGTGACCGACCTCCTTGGTGGTGTAGAACGGCTCGAAGATGCGGCCGAACAGCTCCTGCGGAATTCCGACGCCGGTATCGGCCACCGATACCGCGATATGGCCGTGCGGGCTCGGCGGCGTGACCGCCTCGGACGGCAAATTCTTCACGGCGCGGACCGCGATCGTGAGCCGGCCGACGGCGTCCATCGCGTCGCGCGCATTCACAGCCATATTGATGATGGCGGTCTCGAACTGGCCGGCATCGGCGTTGACGAGGCAGGTCTCGTCCGGCACCTGCGCTGTGATCTCGATCCGCGAGCCGATCAGGGTGGTGATCATCTCGCTCAGGGTGCGGACATTCTGGCAGACGTCGAACACCTCGGGCTTGAGGGTTTGCCGGCGCGCGAACGCGAGCAGCTGGTTGGTCAGCTTGGCGGCACGGTTCACGGTGTTGGAGATCGCATCGATGTAGCGCTGCCGCCGCGCCTCCGGCAGGTCCGGCCGCCGCAACATGTCGACCGATGCGCGGATCACGGTGAGCAGGTTGTTGAAGTCATGCGCGACGCCGCCGGTGAGTTGCCCGAGTGCCTCCAGCCGCTGGCCATGCCGCAGCGCGTCCTCGGCCTCGATGCGCCGGTCGGCCTCCTCCTGCAGGCGCTCGGTTCGCCGGAAGGCGAGCGCGAGCAGGCCAAACAGCAGCGCGGTGGCCGGTATGCCGAAGATCAGGTGCTGCGCCATGGTCGAAATCCAGCGCGCCTGGATCGCCGAGGTTTCGAGCCCGGCGCTGACATAGATCGGGTATTCGGCCAGCCGCTGATAGCGCATGCGGCGTTCGATGCCGTCGGCCGGGGAACGGATCGTCATGCCGCCGGTCTCGGGATTGGCGACGACCTGTCGCCCCAGCGGCCCGCTCGGCTCGAACCTGGCGTCGTGGTCGATGACAGGGAAATGCGCCAGTATCGAGCCATCGGTCCGGATCAGCGCCAGGAAGCTGCCGGGCTCGCGGCCGATCTTGGCGTAGAAATTCTCGAAATATTCCGGAAGCACGGAGGCCTGGATCACGCCGCCAAAGCTGCCGTCCTCGTTGTTGCGGCGGCGGCCGACGCTGAAGAACCGCGCACCCTGATAGGGTGGCCGCGGCGTCAGCACCTCGCCGATATAGGTGCCGATGTCGCGCTCGGCGTGGATGCGGAAGTAATCCCGATCCGAGAAATCGATGTCGGGGGCCGGTTGCACCAGGCTGTTGACCAGCGCATGGCCGTTGGCATCGAACACCCAGATCGATTTCACCTGGGGGAGCGTGTCGGCGACCCGGCGCAGCCGCTCGTGCAGGCTCTTCTCGCGCACGGCGATATCGGCATCGCTCATGCCGCGGACGACCTCGGTGATCTCGCCCAGGCTGCGGTCGATGGTCTCGAACACCTTGAGCGCGTGCTCATGGGCGACGTCGAGCGTGCGCTGGATTTCCTGGTCGGCGGCCTCCCTGGTCGAGATCCGGGACATCGCGGAGGCGAACAGGAACAGCGCCAGCGGAAGGGCCAGCGAGGCGGCCATCATCCATTGCAGCAGTC
>NZ_JACMYP010000360.1 GCF_020889705.1 Bradyrhizobium altum | reverse complement strand
GCCGGCTTCGTGTTCGGGCCGAACGACATCGCGCGCGAAACCCGGATCCGGATGAAGCCGGGCCGCGCGGCGATGATCCCGATGATCACGCATTGCATCCTGGCGACCCGCGCGCACGGGCTCGAGATCCTCGACGGCCCCTACGGCGACATCAGCAATATCGACGGCTTCGCGGAGGAATGCGCGCAGGGCCGCGATCTCGGTTTCGACGGCAAGACGCTGATCCACCCGAGCCACATCGATGCCTGCAACGCGATCTTCACGCCGCCGGAGGCCGAGGTCACTGAGGCCCGCAGGATCATCGCTGCATTCGAACAGCCGGAGAACGCCGCGCGCGGTGCAATCCAGCTCGACGGCCGCATGGTGGAGCGCCTGCACGCCGAGATGGCCAAGCGCACGATCGCGATCGCCGACGCGATCGCTGCGATGGGGCATTGATTCCACCCTCCAGGGGAGGGTGACTAACTCCCAAACTTCTCCGACGCCCACGCATAGAGGCTGCCCGGGATCGGGGCCGCCTTGCCGCGTCCCTTCGGCGAGATGTGCAGGCCGATGATTTCGGGATCGTTCAGATAGCGCGAAAAATCCGACGGCTCGAAGAACAGCCTCGGCTCGGCGTGCGCCGCGTAGAACGAGCGCTTCGGCAGCGCGTGCTGCAACTCGCCTTCGCGGCGTGCGAGCGCGGTCAGCGCTGCGGGACCGTAGATCGCGATGCGGATGTCGGACAGGCGATTGGATTTGCCGCGCAGCTTGCGCATCGCAAAGGTCAGGCGGTGACGCAGCGCCAGCCAGTCCGGCGTCAGCTCGTCCTGCCTCATCAGCGCTTCGAATGCGCGCACGATCGGATCGTCTTGCGGCAGATACAGCACCGAGTTGCCGAGCTGCCGCGGCCGCTCCCAGGCAAAATAGGGCTTGGACGGATCGATCTCGACCGGCTTCAGCAACAGCACATCGGCGTCGAGCCAGAGCCCGGCGCGCTGTGCCATCAGCCGCATGCGGAAGAAGTCGCTGAATTGCAGGATGGTCCAGTCGCGCCACGAACCGTCGCGCTCGGCCGGACGCAGCTTCTCCGAGAACGAATGCGGCAGCACCGCCTCGGCCTCGGCATTGCCGATGCCATCGGGCAGGCCGGGAATTGGATCGAAACTGTAGACGGTGACCTTGTGCCCGGCCGCCACCTGCGAACGCAGGCATGTCCGGCGCAGCGCGTCCATCGAGCCGTGCCAGAAGGTGACGATGTCAGGCAGCATGCGCGTCAGCTCTCTCTGGGTTTGCGGTGAGGCAATTCGGCAAAGAAAAGCCCCGGCGCCTGAAGGCACCGGGGCGCGACGATTGGATGCGCCTCAAGCCCAGGCGCGTTCCTTGAGCTTGGCCTCGTAGCTGTCGATCGACGACTTCTTCTCCATCGTCAGGCCGATGTCGTCGAGGCCGTTGACCAGGCAGTGCTTGCGGAACGGATCGATCTCGAACTTCACCGTGCCGCCGTCGGGACCGCGGATCTCCTGGTTGGGCAGATCGATGGTCAGCGTCGCATTGGCGCCGCGCTCAGCATCGTCGAACAGCTTGTCGAGGTCCTCCTGCGACACGCGGATCGGCAGGATGCCGTTCTTGAAGCAGTTGTTGTAGAAGATGTCGCCGAACGAGGTCGAGATCACGCAGCGGATGCCGAAGTCGAGCAGCGCCCACGGCGCGTGCTCGCGGCTCGAGCCGCAGCCGAAATTGTCGCCGGCGACCAGCACCTTCGCATTGCGATAGGCGGACTGGTTGAGGACGAAATCGGGGTTATCGCTGCCGTCATCCTTGTAGCGCTGCTCGGAGAAAAGCCCCTTGCCAAGGCCGGTGCGCTTGATGGTCTTGAGGTACTGCTTCGGAATGATCATGTCGGTGTCGACATTGATGATCTTCAGCGGTGCCGCGACGCCTTCCAGCGTGGTGAACTTGTCCATCGGTGCTCTTCCCGGGCAAAAATAGGGGATAGGGGCCGGATGTTTATCGCGAATGTGACAGCGGTAAAAGGGCCATTTCTGCAAAGCTAGCCCGCATCGGCCTCAATCGCCTCCATATCGGCGTCCGAGAGGCCGAAATGATGCCCAATCTCGTGGATCAGCACGTGGCGGACGATGTGGCCGAGGGTCTCGTCGTGCTCCGCCCAGTAATCCAGGATCGGCCGCCGGTAGAGCCAGACCAGGTTGGGCAGCCGGGCCACATCGCCATGGCTCTGCTGCGGCAGGCCGATGCCGTGAAACAGGCCGAGCAGGTCGAACTCGCTCTCGGCCTGCATCTCATGGAGCACCTCGTCGGTCGGGAAGTCGTCGACGCGGATGATCAGGCCCTCGCAGAGGGCTCGGAACGTCGGAGGCAGGCGCTCGAAGATTTCGTGCGCCATGGCCTCCATCTCGGCGAGCGAGGGGGCTTTTTCTGTGGTCCACATGACACTCCTTTAGCGCGAGTGGCTCAGCCGGCGCCAGCGCAGTTGACCTTGGCGGTGCAATGGGAGACCGTGCGGCCCAAGATTGAGGCTCAAGAATGGGGCTTGGGTGGCGTGATGAAACGGATCGTGGCGGCAACGCTGTTGGCGGTAGCAGTCGGGCTTTCGCTTCCGGCCGGAGGGGCGCGGGCACAGAGCGCGGCGGCCGAAGTGCGCATCGGTGAGACGGCTCCGGTCGTGCGCACGCGGGTCGTCGAGCACCGCCGGCTGAAGCGGGTGCCGATCTACCGGTCGCGGCCCGATCATTGGGAACCGGATGTCATCCCGCGCTACAATCCCGGTCCGAACGCCGTGCGCGATTGCACCGCGACCTATGTGCAGGAGCACCGGCCGAGCGGCACCGTGATCACGCCGCGCATGAACTGCTTCTGGCGCCCGGGCTAGAGCGGCTGCGATCGACGCGGAAGCTAGCGCAAATGACGGCGCGCTGCGCCGATCAGTCCGGCAGCGGCGACCGCTCCCACCGTTCCATAGACCGCGAGCGCCATCAGCATTTGCGTGAGCTGGCTCGCCGTTCCCATGCCGCCGCCGGGTCCTTGCGAGGCGAGCGCGACATCAACTGAAATCATGGACCCAGCGAGCGCTGCCGCGCCGAGTACCAGCCATTTGCGCGGGCCTTGTTGTGTCATCGGCGATCTCCTGCGAGAGGCTCCTCACAACATACGACCATTGTCTATGCCGGTTTTGCGCACAGACACGAAAATTGCGATGGCTGTGTTGGAACCTGTGTGCGTCAGCGGCATTCACCATCGTGGCGCAGTCATTCACTTCCCATTCACGTCGCCCGCATCTTGCTTGCGATCTGCGTCGCGGCAACGGGGGTCGGTTCGAATGCCAGAGCGTTTTCGAGCGAAGTTCTTCGCGTGAAGAAAACGCGTCAAGGCAAGAAGCTCGAGTCGTCGTTGCAAGACGTGACATCAAGGGATCAAGGAGAAAACGCATGAAGGTGATGAAGGTCCTGGGGCTTGCGGCCGTCGGTGCCGTGCTGGTTTTGGCGGCGCCAACGGAGCGCGCGAACGCGATGTCGCTTGCGACTCCGGGCACCGCCGCAACGGTTCAGGACAACGCGAACCAGACGACCACGCAGGTACGCTATGGTCATGGTCATGGCTGGCATCGTGGCTGGGGTCGCGGACATCACCGTGGCTGGGGCCATCGTCGCCACTGGCGCCGCTGATCGCGCGGCGTATCAGCGCAGTTGAGACACAGGCCCGTGAGCAGCGGGCCTGTTGTCGTTCTCAGCCATCAAACCGGCAGACTCGCGCGCGCGAGATGATATCAATCGCAATCTGCAGGAGTTGATCATGATGAGATGGATCGGTGTTGCCGCGGTCGCTTGTGCATTCGCACTGACAGCGCCGGCATCGGCAAGTGCTGCGGCATCAGCCAGGCCGCAGGCCGCGGCACAACAGCGGCAGCCGGGCAAGGCGACCGACTTCAGCGCGCAGCGCCATCATCGCCATTACCATCGTCACCATTATCACCACGGCTACCGGCCTTGTTGCCGGCCGTACTACCAGCCCTATTCCTATTACCGGCCGTACGGCTCCTATTATTACGGACGGCCTTACTACTATCGGCCGTATCCATATGCTGTGCCGGCGCCGTTCACCTTTGGCTTCGGGTTCGGCCCGTTCTGGTGATGCAGCCGGCCGCGCTGCGATCGTCGCCGGCATTCCCGCTCGGACTTTTCGTCGCACGGTTTCGCGCGTTCATGACGCATTCACTCAGGGCTTTCTAGCGTCATGCCGGGAGCGACTGCGATGAACACAATGAGACCGGCTGCCATGCAGCGTGGTTTCACTGCTGTTGTCAGGGAGGTTCCGAGATGAGGGAGAGCTCTTTGCGGCGCGGACTGGTGCGCCGCCTTGGTGTTGCCGCGGCCGCGGTCTTCGCATTGTCGATCGCTTCGCAGCAACGCGCTGTCGCTGGCGAGCCCGGGCACCGTGCCTGCGGCAAAGTCTGCGGCCGATGCCACGACGACGCAGGTTCGGCACGGCGGCGGCGGCGGTCACGGCCACGGCGGTGGAGGTTTTCATGGCGGTGGTTTCCATGGTGGCGGATTTCACGGCGGTGGATTTCACGGCGGCGGCTTCCGCAGCTTCCACGGTGGCGGCTTCCGCGCCGCGCCGGCGTTGCATGGCGGCTATCGCTATGGCGGCTACCATCGCCACTACGGCGGGTACCACCGCTTCTATGGCGGCGGTTACCGCTACGGCTACCGCCGGCACTTCCATCACCGACGCTACTTCTACGGATCGTCTTACTACTACCCGGCCTATTATCATCACCGCCGTTGCCGGGTGGTCTGGACCTATTACGGACCGCACCGGATCTGCCGGCCATATTGGCACCACCGCCATTACTGGCGGCCGTACGGGGTCTATTGGTAAGGCCTGAAATGACAGCGGGCGCCTCACGGCGCCCGTTTTTTTAAGGTCACTCTCGCTGGAGAGCGCGCTAATCCCAGTTCTTCAGCTTCCAGGACTTTATCTTCCACGGTGTCAGGTTTTCCATCCGCCATTGCGTCCAGCGCTCCGGCGGCCAGTGGCTGAGGCGCGAGGTTTCCTTCACCTCGGGAAGCGGATCGATGATGCGTGGCGCGGCGCGGCGGCGCTTCTGCCGCGTCGCCTCACTGATCATGTCGACGAATTCGCTCTTGTCGGCCACGTCCGGCTCCCCACGAAGCTTGTCTTCGCAAGGAGCCAGTGTGCGTACGTCACGTTAACGAGCCGTTTCCACAACGGCTCGAGCTTGAGACAAGGTATACGAAATGGTTTTGCGAGCTTGCAGCGATGGATAGCGGTCGTTAGACGGTGACTATCTGCGCTTGCGCCTCCGTCGAGCCTCTAGGGCTTTGGCAATAATGGCAGAAAATGCGGTCGAGCGCTCGATCGCGAACTTGCCCTGTGCCAACTCGATAAGCGCTCGCCCAATGTCTTCCGGTCTAAACCCTCGCTCTATAATGCTGTCCGTAAGGACATTGAGATCGTCGAAGCTCTGTTCTCCGCCGCGAATGGCCCTCTCCGGAGCGGAATGCCTTTGTTCTGGTCGAGCTGCCGCCAGTGATTGATCATCTTGAAACAACGACACCTGATCGCCTTGAGGATAATTGATACTCGCTTCTCGAGTTCTGTTCGGGAGATCTTTGGGCGTAAGTTGCCGAAGCTTGGGTCGCTGTTTTGCTAAAACAGTCTGGCCAAATTCCAATCGCAACCATTGCCATTTTGCTTCTGACGTCGAAAAAACTTCACCAAAAGGCTCGGCGCGGCCGAGGCCCGCGAGACAAATCTGGTTCTCAAAAAGTCCGACCGCGTCTGATTGCGTTGTCGGAGGTGACCAAGAAATCAAATCCGGATATCGGAACGAAGCCGTCGCGTGCCCCTGCGCGATCTCGGAAAGACGGATCGCCTCGTCCGTAATATATTCGCGATCCTGTATTGTCCAACCGACTGGCGTTGGACGGGCAGCACCCAATATCGCGCCAGCCATCGTAGCGATGGTGTCAGTATCGCTACCCGGCGCATTTGCAGCCAATAACAAGCTTTCCTCATTATTTCGATCACGAGTGAGGTATGCCAAAGCTGTTGCGGCCAGCGCGGTGTTTAGCCCTGCACCTCTTGTCTGTTCGTCAAATCCTCCGACTGTTTCGAGAACAGTAGAATAAGCACGCTCGCGTGAGTGAACTTCTGCGCGCAGCAACCTTGTTACTCGTACAACGAAATCGATTTCCTCCTGGATTGCGGTTCGTAATGGCATTCCGTAGCCCTCTTCCCAAGGGCCGAGCCAGAAGAGGGACAGTTGCTCGTCGGAACTGATCGCCTCGGGAATGCACCTCAGTTGGTTCGCAAAGTCTACCCATTCGTCGGGTCCGGGCATCTCACGCAAGGCAATTGCGTGCGCCAGGCAAAACGCGTGGAAAAGGGCTCCGCAAAATCCCTTAGGATGGCCGTGAGTAGTTATTGCATCCCGTAAGACGTCCTTCACGAACGATGAAGCCACGTCTAGATTGGATTTCCAAACGTGAGGCTGAATCCGCATCGCGGCGCCGTTCCCGCCGGCGTCAAGGTAGCCACGTTCGCCACGGCTTCCGAAGAAGTTTGAAAACCAGCTCACTGTGCCTTTCGTAAGACTGGACGCGGCAGCACTGGTTCCCCGACCCGCTCCCAACGAGTAGCTAGCCCAAACGGGCAATTCGACCTTCGCGAATGCCTCGACATCGAAATCGCCATCACCTCGCGTCGAGCGGCTGACGGCCAATCGCAGCTGTGTGTCATCGGAATAAGTACCAGAAGGCAGCTGTAAAGTCGGCCCAAACCGACCCCCGATACGACGCCTCCACTCTACTGTAGAACGAACACGGTTCTGGCCGGTACGATATCGGATCGTATCCTCATCTCCCAGTTCTGTGATCCATCCTATCGCGTCTCCAGCAGCAGCCCATAGCGCAGAGCCAACGATGGCCTCCGTCCTTGAATCAAAGCGGGACATTCTTGCTGCTCCGACCGACGCGCTCTGGTTCCGGTGAATCACTAAGGACATCCCTCAAATTTCTTTGCATTCACTATAACTTCGACATCCGAGCGGTCAAAGTGGCTCAACAAAGCATTGACGCTGTCTTGATGCTCGTTCTCTCGAACGTACACCCGCCGTAGGTACTTCATGTCTACCCCCGCCGGATACAAAACCTCCGCTTGCTCGCAGGTTGGAAGCCGAC
>NZ_JACMYP010000359.1 GCF_020889705.1 Bradyrhizobium altum | reverse complement strand
ACGAGCGAACGGTGCTGAGCACCGTGCGGACAAGGCTACCTGAGCTGGCAAAGCGGCGCGCTGAAATGCTCATCAATCACAAGTTGAAAGAGATCAGGGTAGTACATGGGCGTGAGAGCTAAGCGATGAATATGAAGGGCGACCGCCCCTACTCCGACCCCGAGAAAGCTGCCCGCAGGATCATGGAGCACGCGAAAGCATTCGAGCCGATCCAGGATGGCCGGATCTACATCGAGAAGATCAACCGCCCGATAATCGATGAGGACAAAGCGACGCCGGGCGAGTATTGGGCCGGGCTGCAGCATGCAATCGGCCAAGGCTGGCTCGAGTATCATGAGAGCGGGACGTTCGTGAGGATGAAGCAGGCCGGGAAAGACCTGTTCGCGTAAAAACACCAGTCCCCTATCCGGCGCTGGTGCCATAGTTGCGCTTCATCCTCACGAAATTTTAGACGAGAAATCCGGCCACGGCTGTGATGATGGCGGAGCAGATCGCGCCAGCCATAAGCGTCCCGGAGATCGTAGAGCCTGGTCGCGTAGCAAAGGCATAAAGAAAATCGCCTTTTTCTCGTCTGGCGATGTTCTGGTTGTTCGTTGCGCCCCGCGCGATCGCCGCAGCGATGACGGCCGGAATCAATAGTCCAAAGAATATCCACCAGCGCCAAGTCCAAGCCATATCCCCTCCCTTGCGAAGCCTTACCGCCGGAGCAAATTTCAGATCGAGCCAGGCCGAGAATCTTTTCGCGCAAAAAGCACCAGCGCCCGAGGCCGGCGCCGGTGCTTTAGTTGCGCAAGCGTATAGCGTGCACCGCTGCGTCCGCAGAGTTTCCGCAAATTAGCCTGCGCAAGACAATGCGCTATTGGTCTATTCGAAACTCACCCTTAGACGCGTCAGAAGCGCTGTCCTAACTTCCGGCCTGCGAGTGTCCGAACTAGAACAGCACCCGCCCGCTATCCCCAGCGGAGAGGGTTACCGGGTGTTCGCCGTGGGGATGAACAGAATTCCTTAGATGCGCGCAATGCATCCATTTTTACTCCGCCAGCTGGCAAGGCGACTTAGAGAAAACGGCCCCAGCGTATTGGATCGAACGCTGAGGCCGTCTCACCGCGCCGCTCAAAGGGGATCGCATCTGCAATAAAACAGGACCTGCGCCCGGCAGCGTCTAATTTACGCCCGTCAGAAGGACTTGAGGATTCCGGGAGAGCACGGTGTTCCCGCCCGCGGGAACGCGGGGTGGCGGAACCGCGTTAAATTGCTTTCTGTCGGAGTATTTCCTGATGACTAACCACCAAACTGCCTTGATCCTTTTCGCGATCGCAGTCGCGCTCTCGATCCTTGCCGCAACGATTACGACAGCGGAAAACGTCAATATGCGTGTGGCCAGCGCTGAGACCACACCTAGCACGATCGGACAAACTGGGCTGCACCCCCTGTTGGATCGAGGCCACGGCTCCGCCCAGGCGCCGTCGGCTCCTCGAGAGGTGCCGTAGATCAGCTATGGAGCGGACCGCGATTTTCTCCTGACGAATGGCCCGCTTTCTCCACAGCCCTTATCGGCACTTGCTCAATCGTCCTTCTTCCATCCCATCGGATGTAAATGAAATCCTGTTTGAAGCCTTGCACGATTCCTTTGCGCTTCAGCCAGTCGGGCGTCCTGTTCTTGCGCGTGATCGCTTTGGCGTAGGGGCGCTTGAGTTGGACGCGCTCGCCGCGACTGAACCGGTTCATATCTTGGCCTACCACGGCCTCAATGCGCGAGGAGGCGGAGTATCTGCTCATGTGAGCGCTGGTCTCTGCAAATTGGGCCAGCTCTAGCAGCGTGTCTTTCGCACCACCTGGAGCTAGCTCATCGGCCTGCCCGCGAAGCTCCTTCGCTCGCTCTGCCAATCGCGCCGCGAGTGTGTCGGTCTCAATGACCACGCGCCGTCCCATGTACCTTTCCTCGTCAAGATGCCAGCGGTTCCCCTGAACGTGCCTACGCCAAGAGCTTCCCAATCTAGGAATGAAGGGTGTGTGTATTTTTGAGACACGGCAAGATGATGGTGCCTTGATGGAATTACCTAGACCACAAAAGCGCTCCGGGAGCGTGGCCCCTAAAAAAGCCCATCCAACCTCGTCCGGCCGCCACAAATCTAGGCTCTGTGGGGGGGCTACCGCAGGGTTTCGAGCCGAATACCACACTGGATCGCGGTCTTTGTCTCGAGCGACAATCGACCTCGCGACGATTCGCACTGCACCCCGGATACCTATCTTCGGTGCATGCCCGTCACCAAAAAAGCCGCTGGAAATCCCGCCGGAGGTCGCAGGGCGGTTCGCTGCCGACATGCGAGCGTTCCACACCGAATATGATCCGATCAAACGTGACGAGATCGCAGCCAATGCTCGGCACCTTCTCCTGGACCATATGCCGAGAGGAACGAAGCTGTGGCTTGCCGATGTCATCGAGCTTTTCGGGTTGATGCGATGACCGAGCCGGCATGCCTCCTATGCGAGGATACGGGATGGGTCTGCGAAAATCATCCGGATCAGCCCTGGACCGGCATTCACGCCTGCAGGTGTGGTGGCGCCGGGGCGCCTTGCCCGAAGTGCAACAGACCGAAGCCGGATGATGAACTTCCGCGGTTGCCCAGAGGGTTTCGAAGCATATTCAGCAGGCGCGATAGACGAGGCTAGTCGGCGAATTAATCCTTACAGCGGCGCCGTGACATCAGAACTTTCGTCCGTCGGGTCCCATTTTTCTGCATTCCCCGCTGACAGTAAGGGACTTCCCTCCCGACGACAGGGTTTTGGTAGCTTTGCCCGACTGTCGGGAAATAGTGATCGAAAGCGAAGCTGCGTGCTCCTTTCCATCGATAGTAATAATTAGTCGGGCCATCGAAGGAGAAGGAATCTTGGTTCACTTTCCAACCACCTGCTGTATCGATGTAGTATTGCGGGTCGACGCGGAGTTCTCTTCCGTAAAATTACGGAGCACTGACCCGCCCGAATTTCCGCCACGGCGATCACAGGCCCCAAAGAAACGGCCCCAGCACTCCTGGGGGCCGTGGAGGCCAGTGCCGGGCCGTCGCCGATTCGATTCGCAAAACTGACCGAGGATACCTATCCTCCGGGAATGCCCATCAGCCGAAAGCCGCTCGATATCCCGCCCGAGTTAGCCCGCCAGTTTGTGTCAGACATGCAGGCATTCCACGCCGAGCACGACCGCTCAAGCGTGACGGGATCGCGACGGACACCCGGCACATTCTGCTGGAGCACATGCCCAAGGGCTCGAAGCTGCGGCTTGCTGATGTCCTTGAGTTGTTCGAGCTGATGCGAAATTCCGCGTTGAGGCTCGGCTCGAGCGGTGACGAAACTCAGCGCCACATCGCAGGCGCGTTCAGGGCTTTGTGACCCGCTGCCTTCAAGTCATCTATTGAGAGTCGACCGTTCGCCGCGGCTTCGAGGATCTTGGAAGCAACGTGCGTCCTGGCGCCGGTTTCAAAGACGGAAATATTCTCGCAAACTTCCTCTAGCACAGCTCTTAGCAGCGCGGTCGTTTCGGCGTCGAACATGCGTTTCCCTCCAATTGGAGACTGATGCTGAACGCCGCGCGAGCGGAGTATGTTCGCTCGGCGGCGCCCGCCACGCATTCCAGTCCGGGCCCTGAAATCCCAGCTCTGGGAGATTGGCAGTCGCCCGACAAGGTTTTGTGACACGCGCGTTCATCGTGGTGGGCGATGCCGCGAAAGTTCTGGCCAATCGAAGACCCAGCCACACCAAGGTTGCGACCTTGTCAGGCACGGGCCTTGCAATTTGGAGCGAGCGGGAAAGCTTAGCGTCCCGGTTCAGGAATAAACGGTCATCTGGTGTGTATTTTTGAGACCGGCGGACCGCCATTTTGGGAGGTATCGTTGCATAACACAGCGCTCCAACAAAGCAGGTTCCTCGTTCGGAGAGGAAGCGGTGACGACTGGATGGTTTATGATCGAGAACTCAAGGGGCCAGCGCAGCCAAAGAAAAACGGCCCATTCGCCGAGAAGCTAACCAAGGAACAGGCCGAGCAACTGAAGCTAATGCTGACTGATGACCCGCCCGGCGCCAAGAAGGCGGTATAATCATTATCGTCAGGCGCCCGATCCGCAAGTCCAACCCTAACACCAAGCGTATCGCGCAAAAGGCTATCTGGGTCGAGCCGAAGCTGCTCGCCGAGATCGAGTCCCGGGCCAAATCCGCCGAGGGAAAGGTGCGGCATCCCTTCTTTCGCGGCGTGCGAGAAGACCTATGAGTGAGCCGGCATCTGTGCGGCGACACCGGCTGGGTCTGCGAGAACCACCCGGATCAGCCTTGGACCGGACCGCATGCCTGCACCTGCGGTGGTGCCGGCGCGCCCTGCCCGCGGTGCAACAAACCCGATGACGGCGTGCCGCGGCTACCCCGCGGATTCCGGGACATGTTTGATAAGGGCGATCGCTGACGGCGAGCCCGCCCCATCGCTGAAACCGTGCCACCCGTGTGCTCACCGTGCCCGTCCCGTTGTTGACAGCTGAAGTTGCGCGATCGACAGAGCGTCCACACAGGCGCCCCCTGCGGTGCGACATCACGGGCGCAGCATTGCTATCGACACTTCAGCAGGTCTATTTTTCAGGCGGCAATCCAAAGCGCGGGCCTTGCCTTTATCCGGACGAGACCGATCAATTTGTATGCCGCGGAAAGCGAACCAAAATGCGTTACCACCGTGCTGTACGATGGGAGGTCCGGGTTCTGATCGATCAGACGAGCCCGGGAGTCCTTCCATTGGTAATGCAACGCAGATCAGCTTTTCCCTGTCCGGCGCATGGCCATCCGGCTCGCTCCTGAACTAGCCCCTTGTCTGCGGCGAAAGGCGTAAACATCTATTGTACGGCCGACTCATTATCCCTGCGGTGCAAAATGGACCTGACCGAAATCCAGGACTACGCGATACAGGCAAGAATGGCGCTCATCTTGGGCGCGGGAACGTTCGACCGCGTATTCGCGGGCATCCGCTTTGCTGAAGTCGACGGGCCGCTGCTGTATGTCTACGCAAGAGACGAGTCGACTGCAGCGGAGATCGAGGACAATTTCGCCCTGCATATCGCACTCGTTGCATCGCGAATTCTCGGCCGGGAAATCGATGTCGTTGTGGTGCTGCCGAAGGTCCTCCAATGACAACGCCCCGCCAGAGGATCAGATCACGACACGATCAAAGTCACTGGCAATTCGAGCGTTCGGAAATATGCCTGTCGCTTCCGCTAGGATCTCTTCGTCCGAATACCGGCCCGAAATGTGAGTCAGCAACAGCAGCTTGACGTTGCTCGCCGCAGCGAGCAACGCCGCTTCCCGCGCAGTGAGGTGGCCATAGTCCCGAGCAGTAGCCGCATCGCGATCCAGAAACGTCGCCTCGACCACCAGCGCGTCGGCGTCAGCGGCGTAGCCGGAAAGGCCGTCGGTTGCCTCGGCGTCGCCGATAACGACAAGCTTCTTCGCGCCGCCCGCCGGTCCGAGAACCTCCTCCGGATAACCGGTTCTGCCGTCCGCGGTCGTAATGGATACTCCCTCCGCCAGCTCCTTGCGCACGGGACCGTCCGGCACGCCGAGGGCTGACAGGCGGTTGGCCTCAAGGTGACGGCGCGCGCGAATCTCGAACGTAAAGCCGACGCTATCGGTATCGCGATGGCGAACTGGAAAGCAGTTGATCGCGAATTCCCCGGTGTCGGCCACCTGTCCCTCGGTCAACGGAATAAGCTCCAGGGGGAGCGGCGTTTTCCCCGCGCCCCAGAAACCCGCGAGCATCCGAACGACGACATCGAGGGACTGCGGGCCACCGTGGATCGTCATTTTGCCGTCCCCCTGTCGCAACCGGAGGGTGGACAGGAGCCCGGGAATGCCAAGCACATGGTCCAGATGACCGTGGGTCAGAAGGATACGATCGAGCCTGCGAAAGCCAGCACCGCTACGAAGCAATTGCCGCTGGATGCCCTCGCCACAATCGATCAGAACGCGCTGACCGGCCGCCTCCAGCAGGAGGCCTGGGTGGTTGCGATCCGCGGAAGGAACGCTTGCCGATGTGCCAAGGAACGTGAGTGCGAACATCTGATTTACTTGTCTAGAAGGTCTGGAATTCCTTGCCCTCATCAAATGGGTCTTCAAGGATGTAGACCGAGATGGCGCGGTTCTCCATCGTGTTATAGCGACCGCACCTGTCGCCTGCCGAATCCTTGTGGAGCGATTTCCGGACAATGTACTCAACGCGAGGCCGATCCGGCGCGAGGGATTGAAGCCCCGCAGCCGTGACGCGAAGCCCGCCCACCACTGGCGGCGCGCAACACCGTTTGGATCACCAGGTCCCTCGCCATCCGCGTCTCGGCCGGCGTCGGTGTTTCAATTGGTGCCGCCCCTGACAGCTGCACGAGCGACGTCTGAGGAGCACCTCCGAATTGACATCTGAACAAAACAAGAACATAGTGGACCTCCTGTCAATCGGAATCCGGCCATGCAGACCGATGCAAATGCGCTTCAGGGAATCGACCCGCCGGATGCCGCTGCAGATCAGGTGATCATCGCTTGCGATGGAGACGTCCGCGCCGCGGTGCGTGCGCTGATCGTCGCCAATGGACTTCTGGAGGCGGAATTGAACGAGGCAAACGCGGCAAGCTCGAAGGGCTATGCACGCAGCCGAACTCGCCGAACCAACCAGAATTGAGCACGCTCTTCGCTTGCTGCTTGTTTAGCGCGCCCCCGGCCGTCTCGTCGCGGGCGACCTGATCGACTGCATCATCACTATTCCCGGAGGCGATGGCTGGCGCAAGCACCATGGATCGTTCGATAGCCAGAACACCGTATTGATCCGGATTTCTGAAGAGATAGGACGGCCGTAATATAATCTCTGCCGTTGTTATCGAAACTTGCAGAGCATTTTTCATCTCTGAGTTTTTAGAGGCCTATTGCAGCCGGCCGAAAAGGACCGCCCCCGGACGGTCCTTTTCGATTCAACGGCCCCTTCCAGCGAACGACATTACGAGGATTCACGTTTGACGAAGGAGCAACTCGCTCGAGACGCGGCAGAAATATTCCGACTGCTGCGGGCATTCCGCTCGATCAAGGATCGCGCAACGCGGCGACACGTTATCGAGGCTGTCGAGGCAATGGCCGAAGGCCACACGGCCGACAAGGCGCTCGACGACGACGCCGGAAAGCCTCATGCTTAAGT
>NZ_JACMYP010000358.1 GCF_020889705.1 Bradyrhizobium altum | reverse complement strand
AAACTTAACCTGAGGCTGCCGACCTTCTCGCAGCTCGCGCACCCACCGCTTCCGTCAGCCAGGGTATGGGAGGACATTGCGGCAGTCGGGCCGGATGAGCCGAGCGCCGCGAACCTCTGGCGCATACACTGGTACAATGCGGAAGACCGCAAGGGCAGGGACCTGGTGCCGGGCCATATCGTGCTGCCAAAGGAGATCTCCGGCGTCGATGCCAAGATCATCGTGTTGCTCGGTGATCGCTTTCCGATGATCGGCGCGCACAAGGTCCTGCCGGCCTATGCCGCCTTGATCGAGCAGCTCGTGACCGGGCGGTTCGATCCATCCAAACAGAAGGCTGTCTGGCCCTCCACCGGCAATTACTGTCGCGGCGGTGTCGCCGTTTCGCGGATCCTCGGCTGTCGCGGCGTTGCCGTCTTACCCGAAGGGATGAGCCGCGAGCGCTTCGAATGGCTCGAGAAGTGGGTGACGGAGCCAGGCGATATCATCCGGACACCCGGCACCGAGAGCAACGTCAAGGAGATCTACGACAAGTGCGCGGAGCTCAGGCGCGACGACAGCAACGTCATTCTCAACCAGTTCTCGTCGTTCTCGAACTATCTCATCCACTATGAGTGCACGGGGCGCGCGGCGGAAGATGCCTTCAAGGCATTCAACCAGGACGATAACTACGAATTGGCGGCCTTCGTCTCGGCAACCGGATCGTCGGGGACGATCGCCGCGGGTGACTTTCTCAAGAGACGCTGGGGCTCGAAGGTCGTTGCCGTCGAGGCGCTCGAGTGTCCGACGATGCTCAACAATGGCTATGGCGAGCACAACATTCAGGGGATCGGCGACAAGCACATTCCGCTCATTCACAATGTCATGAACCTCGACTTCGTCGTCGGGGTCTCGGACCGAACCACGGACCAGCTCAATCTGCTGTTCGGCTCGAGAGCGGGCCGGGATTATCTCGAGACGCGCCGCGGTCTCGAACCCGCGCTGGTGCGCGCCTTTGACCATATCGGCATCTCCGGGTTCGCCAACATCATCGCCTCGATCAAGCTGGCAAAGCAGATGAATTACGGGCCCGAGAAGGCCATTGTCACCGTGGCGACGGACAGCGCTTCCATCTACGGCAGCGAACGCGGGCAGTTCGAAGAGAAGCACTACGGGCGTGGCCTTGATCAGGTGAACGCCGCCGAAATCTTCGGCGCCTGCCTGCTCGGCGCCGCCTCCGACAATGTCGTTGAGCTGACGGAGCATTCGCGCCGCGCCGTCTTCAACCTCGGCTACTACACCTGGGTCGAGCAGCAGGGGGTTTCAGTCGCCGATTTTGAGCGGCGCCGCTCGCAGTCTTTCTGGAGCAAAATTCAGGACAGCCTGGGCGAATGGGATCAGCTCACCATCGAGTTCAACAAGGAAGCGAATTTGGCGAACGCTTGATCAGCACGCGCGGCATCGTGTCCGTCGAAGGAGTTTCGAAATTGGTCTAGGCGAAAGCAATCGCGCAAATGATGAGCGGCTGCGTCAAATGAGGGCACTGCGAAAACAAAAATAGAGCAGGGCGCCTGCTTGACGACGGATTAGAAGTATCTTTAAGATACTAAGAATAGGATGATAGGATCATCCCGGCAGTGACGAATGGCCAGCACCCATAAGCTGGCGCGCTGCACTGGTGTTTCGTTCCCTAGGCACGGCTCATGCGAGCACAGGAGGAAAGATGAAGCGAGCACACGGATTGATTACGGGCGCGGCCCTCGCCGCGGCGATGTCGACCGCACTGGCGACGGGCGCAGCGGCGCAGACCATCAAGATCGGTGTCAATGAGCCTCTCACCGGTCCGTTCGCCGCTTCCGGTACCTATGTCGTGAACGGCGCAAAGATTGCCGCCGACGAAATCAATGCCAAGGGCGGCTTGCTCGGTCGCAAGATCGAGCTGCTCATCGAAGACAACAAGAGCAATCCGACAGAGGCCGCGGCCGTCGCCGAGAAGCTGATCAGCGGCGACAAGGTGCCCGTGATCATGGGCGCCTGGGGCTCGAGCCTGACGCTCGCGGTGATGCCGAAGCTCATGGAATACAAGGTCCCGATGGTGGTGGAGACCTCGTCCTCGAGCAAGATCACGACGTCGGGCAATTCCTACATCTTCCGCATCTCGCCGCCGTCCTCGGTTGAGGCGACCGAGTTCAAGGCCATCATGCCGTCACTCGGGATCAAGAAGGCCGACTTCCTCGTCATCAACAACGACTGGGGCCGCGGATCAGCCGAGGACTTCGGCAAGATCATGAAGGCCCAGAACATTCAGGTCGGCCTCGTGGAGATCATGGATCAGGCCGCCCAGGACATGAGCGCCCAGCTTGCCAAGATCAAGGCAACCGACTCGGACACGATCATGGTCACGACCGCGGTCGAGCAGCTGACCCTGGTGTTGAAGCAGGCCGCAGCGCTCGGCATCACCAAGCGGATCGTGACCACCGGCGGCTCGCAGAATCCGGATCAGCTGATCGAGCAGGCCGGCGCCGCAGCGAACGGCTCCATGCATCTGACGACCTTCGCGCCCTGGTATCCGGACAAGACCCCGGACCCGGCAGCAACGAAGTATTTCCTCGGCGAGTGGAAAAAGCGTGGCTATGCGATCGCCGGCGCGACTGAAAGCTTCCGCGGCTACGACGGAATTCGCACGATCGCCAATGCGATCCAGCGGGCCGGCAAGGCAGAGCCCGCGGCGATCACCGATGCGCTTTGGACGACCGACTTTCCCGGCCTGAATGGTCAGATCAAGTTCCAGAAGCAAGGGCCGACCGGCAAGGAAAGCGGCCAGAGCATGCCCAACCTCTATCTGATCAAGATCGAGAACGAAAAGATCATCCTGTCGGGCTCCTGAGCTCGACGATCGCGGAAGGCGCCACCATAATTGGTGGCGCCTTGGCATTGCCTCGCCCATTAAACATGCTCTGAAGAGAGGATCAGCGGTCTTCCGGCCGAAAAAATCAGCATGACCGAGCTTCTGCAACACATCGTCAACACGCTCATTCTGGGCAGCACCTACGCGCTGCTGGGCATTGGGCTCACGCTCATCTTTGGCATCATGCGCGTCGTCAATTTCGCGCACGGTGAGCTTTACTCCTTCGGGGCCTATGCGCTGTATTTCGTCGGCGTGATGCTCGGCCTGAACTTCTTTCTTGCGCTGATCGTGGCGGTCGTCCTGGGCTGCTTTGCTGGTGCGCTGATCGAGGTCGTCTTGCTGCGCCCGATGCGTGGCGCGGACATCGATACGACCATGCTGGTCATGATCGGCGCCATGATCGTGATGCAGAATGGTGAGCAGTTCGTCTGGGGTGGCGTCGCGAAGTCGGTTTCGACGCCGTTCCCGGAACTTCCGCTCGTCATTGGTTCGATTTCGGTGTCCTGGTTGCGCCTGTTCGTCTTCTGCGCTGCCCTTGCCCTGATCGGCGTGTCCTATCTCCTGATCAACCGCACAAAACTCGGCAAGGCGATGCGCGCCACCTTCCAGGATCGTGACGCTGCGTCGCTCATGGGCGTCAACATTCAGTTCATCTACATGGCGACGTTCGCGATTGGCTCGAGTCTCGCGGCGGCGGCGGGTGCATTGCTCGGTCCTGTCTACGTCATCTCCCCGCAAATGGGCAATCTCGCTTCGCTCAAGGCTTTCGCCATCGTCATCCTCGGCGGTCTCGGCAGCATCGGGGGCGCCACCATCGGCGGCTTCTTGCTGGCCTTGGCCGAGGAGCTTGGTGCCGGATACGTTTCGTCGGGCTACCGCGATGCCATGGGCTTTCTGATCATCATCGTCGTTCTCCTCTTCAAGCCGACCGGCCTCTTTGCACGCGCGGAGCGGATCGGATGAAGCGCCTGGTCCCCTATATCGCGCTCGCAGTATTCGCATCCGTCCCGCTTTGGCTGCACGATCCGTATCTGCTGAACGCCTTCATCACGACGGGTATCCTCATTGTCGCGGCGATGAGCCTCAATCTCCTGCTCGGGTACACCGGACAGCTGAGCCTTGGTCACGTCGCATTCTTTGGAATTGGAGCCTACACCAGCGCGCTGGTGTCGCTCGGCTTCGATGTCGAGTTGATCGGCGGTATCCGCGTGGTTCACGAACCCTGGCCGGTCTGGACCGGGTTTGTGATCGGCACTCTGGTTGCAGCGCTCTGCGGCTACGCCGTCGGGAAGCTGTCCTTCAAGGTGCGAGGCGCCTACTTCGTCATCGTGACCATCAGCTTTGCGGAAGTCGTCCGGCTGGTCGCGCTGAACTGGGTCGAGTTGACCCAAGGCCCGCTCGCCTTGACCTCGATCCCACCGATGACGCTGGGCGTGCCCGGAGTTGGCTACCTCGACTTCTACAGCAAGCAATCCAACTACTATCTCGTGCTTGCTGTGCTCGTGGTGTCCTACATCGTCATCCAGCGTCTGGTTTACTCCCGCGTCGGGCGCGCAATGATTGCGCTCAAAGAGAACGAGTCGCTCGCGGTCTCGGTCGGGATCGACGTGACCCGCTATTTGGTGCTGGCCGCGGTGTTTTCGGCCGGCATCGCGGGCGCCGCCGGCAGCCTCTACGCCCATTACCTCAAGATCATCGATCCCGACGTGTTTGCGTTTCTTTACACGGTGACGATGGTGATCATGGTGATCTCGGGCGGCAAGGGCACCCTTGCGGGCCCCATCGTTGGCGGCCTCATCTTCGGCTTCATTCCCGTCGCGGCTCGCTCTTTCGCCACGCCGGAGATTCAGTGGATCCTCTATGGCCTGCTGATGATCATCATCGTCTTCGTGTTGCCGAAGGGCATTGTCCCCGCAGTCGAGAAGTGGTTCGCAGCGCCTAGCACTCGCGCGGATCCGGAGCCTCTCCAAGCCAAGATGCACGACACGCCATGAGCACCATGCCCTCCAACGTTCCGCAGCCAGTTCTGTCCGTTGAACATATCGCCGTGCATTTCGGCGGACTGATTGCGATCACCGATATGAGCTTCGTCGTCAACCAGGGTGAGATTGTCAGCCTGATCGGACCGAACGGCGCCGGCAAGACGACGGCCTTCAACGTCATCACCGGCTTTCTGCGGCCGACCAAGGGCGAGGTGCGCTATAAGAATACCTCGCTCAGCAACCTCAAACCGCATGAAGTCACCTCGCTCGGCCTGGCGCGGACCTTCCAGCGCACCAGCGTGTTCCAGAGCGTGACCGTCTTCGAGAACGTGATGATCGGCTTGCACCGGCGGAGCCGGTCGACGCTGCTGGATACGCTCCTCGCGCTGCCGCGCGAAGGGCGGGCGGAGGCGGAGTTGAGGAATCTTGCGCACGAACTGCTCGAGATCGTCGGGATCGCGCGCCGTGCCGACGAACTCGCCGGGTCGCTGTCTTACGGCGACCAGCGCTTGCTCGGCGTCGCGCTTGCCCTTGCTACAGACCCTTCGATGCTTTTGCTGGATGAGCCGGTGTCGGGCATGAACGCGACGGAAACCGCGCGGTTCATGGAGCTGCTCAACAAGTTGCACGGCCGCGGCATGTCGATCCTGCTGGTGGAACACGATGTGCCCATGGTCATGGGCGTCTCCGATCGCATCGTCGTGCTCAACTACGGCCGCATCATCGCCGAAGGGCCGCCCGCGGCGATCCGCGGCAATCCCGAGGTCATTCGTGCCTATCTCGGTGAAGGAGCCAGCCGGCATGCTGCACATTAATGGTCTTGTTTGCCGGTACGGCAAGGTCGAGGCCCTCAAGGGCGTCACCTTGTCGATCGGGCAGGGGCAGCTGGTCGCTCTGATCGGAGCGAACGGTGCGGGCAAAAGCACGACGTTGCGGGCGATCTCGGGAATCCTGCCTTCGGCCGCCGGACGGATTACGTTCGACGGGCACGACATTACGAAGTGCTCGGCGCGGGAGATCCTGAGCAAGGGAATCGCTCATTGCCCCGAGGGGCGGCGAGTATTCCCTGATATGACCGTCGACGAAAATCTCGATATGGGCGCCTATCTGCGGACCGACCGTCGGGAGATCGCGGCGGATCGGGAGCGGATCTTCGGGATGTTTCCGCGACTGGCCGAGCGCCGGCATCAGGTGGCGGGAACACTATCAGGCGGCGAGCAGCAGATGCTGGCGATCGGGCGCGCGATCATGTCCAAGCCCAGACTCATGATGTTTGACGAGCCATCGCTCGGCCTGGCGCCCAACATCGTTGAACAGGTGTTCTCGATCATCGATAGTATCAGGAAGTCCGGGACGACGGTCCTGATGGTCGAACAGAACGCCTACTCGGCCCTCGAGATGTGCGACTACGCCTATCTTCTGGAGACCGGTTCGATCGTTCTGTCCGGCAGCGGCAAGGATCTCATCGACGATGAACACGTGCGATCTGCCTACTTGGGCGGATGACCGTAGGTGAGCAGGAATGACGAGCCTCTCATGGGCGGTGCGGCGCGAGCGAGGGACGAGGTGGGTTCCGACGAGTGCCTGGTGCTTCTCGCGTCGTTCATGAGGGTGCGGGATCGAAAAGCTCGTGCTGAGATCGTCAAGTTTGCGCAACGATGCGCCGACTTCGAGCCCGGCGGAATTGTCTCCTTTGGGCTCGAGACGCCGCGCGATTGATGCGTCGGCGTTGCCAAGCTGGAAAATCCTGCGACGCGGCCGGCCACCCTGGGATCGAGGACGATCCTCTGGGATATGCCGTGCTTGCGTCGCTGATTTGGTGAATGACATCGTTGGTTCTCAAGGGTGGTGCTGTGAGTGTGAAGATCGCCGTTGCCAAGGAAATCGATGCGTCCGAGCCGCGGGTTGCGGTTTCGCCCGATACCATCAAGAAGTTCAAAGCGATCGGCGCCGAGGTCGCGGTTGAGCCCGGCGCGGGCGTCAAATCGGGGCTGCCCGATTCGGAGCTTGTCGCGGCGGGCGTCACCGTCAGCGCCGACGCGCTCAAGGATGCCGACATCATCATCAAGGTGAAGCGGCCCGAGGCCTCCGAACTGTCGAAGTACAAGCGTGGTGCGCTCGTCATCGCGATCATGGATCCCTATGGCAACGAGGCCGCGCTGAAGACGATGGCCGATGCCGGCGTGTCCGCCTTTGCGATGGAGCTGATGCCGCGCATCACCCGCGCCCAGGTGATGGACGTACTGTCCTCGCAGGCCAATCTCGCCGGCTACCGCGCAGTGATCGAGGGCGCCGAAGCGTTCGGCCGCGCCTTCCCGATGATGATGACCGCCGCCGGCACCGTGCCGGCCGCGAAAGTGTTCGTGATGGGCG
>NZ_JACMYP010000357.1 GCF_020889705.1 Bradyrhizobium altum | reverse complement strand
TAATGTCGATATCGGCATTACACGTACTCCCGCGGCGTGATGTCGACCTGGACGTCGCCCCACTCTTCAGTCGGGATCTCAGCGAGCCGGCGCTCCATCAGCGCTTCGCCCGTCGACACGATCTGGATGACTGCCGCGTGTCCAGCCTCAAGATCGTGCTTGATCGAACGGATCAGCGACGGGGTCTTCATCGAAGTCAGCAGGTGCCCGAAGAAGCGCTGCTTCGCGCTTTCGAAGGCGGAGCGTGCCGCTGATTTGGCCTGCCCGTTCAGCGTTCCCGTTGCGCCAGTGATGTTGGCGGCTCGCATCGCGGCGTCGAGGTTGTTATGGATGATGCCGAAGGCATCTGCATAGGCATCATAGATGCGAACTTGCTCGGGCGTCAGCTGGTGTTCGACGAGCTCGTACGCGACGCCCTCGTAGGACAATGAGCGGGCAGCATAGAGACCGAGCGCCTTGAGGTCCCGCGCCAGCACCTCCATCGCCGCGACCCCACCCTCCTCGATCGCTTCGACGAACTCGGCACGCGTCGCGAACGGGAAGTCGGCGCCACCCCACAGGCCAAGACGTTGGGCATAAGCGAGGTTGTGGACCGTGGTAGCGCCCGTCGCCGACACATAAACTACGCGGGCATTCGGCAGCGCGTGCTGGAGCCGCAGGCCCGCACGGCCCTGCTGAGATGCAGCCTGTTCACCGCGTTCGCTTTTGCCCCCGACTGCATTCTGCATGGCGTGGCTCTCGTCAAAGACGATCACTCCGTCGAATTCGGAGCCCAACCATTCGACGATCTGCCTGACACGCGAAAGCTTTTCGCCACGCTCGTCGGTCCGTAGCGTGGCGTAGGTGGTAAATAGGATGCCATCCGAAAGCCGGATCGGGGTGCCCTGGCGAAACCGAGACAAGGGCGTAACCAGCAGTCGCTCCATGCCGAGCGCGGACCAGTCGCGCTGCGCATCTTCGATCAGCTTGTCGGACTTGCTGATCCAGACCGCACGGCGGCGGCCCTTGAGCCAGTTGTCGAGCAGTATCCCTGCGACCTGCCGCCCTTTGCCTGCGCCGGTGCCATCTCCCAAGAACCAGCCGCGGCGAAAGCGGATGACATTCTCTGCGTCGTCGCGCGCGGCTGCGACAACATCAAAGGTCGCGTCGACCGTCCAGGAACCAGCGAGGAACTCGGAATGCGCCTCGCCGGCATAGATGAGACTCTCAAGCTGAGCGTCCGACAGAAGGCCATCTGCCACCAAGCTCGAAGGCAGGTGCGGCCGGTAGGACGGCTTCGGCGGTGCCACGGAGGCCATCGCGGCAGACTGCACGAGCTTGGCCGGATGTGCGCACGATCCGGGAATACGGATCGACTGCAATCCGTATTCCTCATAGAGCGCGTCGGTGAGCCGAGCACCTTCCGGCGGCGACCATTCGACTGTCTCGTATGTAAGTTCGGTGCCTTCTGGCGCTGCGCCTGTCGAAGAGGACGATGCGCGCGGTACAACAGCGCTGGTCGGTCGCGACATCTCTGGCCGCTCGATAGCGACGATCTCCGGTGGCATCGCGACGGGCAGCCTTTGTGGCACATGCTGATTCACCCAGCCAAGCAGGGCAGCGACATCGGCCGCCATTCCTGGCGAGGCAGGAAAAGCCGTCGGATCGGCAGCGGGCAGCTTGTCCATCACAAGCAGCCGTGTGTCGATTTGTGTTCCGTGCTTCGCGTAGACGGCGCCGCCGATCGCCGCGGAAAATACTACCTGCCCGCGTTCCTGGAGCCGAACAAAGGCTTCTCGCCATGCTGGGTTATCCGGTGCGAAGCTGGCGCCAGTGATGGCGACGAGGCGTCCACCGTCGCAAAGACGCGCGAGCGCTGAAGCGATGTGACGGAGAGCCGCATCCGCCATCCGTCGATCGACATTCGCCACAGCGGAGAACGGCGGGTTCATCAGGACGACGCTAGGTATAACACTCGCATCGAGGTGATCATCAATCTGGGCGGCATCGAACCGCGTGACCTGAACGTTGTCGAAGAGATGGCCGAGCAGCTCTGCGCGAGCCTCGGCCAACTCGTTCAACATCAAGGCGCCCCCGGCGAGCTCTGCAAAGACGGCGAGCAAGCCCGTCCCCGCGGAAGGCTCCAGAACGCGATCAACCGTTGTAATGCCGGCTGCGGTGCATGCGACGAGTCCCAGCGGAATGGGGGTCGAAAATTGCTGAAGTGCCTGGCTGTCCTCGGAACGCCGCGTATGGGTCGGCAAACAGCTCGCGACCTTCGCGAGCATCGGCAGCATGGCCGCCGTCGAGCCAGCCCCGGCCCGTATGGCCGGTCCGAACTTGCGAAGAAACAGAACAGTTGCCGCCTCGCAGACGTCATAGGCGGTCTTCCAGTTCCAGGCGCCGGCCGCGTCGGAGGCGCCGAAGGCAGCCTCCATGGCGCTACGCAGAACAGCGGCATCGATGCGCCGGCCGCGTTCGAGTTCGGTCAGCAGCTGTCGCGCGGCCCTGACGGCGGCTGAGGTGAAAGTTGCAGCGGCGCGCAACGAAAGCGGCGCGGCGGCAGCGCTGCCGGCGAGAGATTCGGTCATGGCAGGATGTCTCAGGAGAGCAGGAAGGGGTCGAACCGCCAGGCGCTCTCCTCTGACCTCGACGGCTCAAACCCTTCCCGGCCCGGCTCTCCCTCTCAAGCCTCGCCCATAAGAATGGGGACCGGCGCTCTGCACCGGTCCCCGAGCGACCGCAGGACAGCCGGAGCCATCCCGCTCCATAATGTCACTCAGCCGCGTCGAGCTGTTGCGGATGGTCGTCGCTGCCGTTCTCCCGATCCTCCTCATCGGCGAGGAATTCGGGCAGTGGGCCCGCCTCACCTTCAGGTTCCACCGAAGAGGCGCCGGCATCGACGAGACGCAGCGGCTCCGGCAACCAGCCTGAGCCATCCAGAAGGCGCTCGGCCTCCTTGGCCATGTCGGCCTTCTTCAGATGGTCGATCAGTTGCGCCGACGACTCGCCCTTGGCCTCCCGCACCGCCTCCAGAATTCGCGGCTTGGTGACCCGGCCGAGATAGTTGTCGACGGTCGGCCGCCAGCCAGCCTGCACCATGTCGAGCCCGATCGCGCGCGCCAGTACATCAGCTTGGTCGAGACGCGTGCGGACGCCGTGAGCGGAGACACGGCCCTGATTGTAGCGGTTGGCCGGCTCATAGACGGCGTTGACCGCAAACGACGCACAGTGGGCGAACAGCGATGCCTGTGCACCACCATCGAGAGCCGTCAGCGCATCCCAAAGATCGTTCTCGCTCTTCGGCAACCGCACCTTCCAGGCCTCGTGCCGCGCCTCGACAGCTTTGGCAGAGACGCTTTCCCTCAGCCCCGGAGCTTGGGCGGGAAAGTTCGGCGTGCGAAGGCCGATCTCAAGACAGCTCCCGGACGACGCGAACCGGTAAAAGGCCGTCAGCACGAAATTGTGCAGCACCGCCTGGAACGCGACCGCGGGATTTTCTGCCAGCGCATCGCGCAATGCCAGCGTCCGATGCGCCGTCAGCTCGGTGATCAGCCGATCCGGCAGAGGCTTGGCCGCGTCTTCATCATCATCCTCGGCATCGGGAGCACTACCTGCGACCGCGATGACCGTGCGCTGGACGGAAGGGCCCTCCTCTTGACCTTCGCTCGACGACACGTCGGCGTCCTGCCCGACATCAGGATCACTTGCCTGCACCTCGTCCTCTGGCCGGACGTAACCCCGATCCACGGCGAGGCGTCCTTCGGAATCGATGCTGATGAAGACACCTGCTCGGGCGATCTCCGTCGGATCGTAGAGCATTGGCCGGTCTTCGAATGCCGCCAGTGCCGCCTCGATTTCGCCGAGACGCTGATCGATCTCGTCGGGCAGCTCGTCGGCATCCTGATATTCGGTTTCAAGCTTGGCTTGCTCGGCGTTCAGGGCATCGATGGTGGCCTGCTCCTCAGGCGAGAGATCGACAGGCTTGCCTTCGATTTCTCGTAGGCCTTGAGTGTGACCGTAGGGGAACTCTACGGCGACTGAGATCCACTTCCAGCCTTCGGCCGCAATCGTCTCAGCTTCTGTTTTGAGCTTTTCGGTTACGAGGCGGTCGAGCAACACGACGTCCTGGAGCCAACCGCCGTCGTCGTGCTCGAATAGATCCCGCAGAACGCCGCCACCCGCGTGCCGATAGGCATCGAGGCCGACAAATTGGGCCCGACGATCGGACCCGCGCACGGTGTTCTCGGTTAGCATGCGGCGGATCTGGTATGGCTCGTCATAACCGGAACGGCTGACGTTCTCCCAGACTTGCTCCTGGCGAGCGTGATCGGTAGTGACCGAGAACGCCATGAGCTGCTCGAGCGTCATGCCATCTTCGGCATAGACCTCGTGCAATTTCGGCGAGACCGACGCCAGCCGCAGCCGCTGCTTGACGATCGCAGGGTTCACGAAGTGCCGGGCGGCAATGTCATCCTCGCTCATGCCGAGATCACGGAGGATCTGGAAGGCCCGAAACTGATCGAGCGGGTGCAGACCGACCCGCTCGTCGTTCTCCGCCACAGAATCGTCCGCGGCAATGCCCCCTTCACGCACAACGCATGGCACCGCCTGAACCTTCGACATGCGTTTCTGTTTCACCAGTAGCTCAAGGGCACGATAGCGCCTGCCGCCCGCCGGCACCTCGAACATGCCGGTTTCGTTGCCATCTGCATCGACGACGGCCCGGACGCTCAGACTTTGCAGAAGGGTACGCTGCGCGATGCTCTCGGCTAGCTGCGCGATCGAAACACCGGCCTTGACGCGGCGAACGTTCGACTGGCTGAGCACGAGCTTGTTGAAGGGAATGTCCCGCGAAGGCGACAGCGTGATCTTTTGGACGGCTTTCGTCATTTTGGCTCTCCACGACGAGCGGCCGAAAGACTCTCTCTCGGCTTCCAACCCGTCGCGAACAGCCTCCCCTCCTCTCACTCTCGCGCGAGGCCAAGCATCACGCCGCCTCGTGATCGGCGACGGCTGAATCCAGCGACGCGGGCTCAATGGACCCGGGAACGAAGCCGAGCAAATAGTCCGCGGCCTTGCTCGCCTGTGAGGCGGCACGTACGATGGCGCGATTGTCTTCGCGCAGGACTTCAAGCCAGGAGCCGATATAGTCGGCATGGCGCACGGTCGGCACGATCCCGAGTGACGCGCAGCTGAACGCCGAACTCAACTCGGCGACCAGTTCTTCGAAGGCATATTTTTTAGTACCGTAGGATCCGCTCTGGTCGCGATTGAGGCGCGAGGGATGCCCGGTCGCATGACCGAGTTCATGCAAGGCCGTACGGTGCCAGTTGATGGGTTCGAAATAGGCCTGCGGCGGCGGGACCTGCACGAAGTCTTCGGCCGGTGCGTAGAATGCGCGATCGCCACCAATCCGAAAGGTGACCCCGGTGGCTTTGATCAAAGCCTCCACCGTCGGCTCGATCAGCCCTGGCGGCGGTGGCGGAGCCGCGGTAGCGATCTCATTGGGGAGTCCGGCGCATTGGTCCGTGTTGAAGACGATAAATCGCTTGAGAAATGGAATGGCCTGCGCTTCGTCGCCAGTCTCGGCGGCACGCCGCTTCTCATCACGCGGGACGAAACGGTCGGCGTAGACCACCGTGGTACCACGCTCCCCCTTACGCACATGCCCTCCAAGCGACAGCGCTTGCCGGAACGTGAGCCAGCTTTGACCGCTGTAACCATGCTCGATCGTGCTTCCCCAGAGCAGAAGGATGTTGATCCCGCTGTACGAGCGATCGGTCGAAGCGTTTTTCGGCATCGCTAAGGGTGCCCTTGCCACGGCCGTACCCCAGGGCTGAACCCAGGGGACGCGTCCGGCCTCAAGTTCGGCGATGATCTTGTCAGTGATTTCGGTATAGAGGTTCGGCCGGTCCAGACCGGCGCGCGCGCAAGCGTTAGGTTTTGACATCGCGGATCTCCGCGACGGGCACCGCGAGCCTCTCTCGCAGCTTGTAACCCGTCACGGAAAAACCAGCCTGCACTCTTACTCTCAGCCTCTTCGCAATCTGCCTGAGGGCCGCAGGCCCGATCAGGCGTGCGCCAGCGGCGCATCGCCTCAACGGAAAATGGCACCCGGAGAGCGTGAGCATAGCGACCCGAAGGGGCACGCAGGTCCGAGTGCAGCGACGAGACCGGTTCAATGGCGGCACCCGGGAACGGGGCAGTGATAGCGATCGCCGAAAGGCGAGCCCCTTTCCCGAGTGCCCCCGGCGAGGAGCACCAAAGCTCTAGCGCGAGGGATTGAAGCCGCAAGGCGTGCGCCGTTGTGGCGTGAAGAAGAAGGGAGTGTTCGAAAGAATGGAGCCTACTGGTTTGGCTCTTACTTGCCCGACTTACCGGTGTCGGAAACGACTGAGACCTCGAAAGAGGAACGGGACCAGAGCATGTCGGGAAACGTCTCAAAATCGGGCGCCGCAGTCCGGTGGAGAGCACAGAGTAAGGTGTGCATGGTGAAAGCTGTATTGCCTGAATCCCAGTTTCCAGTCGCCAAAGGGCTGGCAGTAGCGAACGCGGCTGACACGCTACGCCACGCGGGGCAGATCGCACCGGCCAGTGCGAACTGCCACCAGTCCGCGTGGGACGACCACCATCCGTGGGTCAAGGAGACGAATGGGACACCTAAACACACCGCAACTCCCCGCACACGCAACTACGGGATCGCCTGCAACAGGTTCTTTCGAGGACCTGTATGGCGACGGAGCCGTCATAGTACCCAAATGCCCGGCGTAATGGCCGGGACAGCTGCCGTGAGACAGACGATCATGCGTATAAGGCCGGGTGACCGGACCGAAAGCGCCTCCGATCGGGGGGAAGGACGATGCCGCGAATAACGGCATGTGCAGTATGCGTAGAAGAGATTCTTCGACGGAAAGGTTCTGCTGATGCAGGCCGTTACCATCCAGAGAAGAATTGAATCATTGAGCATGCGCATACGGAAAGCCGTGTGCATTGAAAAGTGCCCGCACGGTTTGGGGGGAGGCGTAGGGATATCCTCTTCGAGGTATCCCGCGCCTACCCTACCGAGACGCTGCGCGGCTCGGTTTACGAGAGCCCGGTGCGGCCCTGGCCGCACGCGCCAAAACCTGAGCGAACGTGATGCAGGCAATGATACGAGAACCGCCCGGCATTTTCACAGGAGTCTCACAATTATGGAAGAGAGGCCTGTGGGCGGAGCGAAAGCGAAGGCCACTCGCGGACGCGGCGAAAGAGGCACCCGCAGGAGGGTCAGCATAGCGCCGACGCGTAGCGGCGGGACCCGGGACCGAGTGCAGTC
>NZ_JACMYP010000356.1 GCF_020889705.1 Bradyrhizobium altum | reverse complement strand
CGCCCGTGCCGGGTGGCGCGCCCCGGAGGGCGAAGCCACGCCCAAGCGGCGCAACCTGCTGTTTTCGTCCTCGCGGAAGGAACGCGAGCGCGCCCAGAGCCGCACGGCCGAGCCGCTGACGCCGGATCTGCTGTCGCCGGAGCTGCGTCCTGATCCGGCCGCGGCGGCCGAGCCCGCACCGGCAACGTTCGACGATGCCTGGCCGAAGGCCGAGCGGCCGCGGTCGGTCGATGTCGCGCCGCGGCGCACGCCCCGGCCGTCGACCTTCGGCGAGACCCAGTCAGCCGGCGCGGCGCCGTCATCAGGCCACCCACCGCCGCCCCAGGAGCAGCCGCCGGTGACTGTGCTCAAATCGGGCGTCGTGGACGGCATGGCCTATTCGCTCTATTCGGACGGCTCTATCGAGGCGCAGATGCCGGAGGGCATGATGCGGTTTGCCTCGATCGACGAGCTCAGGTCGCATCTGGAGCAGCGGCCCTAAGGTCGGCGTCAATACTTGCGAGCGGCCGGTTCGAGGCCGGAAAAATACGGCCGTTCTTGTCAGATTTGCTGTAATCCGCTCATATTCGCAAAGTAGTACGCGATTCCATTAATGTATTGCTGCATGTGGATACTGTCCGGTGGGCGCCGGGCCGTCGAGAGCACGGGGAAGATTGAGCCATGTCCGATACGTCAGGCAAAACGCCGGTCGAGCTGACCGCAAATATCGTTTCGGCCTATCTCAGCAACAATCCGACGCCGGCCTCGGACATTCCGAGCCTGATCAGCCAGGTCCACGCGGCGCTGCTGCGGGTGTCGAGCGGGCGCGCCGACGCGCCGAGCGAGCCGGCCAAGCCGGCGGTGTCGATGAAGAAGTCGATCACGCCGGAATATCTGGTGTGTCTCGAGGACGGCAAGCGCTTCAAGTCGCTCAAGCGCCATCTGCGCACGCAGTACAATATGACGCCGGAGCAATATCGCGACAAATGGGGCTTGCCGGCCGACTATCCGATGGTGGCGCCGAACTATGCGGTGGCCCGATCGCAGCTCGCCAAGAAAATGGGACTTGGCCAGCAGGCCCGGAAGCGGAAGTAAGGGTTTTACGCGGCGGACGCCAGCGCTTCGCGCGCATCGTTGCGGATGCGATCGACCATCGAGCGGAGGCCGTTGGAGCGCTGCGGCGTCAGATGGTCGCGGAAGCCGAACTCGTCGAACAGCGCGAGCGCGTCGGTGGCGAGGATTTGCTTCGGCGTGTGCCCGGAAAACAGCATCAGCACGATCGCGACCAGGCCGCGCACGATGTGGGCGTCGCTGTCGCCGACATAGCTCAGGCGCGGTTCGCCATTGGCATCGCGATCGATCCGCTTCGACAGCCAGACCTGGCTGACGCAACCCTGCACCTTGTTCTCGGCCGAGTGCTCCGCCTCCGACAACGGCTCCAGCGTGCGGCCGAGCTCGATGACATAGCGGTAACGGTCGTCCCACTCGTCCAGCAGCGCAAAATTGTCCCTGATTTCGTCGATCGTCGTCATCGTGGCCCGCGTCCTATTCTCAACGGCTTATATAGGATGGCTGGCCGCGAAAGCGACGAAAATGGAACCGGTTCCCGGTTGTTTTGACGTGTTTTCTTCACGCGAACCGGCATCCGCCTCACGCGAAAGCGCTCGATTGGTGCTTACGGCATCGGCGGCAGGCGGAATTCAATCATCTGATCGTCCGCCGTCAGCGTGTCGCGGGACGCGCCCGGGTCGGTATCATCCTTGCCGATCGAGCCGGTGTGGTCGGGCGGCTTCTTGTCGGTGATGATCTGGTAGAGCTTGCGCGCACCATCGGTCGCGCGCTGGCCGATCGCGGTCGCGGCCTGGCCGCCGACTTCGCAGGCGGAAGGCTGACGCTTGCAGAACTGACCCATGTCGTTGATCGTCGCCGTCGCGGCCGACACCGCATCCGATGCGCTGATCTGCGGCGTCCTGTCCGCTTCAGGGGGTTTGTCTCTCGGCAGCAGCACGAGCACAAGCCCGAGCCAGAATGCCAAACGCAGCAGGAAGAACATGGCGCGATCCCGGTCGTCTATCTTGTCTTGCTTCTTGCGCGGTCGATGCCGCTATTGCCCTCACGGTTAGCATCGGTCGATAAATCGGAAGTATCTGCATTGAAGTAAATCCGTCGAAAAATCGCGGAAAATTCGCCTGAATCGATTCGCCGTAAATTTTCGATTGATGGCGGCTGACGAGTGCCGGATACGCAAGATGCGCCGCGTCCACTATTTCGAAACCATAGTTTGTCGCACCCGGAAACCAGCCGTTCACCATCCCCGACAAATGACCGGTGAATGGCAGCGTCGAAGCCTCGCCAATGCACGGTGTTTGGCAGGAGGCCGCCCCGCCTTAGCGTTCGCTTAAGTTCGCTCTGACACGTTGGCCTGCAATCACAAAGGAGGCGTTCCGGCGCGTCTGTCTGACGATTACGCCGAAGCGCGAGTGCTGTGAGTAGTTTGAGTCTGATCCGCGATTGCCTGGATGCGCTGCTGCATCCGTCGGCGCAATATGATGCGCTGACGCGTGCGCGCCACCGTGCCTTCATGGCGCCGCGGCTGCTCGGCAGTCTGGCGGCGCTGGCCTCGTTCCCGGCCTTTCTGGCGATGCGCGGGGCGCCGACGGCGATCGAGGTCGCGGCCTTCGCCTGGCTGATCGCGCCGATCCTGCTGTCCTGGTTCCTGTCGCGCACCGGCCGCTATGAAGGCGCGCATGTGCTGTCGTCGCTGGCGCTCGCCGGTCTCGTGATGATGGTCGCGGCGTCGACCGGCGGCATCGCGTCGTTCGCGGCGGTGTGGCTCGTCGTGATTCCGATCGAGGCGGCGCTGTCGGCCTCGCGGCGCGTGGTGGCGTTTGCGTTCGCGCTGGCGATGATCTGCGCAGCGCTGCTTAGCGTGCTTGGCCATTACCACGTGCTGCCGGTGGTCGATCCCGCGGTTGCGTCGAACAGCATGCTGGTCGGGTTCGGCGTCGTGTCGGCGATCTTCTATGCGGCTGGGCTTGCCTTCGGCGCGGAGTCGCTGGCGCGCACCAGCGTGGCGCTGCTTTACGTCGAGGAAGAGCGCTACCGCCTGCTCGCGCACAACATGAGCGACGTGCTGTCGCGGCACAGCCGCAACGGCGCGGTGCGCTTCATCTCGCCCGCGGTCGAGATCATGCTCGGCGTGCCGGCATCGCGGCTGTCCGGCCACGGGCTGTTCGACCGCGTTCATGTCGCCGATCGTCCGGCCTATCTCACCGCGCTGTCGGACGCCGCGCGCGGCGAATCCCGCAGCGTCGAGTTCCGCGTGCGCCGCGACGGTGCGCGTGGCGAGGCTGCCGCCGAATTCATCTGGGTCGAGATGCGCTGCCGTGCGCTCGAGCAGGCCTCCGCCGATGCCGAGGTGGTCGCCGTGATCCGCGACGTGACCGATCGCAAGGTGCAGGAGCACGCGCTCGAACAGGCGCGCCATGCGGCCGAGCAGGCCGATGCGTCGAAGACGCGCTTCCTGGCCACCATGAGCCACGAGCTGCGCACCCCGCTCAACGCCATCATCGGCTTCTCCGAGATGATCGCGCAGGAAGACGTGCTTGGCCTCGACGCGGCCCGCCGCAAGGAATACGCGCAGCTGATCAACGACTCCGGCCAGCATCTGCTGTCCGTCGTCAACGGCATCCTCGACATGTCGAAGATGGAGTCCGGCAATTTCGAGATTTCGCCGGAGCCGTTTGCGCCGCGGCCGGCGCTGCTCAATTGCTGCAATCTGGTGGCGTTGAAGGCGCGCGAGAGCGGTGTCGACCTCGTCACCCGCGTGCCGGACGACCTGCCGATCGTGAACGGCGATTCGCGCGCGTTCAAGCAGATCGTCCTCAATCTGGTTTCCAACGCCATCAAGTTCACCGAGCGTGGTGGCAAGGTGACCGTGTCGGCCGGCGTTGAGGGATCGCGGCTCTTGCTGCGGGTCTCCGACACCGGCGTCGGCATCGCCGCCGACGACCTCAAGCGGATCGGCGATCCGTTCTTCCAGGCCGGCAAGACCTATCAGCGGCGCCACGAAGGCACCGGCCTCGGCCTGTCCATCGTCAAGGGGCTGGTCGGTCTGCACAACGGCGAGATGAATGTGGAGAGCAAGGTGGGCGAGGGCACCATCGTGTCGGTCGCGCTGCCGCTGTCGTTTACCCCGCCTGCCGCGGTCGAGCCGTCCAGCAATGTCTCGACGCTGAAGCCCGCGTTGCGGTCCGGACTGCAAGAACAAACCCAACAGGTGAAGAAGAGTGCCTAGACAGACTTTGGATGACGACGAAACGCCGCGCCGTCGCCGCGGCGCCAAGGCGGTGGCCATCGCGGCCGAGGAGGAACGTGGCCTCGTCCTGCGCCTGCTGCTGCATAGTCCGAAGGATCTGGTTGCGGGCGTGCTGGCATTGTCCGCCATTGTTGCGATCCTGATCAACGCACTGTTCCTGCAGGCTGGCCGTCATCCGTCGCCGATGTTCGGCGGTTCGGTGGTGACGCTGCCGCCGCCGGCCCCGGTTGCTGCCGCCACCAGTCCGATTCCGCGCCCGCGTCCTGCCGAGGCCGCCGCCCGATCGATCGAGCCCGCTGCCGTGGAACCATCAAGGCCGGTTGACGTGAAGCCGGTGGAGACCAAGCCCGCCGAGTCCAGGTCCGTTGAAGCCAAGCCGGCCGAACCTAAGGTCGAGTCCAAGCCGGTCGATCCGATGGCCAACCTGGTGCTGAAGTCGACCGTCGCGCCGCCGGCGGCCGCGCCGTCCCCGGCCGCCGCGCCGTCCGGCGTCATTCGTCCGCCGGCGCCGATCCCGACACAACATCTGAGCCCGGCCGGCAAGCGTATCGCAGCGGTCCAGCGGACGCTGACCGAATATGGCTACGGTCAGCTCAAGCCGACCGGCACGATCGGCGCCGATACCCAGCACGCGATCGCGAAGTTCGAGCGCGCGCGCAAGCTGCCGCTGACCGGCCAGATGTCCGATCGCCTCGTGCGCGAGCTCAGCACGATGATCGGGCATTCGATCGACTAGGCTATGCTGTCCTTGCCATGGCCGGGTCTTGCTCGACCATGCACGTCGTTCGTCGACGCGCTGACATGTCGTCAGATTGCGTCGCCCAGCAGAATGTCCGTGACCTCGTCGGAGAACAGCTTCCTGCGGCCGGCCAGGAGCACCCATTCCGGATCGTCGCGATCCGGAATGGCGCGCGGCATCCCGTGATCGAGCAGCGCCTGTGCGCAGCCCACCCAATCGCCGCCACTGACCGGTTCATTGCAGGACGCCCACGACAAGCTTCCCGACGCGTTGTCGCCGAAGCCGTGCTGCTCGGTCCACTCGGCGCCGTGCTCGAGCAGGAATCGTGTCAGTCCGGCATTGCCGCGGAACACCGCATGATTGAGCGCCGAGGCATCCCAATCGCCGCCACGCACCGTGATAGGCCAGCCGAGCTTGACCATCAGCCGCACCGCATCGTCGGCGCCTGAAGCGGCGAGCTCGGGAAGCAGGCGCAACTGCTGCGCAGAGAGCGCCCCCGGAAGGTCGGGCCTCTCAGCGTGGATCCGCTGCGCTTCGCTCTCGTTGCCGCTGGAGCACGCCGCGACGAACCGCTCGTCATCGGCGAGCGTCTCGTTGCCAATGCGCTCGCGCAGCAGTTCGGCGACCTCGGTCAGGCCGAATTGCAATGCGTACCGGTAAGCGCTGAGCCCGCTTGGTGTGGTGATGTGCGGGTCTGCGCCGGCGTCGAGCAAGGTCGCGATGCACCGTCGTGATCGCCGCCGCCGGATCGCCCACATCAGCGGCGATCCGCAGTCCGTCAGCGGCGCGTTGCGCGCCGGCTCGTTCGGATCGCCGCCGTGCCGCAGCAGCAATTCGAGCGCCGCCACGTTCTCGTCGTCGAGCACCTTGTACATCGCGTTGGTGCCGGCGATCCGCGCGCCGTGCTCGAGCAGCAGGCCTGTCGTCACGGAGCCTTCGAGCGAGTGGTACAGCGATTCATTGTCGTTCGGATTGGCGCCCGCCTCGAGCAGCAGCCGGGTCAGCGCGAGATCGTGATTGCGCCCGGCGGCGCCATACAGTGCCGACAGCGGATTACTGTCATCGGGCGCGTCGAGCGATCCGGGCGGCCAGCGGCTGCTGATGTACTGGTCGGGATCGGCGCCGGCCTGCAGCAGCAGGCGCGCGCAGCGATGCAGCCGCGCCTGAAATTCCGGAATCTGCAGCAGGCTGGAATGCGTGACCGCAACCAGCGGCGGCAGTTTTAGGGGACCGCCGGGACGGTTGACCCATGCGGGATCACTGGCTGCAGTGCGCCGTATCGTCTCCTCGTCGCCGATGGCGCAGGCGAGATAGGGATCACCGGCCACAAGATCGGGATCCTCGGTGAGCATCCGCATTGCGACGCGCGGATGGGCGCGATCGGTGGTGCCGTTGACCTCTGCGGCATAGACCAGCTGCAGCCAGCGCCGCACCCGATCGTCCCGGCTCTTGCCTGATGGCAATTGGGCTTCGACATAGCGCCGCAGGTCCGGCCATGAGGCGAAGCCGAGATCGCGCGCCACGCAGGACTGCGCATCGTGAAGCCGCAGATCGAGTGCAGCGATTTGCGCGTCGCTGCGCCCGGCCGCAGCCGCAAGCGCCTGCCGGAAACGGGCGTAAGCCTCCGGGGCCTGTCGCCGGTAAAGGCGAAGGAGCTCCTTGGCCTGCTTCTTCAGATGTTCGAGATTCAATCGCGCGGGCGATCGGTTCATGAAAACCTCCGTGCATCAATCGCCGATGGTCCACAAAACCGGCTGCACAAAGGCTTGGTTGGCCGCGTATTCGATGCAAGTGGGTTCAACCCTTCCCGTGGACCCGGGCGCGGCTTGCACCGCAGATGCAAGGATATGAGCGGCGGTTGTGTCGGTCAACCCGCCGGAGCGTGATGTCATCTGTGACAATTGGACGTGGCCGCGGCGCTGGCCTATAGGTCGGCGCATGCGATTGAAAACCAGCATATGGGTCGCGGCGTATCTGCGCCGCTGCCAGACCGAAGGCGTGTTCGGCGCGATCCGCAAGAAAGGCGCCGAGGAGGCCGGCGCCGTGTTCGTCAAGGTGGCGCTGATGGACGGCAACGCGATGCTGTATGCGCCGGCGCCGCAGACGGTCTATGACGACAGCCGTCCGGCCGAGCGGCTGTTCGTGCCGACCGCACAGCAGCCGGTGTCCGAGCCTTCAGTCGAGGAGCGGTTGATCAAGGAGCTCCGCTTCGATCCCGACGCCTGGATCGTCGAGACCGAAGATCGCGCCGGGCGGCACTTTCTCGATCTGGCGAAGGCC
>NZ_JACMYP010000355.1 GCF_020889705.1 Bradyrhizobium altum | reverse complement strand
GTCGCCGCCGCCGAGCGTCTTCCAGCGCAGCACGGCGGCGGCAAAGGCCGGCTGTGCCTCCGACGATCCGGCGGAGGTGGCGAAGCGGCCGAAGGCGAACAGCAGATGGTCGGCATGGGCGCGGGTCGCCTCCGCGACGGCGCGATCGCCTGATGTGCCGACCTCGCGCTTCATCCAGTCGAACATCTCGCGGTCGAGCGCGGTGAACGCGCGCACGGCGCGGTTCGGATCGGTCGCGATCAGGGCTGTCGCGATGCCGAGCTTGATCTCGAAGCTGAGCGGATGCTGCGCGGTGAAGGCGCGGGTCGAAATCGCCAGCGCGGTCTCGCGCAGCCGCATGCCTTTGTCCGGCTCGCCGCGCTGCTCGCGTCGGCCGGCCGCCAGCACCGCGGCCTTGATGCGCAGGAAGTCCGCGAAATTCGCTTCATTGGCGACGATCGCCTCCAGCCGCTCAAGATCGGCTTGCGGCATCCCGGCGTCGCTGGTGGCGAGCATGTCGGTGTAGAACAGCCAGGCATCGGCCTGGCCGGCGAAGCTCGGATCTTTCGGCGCGAGCGCGGTCGCGATCGCGCGATGGCGACGGAAATAGCGGCGGGCATCGTCAAAGCGGCCGAGATTGAGAAAATCCTGTCCGGCGTTGTTGACCGTCACCAGCGTATTGAGATGGTTCTCGCCGTAATGCTTGGCGCGCTTCTCGATCGCGAACAGATCGAGCTCGAGCGCCTTTGCCGGTGCGCCGATCTCGCGCAGCATGTCGGCATAGTTGTTGGCGAGCTTCCAGGTGGTGCGATGGTCGGGCCCCAGCGCCTTCTCGGAGCGCTCCAAATTGTGCCGGCCCAAATTCGTCGCCGACGCCGCCGAGCCGTTGGCCGACAGCGCGACCGCGAGCTTGTCGTTGGCGATCAGCGATTCCTCGGAGCCCTCGCCCCAATAGGCGTTGAAGGCGGCGATCGCCTTCATGTAGAGCGGGACCGCCTCCGCGATCCTGGCGTGGTCGGATTTGAGGATCGCGTACATCAGGAGCACATCGGCATTTCCGGGCGGCGATTGCGCCGCCGCCTTGCCCTGGAACGCCCGCACGAACAGCTTCTCGGCCAGGTCGTCGCGTTTCACCGCGCGCAGCGTGGCCGTCGCGTCGAAATATTGCTCCATGACGAACTGCGCGCCGTCGAGCTTGTCGGCGGCGTCGAGCGCGGCAAGCAGTTGCGCGTAGCCCGCGTCGAACTTGCCGCCGCGCGCCAGCGCGATGGCGTTCTTCATCTGCACGGCGATCGCCTGCGTGCTCCCGGTGCCTTGCGCCGGCGCTCGCTTGGCGCGGGCGTCCTGCGCTGCGGCAATGTCGATCGTTCCGGTCAGCGTCGCGCTGAGCGCGAAGATGATACTAAGCGATGCGGCTGCCCTGCGCGCACGTACGAAACCCCCGGTGATCGTCATCGATGGCGCATCCTCATCGTATCGTCCGTCATCGGATCGCGTTCCCCGCAAATGACGGCTTCGTCGCAACAGGCTGACGACGCTTTAGCGGCGCGCTTTTGCATGAACAAGACACGGCGGCCGGTCGCGCGTGGCGCGGAACCGGCGAGCCGAATTCGTGCTTCTTGGTCGCCGCCAGCGCCTCCGGCGTTCACGCATCGGGTCCCGAATTGCTCCCGTGCCATGCGCCGCCGGATGCCGCGGGCCGCCGCTTGCATTCCACCGGCATGGTCAAGCCATCGGATGATGTTACCGCCGCGGCTGGTTATGCCGTACGCATCGGGCTGGCTTCGGGAGCGGCAGCCCCGCGCGCAAGTCATCGCACTTTCCCGGCAACCGCCTTTCGCTTCGGAATAGAAACGCGCGCCGGTCGAAAGCGGCGGTTTTTTCTGACCATCGTCACTTGCACCGTCCCGCCCGATTCGCGTATGAGGCGCATCCTTCCTTTTCTGCAACTTTTCCTTTGATCGAAGGCGCCCCGCCGATGTCCAACGCCACCCTCGACGCCAACAAGGCGCTGGTGCTCGCGCATTACGACGCCGTGACCAATCGTCTCGATCCCGATGCGATCCGCGCGCAGCTGGCGTCCGACTTCTTCGATCATGCCGCCGGCAAGCGGATGAGCGCCGAGGAAGTGATCGCGCATTCAGCGGCCTTGCATGAGACCTTTGCCGATCTGTCGGCGGTGGCGGAATGCTGGTGGCCGAGCGCGACATCGTCGCCGGCCGCTTCGTCTGGCGCGGCCGGCACCGCAGCCCGTGGCGCGGCATTGCCCCGACCGGCCGCCACGTCGAATTCCGCGGCATGACGTTCTGGCGGATTCACGACGGCAAGATCTCTGAGCGCTGGGCGGAGATCGACTTCGTCGATCTGGAGCGGCAGCTCAAGGACTGAGCTTCCACCGCAATCCCTTTGTGCTGTTCCGATACACGGCGGCGCTTTCGACCGCCGCGGGCCGCCGATCGGCGTCTTCTGCACGCCAGGATTTCGTGCTCTGGTCGCCTTGACCAAAGGTTGTTATTGGATGAGAATGATCTTTTGAATTGCTCGACGATATTTGGAAACGAGCATGGATATCGATTATTCCGAGACCTGTTTTGTGATCATGCTGCCGGAGCCGATGTTGTCCTGAAATAATTTGCGCATTGCTCGAGGATATTTGCGATGGCCATATTGGATACGATTGCGAACCGCCAGGCGCAGTGGTCAGAGACCGCAAACCAGCTGAAATCGACCATCGACCGGGCGCGCTGGTCGGTGTTCGGGCTGTCGTCGCTCGGTGCGGTCCTGGCCGCGGTGGCCAGCCAGTTGCCGGACAACACGACGGCGCCGCGCACCACGGTTGCGATCGCAGGCGCCGTGAGCCTCGCCATCGCGACCTTCTTCACCCAGCGTCTGCTCGGCGCCGATCGTATCTCGTCCTGGGTGCGTGCGCGTGCGATCTCGGAGCGTCTGAAGCGGGAGGCCTATCGCTTTGCTGCCAGCGCAGCCCCCTATGACGACGCGGCCAAGGCGGACGCCTTGCTTGACGACGAGGGTCGAAAGATCGAGGCCGATGGTGAGGACCTGCTGCCGCAGCTGGTCCAGGCCGCGGGGCAGGGGTCGCTGCCCCGCCAGGGCCTGCAACAGCAGCAATACATCACGCAACGCGTGCAGGGGCATATCGGCTGGTTCACGAAGCGGGCCGCCCGCTATCAGGTCATTGCATCGCGCCTGCGGCACGTCGAATTCGCGCTCGCCGCACTGGCAACCCTGCTTACCGCGGTTGCCGGCGTGGAAGCCAAGCCTGTGATAGCCGGTGTTCCGTTCGACATGGTCGCCTTCACGGCCGTGCTGACCACGCTCGGCGGTGCCGTGCTCGCCCATGTCGAAGCCTCGCGCTACGATTTCCTGGTCACCACCTATCGTGCCACGGCGCGGCGCCTCGAGGACTGCACCAATCGGCCACGCCCGTCATGGTCGGACTTCGTCAACGAATGCGAGAACATCCTCGCGACCGAGAACATGTCCTGGATCGCCAAGTTCACCGGCAAGTCCGGGGCGACGCCGAGCCCGTGAGAGGTCAAGTGGCGGTGCCGATGCTTTGACTGCTTCGTTTGCTCCGTGGCATGATCGGCCATTCGAAGCAGGAGGGATTGTTGCATGCTCAGGTGTCGTTTGGCGGTTGTGTTCGGCGCCTTGCTGCTTGCCACCCCCTCTTATGCCGCCCGTTGCGGCGGCAGTTTCCCGAGTTTCGTCCAGTCGTTCTCGCAGGAGGCGGCCAGTGCCGGCATCCAGCAGGATGTGATCTCGCAGGCGCTCGGCGTCGTGCAGCAGGATGGCGGGGTGCTCGCCTTCGACCGGCGGCAGCGCTACACCTTCAACAAGACCTTCGAGCAGTATGTCGCAACCCGCGTCGGCTCCGGGCGCATCAATGGCGGCCGCGCCATGTTGCAGCGTCACGCCGCGCTGCTCTCGAAGATCGAGCAGCAATACGGGGTGCCGCGCCAGATCCTGGTCGCGATCTGGGGGCTGGAGACCGATTTCGGCAAGGGCGACATGGGCAAGCTGCCGGTGTTCCGCGTGCTCGCCACGCTGGCGCATGATTGCCGCCGCACCGAGCTGTTCCAGGGCGAGCTGCTCGCCGCGCTCAAGATCCTGCAACGCGGCGACCTCAGGCTCAACGACATGATCGGCGCCTATGCCGGCGAGATCGGGCAGACGCAATTCCTGCCGTCGTCCTACATCAAGTATGGCGTCGATTTCGACGGCGACGGCCATGTCGATTTGCGCCACTCGGTGCCGGACGTGCTGGCCTCCACCGCGAACCTCCTGCACTCGAACGGCTTCAAGATGGGCGCGCCCTACGGCGAAGGCAGCGCGAATTTCGAGGCGATGCGCGAGTGGAACAGGGCAGTGATCTATCGCAAGACCATCGGGTACTTTGCCGATCAGCTCATCGGGCGGTGAGGGGAGCTGCGGTTCTCTCCACCCGTCATTCCGGGGCTCGCGAAGCGAGAGCCCGGAATCCATCGGGCCGCATCACGCGTGGACAAATGGATTCCGGGTTCAGCCCTGCGGGCCGCCCCGGAATGACGAGTTGAGAATGAGTGGCGTCCCATGGAAACGATCGGCAGCCAAAAAATCTGGTCGTTCTTCGATCGCCGCGGATGCCAGATCGCGAAGAACGCGGCGGTGCGGGAGGGGCCGGGCCATCGCATCGGCTCCTATCTCGAACTCGCGACCAAGATCGCCGAGCTGCAATTCCTCAACCGCGACCATGTGCTGCTGTTTCGCGGCCAGGGCGCCGACTTCAGGAACGTCAAGCGCAACTCGTCGCTGAAGCCGACGCTGTTCCGCGCCGGGCGCGGCAATCCGGACCGCGCGACGCTGGCGTCGCGGTTCGCGGCGCTGGCCCGCGCCGAGCAGATCCTGATTGCGGAATACGCGAAAGCAAAGCTGCTCGGGCTGGAACGGCTGAAACGGCATCGCATCCTGCGCTGGTCGATCCTGCAGCATTACGAGGTCTGCACCACGCCGCTGCTCGACGTCACCCATTCGATCCGGATCGCCGCGTCGTTTGCCTCGCTGGCGGAGACCGGCACCGCCTTCCTCTATGTGCTCGGCGTGCCGAACTTGAGCGGCGCGATCACGGCGAGCGCCGAGGCCGGCCTGCAGATCGTGCGGCTCTCCAGCGTCTGCCCGCCGGCGGCGGTGCGGCCGCACATCCAGGAGGGCTATCTGCTCGGCGAATATCCTGAAGTATCCGGCACCGACGAGAGGGAAAACTATTTCCCCTACGAGATGGATTTCGGCCGGCGGCTGGTCGCGAAATTCTCGTTCGCGCCGGCGTCGTTCTGGAAGAACGACAATTTCCCGCAGGTGACGAAGAGCGCGCTCTATCCGTCGGAGCGAAGTGACCCGCTGTTTCGGCTGGCGCTTGGGGTGAAGAAGCAGTTGGAAGGGTAAGGTATGCGTTGGGCGGATTAGCACAGCGTTGAAGATGAATCACCGTCATCCTGAGGAGGCCGCGCAGCGGCCGTCTCGAAGGGTCGACGGCCACCGGTCGGGCCGTGCATCCTTCGAGGCTCGCTCCGCTCGCACCTCAGGATGACGGGTCTGATGAGTTCGCCGGGACGACGGGTGTGTGCCGCGTCTGCGCTGCGGGGCCTCACCCCGCGACGCCGCACATTCAACCGGCCCTCGCCGCCTCGCGCGCCAGCCGCCGCGCCGCCGCCTTCTCCATCAGCCGCTGCATCACCTTCCAGTAGGTCGCGGGGCGGAAGCGTTGCAGCAGGTCCATGAAGCGGGCGTCCTTGCCGATCAGGATGCGCGGCTGGTTCTTCTCGATGCCGGCGATGATGCGCTGCGCGGCTGCGGTCGGCGTGGTCCTGGCCAGCGCGTCGAAGCGCTCGATCGCTTCGGAGCGGCGGGCATTGTCGGTGATGCCGGCGCCGGTGCGCGAGTCGCGCGCGATGTTGGTGGCGACGCCGCCGGGATGCACGACGGAGAGCCGCACCGGGCTATTCGCCACCGCAAGCTCGTGGCGCAGGCTTTCCGAGAAGCCGCGCACCGCGAACTTGGCTGCGCAGTAAGCACTCTGGCCGGGCGGCGCGAGGATGCCGAAGATCGAGGAGATGTTGACGATATGCGCCTCGCGCTGCCGCGAAAGCAGCGGCAGGAAGGCGCGGGTGCCGTGCACCACGCCCCAGAAATTGATGTTGAACAGCCACTCCATCTGCGCCTGCTCGATCTCGTCGAACTGGCCGAGCAGCGCCACGCCGGCATTGTTGACGACGATGTTGAGCCCGGGATGCGCAGCGCCGGCGGCCTCGGCAAATGCCGTGATCTGCCCGGGCTCGCTGACATCGAGGCGATGCACCGTGACCTTGCGCGGGCTCGCCTTGGCGATCTCGGCCGCGGCGGCCTGCAGGCCGGCCTCGTCGCGGTCGGCGATCGCCAGATCGCAGCCGCGCAGCGCCAGTTCATGCGCGAGCGCGCGGCCGATGCCGCTGGCGGCCCCAGTCACGGCGGCGGCAGATCCAGAGATCGCGGTCATGTCAGGTCCGCTCCATCTCAACGAGGGGTGGCGGGAGCCGTGAGGAACACGGCGGGTTTTCCCATTTTTTCAGATTGGAACCGAACTATCCAGCGCCCAGGTGTTTGACCCTCGTCACACTCTCAAACCGAGGCATTCAACCCAAGGGAGGCCCAGCCATGGGACAATCGAGACCCAGTCGTGCGAAGGCCCTGGTTGTCGAAGACGACCCGATGCAGCGCCAGATGATCGAATTGCTGCTAGCGGAGAGCGAGTTCGAGGTCATCTCCTGCGAGAGCGCGGAGGCCGCAGAATTGGTGCTGCGGAGCAACGGCGACAGCGTCGTGCTGATGTTGACGGATGTCGAGCTGGCCGGAAACATGACCGGCGTCGAACTCGCCTATGTCGCCAAGATTTACAGCCCCGATCTCGATGTGATCGTGACCTCGGGCAAGCCGCTGCGGCAGCGCCTGCCTGACGGCGCGACGTTCTGGGCAAAACCCTGGGCGCCGCTGGACGTGATCCGCGTCGCCGAGACGAAGGCGTCGGCGCTGTCGGGCGGCGGGGTCCGCAGGTTCTGACAAGACCAGGTTCTGACAAGACCAGGTCCTGACAAGCCCAGGGCCCTCATGACAGAGTTGTCAGCGCGGGGGAGGAGCCGCCGGCCGGTGGCTGCTTCCGCCCCGGGGGCGGGACGTGATATTGGCGGCTGATGTCCCTGGGGATTTTGAAATGACCTGGTCCTTCCTGCTGACCACCCTGATCGTGGTCGCCTCGCCCGGCACCGGCGTGCTCTACACCCTGGCGGTGGCGCTGACCCGGGGCTCG
>NZ_JACMYP010000354.1 GCF_020889705.1 Bradyrhizobium altum | reverse complement strand
CCGGCGCGGGCACCGGGGCCGGTGTCGGTTGCGCTTGCGCGAAGCTTGTCGCCCCGACGGCAGAGAGTGCTGATGCGGCGACGAGAGAACTACCGCTCAACAAGAGATCGCGGCGTTTTAATCTTCCGCCAATTGCCGTGCTCATCCCAGGCTTTTCCGGAATCCTATCGTTACTCATGACGTGATCCTCTTCCTGGTGATGCACCTGAAGCCGACATGGCTTGCTGAGGTGTCGATCGGCTCGGCATGACGCGCGGCCGGACGATAGCGGCGGCAGTAGTTGGGAGCGCAAAGATGCGAGCCGCCTTTAAGCACCTTGCGCGGAATCCTGAGGTTCGGCTGACAAGAGTCGTAGCTCGCGCCCTCGGGCCCGCCGCGAGGATTTTGCGGGATGCAGCAGACTTTCGGGGCGTCGGCTTCGTGCTTCTGCGAATACCAATCGGCCGTCCATTCCCAGACATTGCCGATCATGTCATGCAGGCCGTAACCGTTGGCCGGGAATGCGGTGACGGGCGAGGTGTGTTCGAAGCCATCAGCCGCGAGATTCTGGTGCGGGAAATTACCCTGCCAGGTGTTCGCCATATGCCTGCCGCCGGGAAATTGCTCGTCACCCCAGGCGAATTCCGCGCCGTCCAGTCCGCCGCGTGCTGCGAATTCCCATTCGGCTTCGGTCGGCAATTCCTTGCCGGCCCATTTGGCGTAGGCTTCGACGTCCCGGTAGGCGACGTGAACGACCGGGTGGTCGTCGAGCCCGCTGATGTTGCTGCGCGGACCATAGGGATGGCGCCAGTTGGCGCCGAATTTGAACGTCCACCATTGCCCCCAGTTACGCAAGTCTACAGCTCGCTTGGGCGGCGTGAAGACCAGCGAGCCGGCCCTGAGCATGTGCGGCAGAGCACCCGGATAGTCCTTCGCATCAGGTGTAATTTCGGCGAAAGTGACGTAACCGGTCGCGTTCACGAATTTGCGGAATTGGAGGTTGGTGACCGGCGCGCGATCCATCCAGAATTCGTCAATGCTAACGCGATGGACCGGCGCTTCCTCCGGATAATGCCGATCCGAGCCCATGCGAAACGTGCCGCCCGGCACGTACGCCATCTCCTCGCCTGCTGCATGGTCGAACGATTGTCCGGACTCAGCCAGATTCATGAAAACCTCCAGGTCGGTGCAACAGCGGCGTGCGTTGCTTCGTTCGTGACACTGCTCGAAGAGCTGTTTCGCTCGAATGCGTTTTCGATAGTGGGGTCCTTTGACGAATGGTGAGGCATACAGAAACGGGAGGGCTCAATTTCGGGTTGATCTAGATCAAAGGATGTCCGATTCGGGTCAAATGCCACGGTCGAGGATCGTTGATGAGAAGTCCGGACTGCACCCAATACCGGACCAGTCGGAAGCGGCGAAGTTGGTCCACAAGGTCACATCCCCGCGGTCTGCGCCGCGTGTCCGCATTTCCTCTCGGAAGCGATATCCCAGATTTATGAGTCCACGCCCCAGGTTCAATTGCATCCGCGAAAACCCTGCGCCCCCTCTCCGGTTGCGGGGCAGGGCAATCGCATTCGGAAAGATTTGGCGGGCACCGTCCTCGCGGCCATCCTTCGAGATGCCCGCCTTTGGCGGGCTCCTCAGGATGAGGTCTTGTTTTGCGTCACAATAGTAGACCCTCATGGTGAGGAGCGCCGCTTGCGGCGCGTCTCGAACCACGAGGCCGAGTGCCTGCGCGGCCGCTGAAGGTCCATATGCGATTGCCCCGGGTGCAGAAGGATGCATCGAATGCCGCCAGGCCGATTCAACCTGACTTCATCGCGCTTTAGCGCGAGCGAGGCGACGCTTGCACAATTTCGGAATAGTGGAAATTTACCCCTGACTTGCCCGACGTGTCAAGTTGCTTTTCGAACGCCGGCAGCCGCCGGCTCCTTCGCATGGGGTTGTTTTCGATATTTTGGCGGCGCGCGCCTGCGGCAGGCCGCACCTAAGCGGATCGCGAGCGGCGGCTCCGCCGCCAGCGCCACAACAGCGCAACGATGGCGACGAGCGCGAGACTGCCAGCGACCGCCTTGACGGTCAGCCGCCCGCCGGGACGATCGATCAGGCGGGTCATCAGCGAAACGCTCTCGCCCTGGCGCGGCAGGCGAAATGCCACCACGCTATCGCCGATCGATGTGCCGGCCTCGGAATGGCCGCCGGCGCCGATCACGACGTACTGCTCGCCATTCCAGAGATAGGTCATCGGATTGGCGACGCCCGGTACCGGAAGCCGGCCGAGCCACAACTGCCGGCCCGACCTCGCATCGAACGCGCGCAGATAGGCATCCATCGCGCCGGTGAACACCAGGCCGCCTGCGGTGATCGCGACGCCGTTGACCAGCGGCGTGCCGGTGTTGAGTGCGATGCCGAGCGGCGCGAGATCCTCGCTGGTGCCGACCGACGAATGCCAGAGGATCTTGCCGGCCTTGAGATCGACCGCCACCGTCTCGCCCCATGGCGGCTTGTTGCAGGGCGTCCCAACCGGCGTCATCGCCAGCGCCCGCGACATCGCAAACGGCGCGCCCTGCTGCTGGCCGAAATCATGGCCGGGCGGCGGACTGAAGCCCTTGGCCTGGTCGCGCGGAATCAGCGTGATGATGTGCGCGGCGTGACTGACATTGGCGAACAGAATCTGGTTGACCGGATCGAAGCCCGCGCTGCCCCAGTTCACGCCCCCGCCGGTCATCGGATAGATGATCGTGCCCTGCGTCGACGGCGGCGTGTAAAGACCCTCGTTGCGGGACTGCGCCAGCAGCTTCTCGCAAGCCGAGCTCCCGACGCCCGGCAGCAAGCCGGCGATATCGTCGGCCGTCATCCGTTGCGTCAGCAACGGCGGCACGTGGGTCGGGAACGGCTGCGTCGGCGACAGCTGGTCGCCCTCGGCGCCGTTCTGCGGCACCGCGCGCTCCTCGACCGGCCACACCGGCTTGCCGGTGTCACGATCGAGCACGAACACGAAGCCCTGCTTGGTCGGCTGGATCACGACGTCGCGCATGCCGTTGCCGGTGTCGATGCGCGCCAGCGTCGGCTGTGCCGGCAGGTCATAGTCCCAGACGTCGTGATGCACGGTCTGAAACGCCCACACCAATTCACCGGTCTCGATCCGCAGCGCGACGACGGAATTGGCGTGCTCGTCATTGCCGGGACGCTTGCCGCCCCAGAAATCGGGACTGGGCGATGTCGTCGGCAGGAACACCAGGCCGCGCTCCTCGTCCACCGACATCGGCGCCCAGACATTGCTGTGGCCGGCTTCGACCCCGTTATGCACGAGCGGATCGAAGGTCCAGCGCAGCTGACCGGTCCGTGCATCGAAGGCGCGCACCACGCCGAGCGGCGCATCGACCCGCCGGTTGTCACCGATCGCGGACCCGACCACGACCACACCGCGTCCCGTCACCGGCGCCGACGTGATCTGGAATTCGCCCGGCCATTCCAGCTTCATCCCGGCGTCGATCTTGATCTCGCCATTGTTGCCGAAATCGGCGCAGGGCTTGCCGGTCCTGGCATCGAGCGCGATCAGGCGCGTGTCATTGGTGCCGGTGAAGATGCGTGACTTGCAGGCCGCACCATCGGCCGCGCGATCATCGGTCCAGTGCGCGACGCCGCGGCAGACAAACCGATTGGCCGGCCGCTGCGCCATGCTGATCTTCGGATCGAAACGCCATTTCTGCGCACCGGTGCCGGGATCGAGCGCGATCACCTCGTTGAACGGCGTGCAGAAGATCAGGCTGTCCTCGACGAACAGCGGCGTCACCTCAAACTTGGTGCGCTTCATGACCTCGGGCGGACGCGCGTCGAGATCGCCGGTGCGGAATTCCCAGCCGCGCACCAGCGTGCCGACATTGTCCGATGTGATCTGCGTCAGCGGCGAGAAGCGCTGTCCCCCGCGGTCGCCGCCCCAATACTCCCAGGCGAGCGCCGGCTGTACGCACAGCACCAGCGCGGCAAGCAAGCGAAACAGCGACCGCATTGCGTCCTCCCGCGAGATGCGACCATCAAACGCCGCATCTCATGCGGGGAAACCCTTTACGCGATTGGCGCGTCAGTATCCACCCCTGCGATAACCGCCGCCATAATGGCCGCGATAACCACCGCCGCCGATACCAATCCCGATTCCGATCGGCGGCCCGACCGGTTCGTAAACCACGGCCGGAGGCGGCCGGCGCACCACCACGACATCGTCCTCGACCACGACGCGCGGCGGGCGCTTGCTGGCGCGCCGCGGCGGATCGGGATCGGCGCGTTTCTCGACACGCTTCTTGGCCGGCGCGTCTGCCTTCTGCTGTGGTGGCGGCGTCGCATTGCAGGGACAGGTCGGCGCCGCCAGCGCAACGTTGGTCGCCGGCACGCTGAGCGCAGCGGCCGGTGTCAGATCGGGACGGTAGCGCAACCGTTCGATCATCTTGCGCGCGGTCGCTGTCAGATCGCTGTCGGGGTACAGCACGAGGAAGCTGCGATAGCCCGCCGCCGTGTTGCCGAGAATGGCGCTGTTCCACGCCACCATGCGGCGATGCCGGTCGAGCCAGTCGCGGGCCTGCAGGCCGCGCGGCGTGCCGGCGAAGATCGCCGCGAAGGCTTCATAGGATTCGTCGGTGCCGTCGACCACCATCAGCTCGTTTGCAGCCTCGATCGGCCTGCCCTGCAATTCGCGCTTCCATTCGTCGACGGTGCGCTTGGTCGCGGCCGGCGCCGGCGTGGCCGCGGGCGACGCTGACGACGTACCTGCCATGAAGCGGAAATCGTCGGTGAGCGACGAGGAATCCCACGGCGTCTGGCGGCCGTCGGTCGCCTTGTTCACCGCGAGGCGGACGCGCTTGAAGGTGTCCTCGATCGGAATCCCCGGCTCCTTCGCCGAAGCCAGCAACGCGGTCGTATAAGGGCTGTTGGCGCCGCTGCCGTCCTCGGCCTCCGCACCCGGTGACGTCGAGAACGAGACAAAGGTGCCGGGCGCGCCGACCTTGGCATCAATGATGGCAAGTCCGTGCCCCGCGGTCTTGCTGAGCTCCGGGAAAGGATTGTTGCGGCAGGCATCGAGCAGCACGATGCGCATCCGGCTCGGCACCGACGTCAGCGTGTTCAGGATGTCGTTGAGGCGAACCGCCTGGATCGGGATGTCGGCCTCGCGCTTCGGATCGACATCGACCGGCACCAGATAGTTCTCGCCATCGATCTGCAGGCCATGCCCGGCATAGAACACCAGCGCCACGGTGTCGGCGCCCTTCGCCGCGACCTGGCCGGCGAAGTCGCTGATCCTTGCGCGCATCTCGTCCTGCGACAGATCCGATGCCGTGGTCACGGCAAAGCCGGCATCGGTCAGCATCTGTGACATGGCCCTGGCGTCGTTGGCCGGATTGGGCAGCGCGGGCACCGACTTGTAGGCGGACTGCCCGATCACCAGCGCCAGACGGCTTTCCGCCAATGCCGGCACGGCACCGAACAGGATCGCAGCCGGAACGATCAGGCTGAGGAGGGAACGGCGAAGCATGGCGGCCTCCGACAAAGACATCGGAGATGGGTCGATAGCCGTCAGGTGAAGGTTCATGCCGTGCGGCAATCTGCTGCTGCCGGCACCGGTTCTCACGCCGGAATCGTCGCGGGATCGGATGGGCCCGGCTATTTCGGCTTCTTGGCTGGATCGGCGGCCGGCTTGGTGACGCCCCAGGGATCGTATTTCTCCTTGGGCTCGGGAATACGATCGAGTGCGGCCTTGTAGGCCTTCTCGTCGATCTGGGGCTTCTTCTCCGTCTTCCTGTCGTCGCCCCCGCCGCCTCGCCGGCCCTGGGCCAGGGTCGGTGTCGCAATCAGCGCCAGAATGACGGCAGCAACCGTGAAGCTTTTCATGTCAGTCTCTCTCCCCCGCAGCCGTAGAAACATCCGGCAATACTTCTACCCCAAGATAGCTTGTCGCTCGACATTTGTTGATCGACAAAGCGCCGCGCGATGCGAATTCAGCGCCACCAGGGGGGCGCAATATGGGCGGCGGCACATTAAATTAGTTCAATGGGACAGGGACAAGGACAAGTGGCGGCGCTGCTGGCCGGCGCCGCCTTGATGTTGAGCGGCTGCGGGCTGGCGGACAGCCACGCGGTATGGCCTGACATGTTGAAGGTCAAGGCCACCGAGCCGGCGCCGCTCGAGACGCCTCCGGACCTCAAGCGGCTGGTGGCCGGCAAGCTGGACTCGGTGTTCACCGCCGGCTCGCAGCCGACCCATGTGCGGGTCTCCGCTCCGCTGCACGACCCCCGCGGCACCGGCTGGACCGCCTGCGTGCGCGCCGAACTGACTTCGGTGATCGGCAAGCCGCTCGGGACGCAGACCTATCGCGTCTTCATCAATGACGGCGCGATCTTCGATCGCCGGCAGGTGGAGGCCGACGACAACTGCGTGACCGAGACTTACGAACCGGTCGAGAGCTCCCTCACGGCCGACGCGCAACGAAGCCCCAAGCCGTAAAGCGCGATGAGATTCAGTTGAATCGTCATCGCGCTTCAGCTCCTTGTTTGAGCATGGTCTCCGCGCAAATGCCTTCCTAACTCGCGATGGCCTGATTCATTCTCCGTGGCGTCCCTGCCGACCATATGCTGAACGCCCCGTTAACATGACCGCTCAAATTGCCGGATGGCCTCAACGGCATTTTCCATTTCTTTCCGCTAGCGTTGCCCGCGATGAACGCAAGGCCGATCAGCCTTGCCGACCGGGGAAACATGGGACGTGGCCGATATTGCTGACCAGGCAATGATCCGCCGTGCATCGCGCAAGGATGCCACGGACGATCGCGCGTTGCCGCCGCTGTCAGCCGCGCCGGTCGGCGCATGGCGGGCGCTTGCCGAGCGCGCGATCGAGGCCAATGGCTACTACCAGCCCGACTGGGAATTGGCGGTCGATGCCTCCGCGCGCGGCCGCACCGGTGCATCGCTGCTCAGCGCCACCGGCGATGCCGGGCAATTGATCGGGCTGTTGCCGGTCGTGCCATTGCGGCGAATCTACCGGATCCCCCTGCCCGCGCTGGTCGGCGCCGAACCCTACGGCACGCTGTGCACGCCGCTGCTCGACCGCAATGCCGCCGAGCAGGCCGCCGGCAAGATGCTGCAGCAGGCACGCAATGCGGGTGCGCACGCGTTGATCCTGCGCACCATGTCGCTCGAGGGGCCGGCCATGGCGGCAATCCGCGCGGTGCTCGCGCGCGACGGTTTGCAGCCGCGCCTGCTGAGCGCCTATCAGCGCGCACAGCTCGATGCGACGCGCGATGCCGATGAACTGCTGCGCGACGCGCTCGGGCCCAAGAAGCTGAAGGAGCTGCGCCGGCAGCGCAATCGCCTGTCCGACCACGGCGCGGTGCGCTTCGACGTCGCC
>NZ_JACMYP010000353.1 GCF_020889705.1 Bradyrhizobium altum | reverse complement strand
CGGCAATGCCGGCGAGCACCCCGCCGCGTTTCGCAAACGGATTTTGCCACCTGTTGAGGTCGGCCGGCGGCGCGGGTGAGGGAAGCGCCGCGGCCGCGACGGGCTGCTCGCCGCGCAGTCCCTTCAAAATGCGTTCCGGCGTGAATGGCGGCTCGCGAAAGCGGACGCCGGTCGCATCATAGATCGCATTGGCGATCGCAGCGGCACTCGGCACCGAGGCGGACTCGCCGACGCCGAGCGGCGGCTGGTCCTGCCGCGGCAGCATCAGGACGTCGATCGCAGGCAGATCGGGGAATTTGATGATGGGGTAGGCGCCCCATTCCCGCGCCGTGACTGCGCCGCGCTCGAAGGAGACCTCTTCCATCAGCGCGCGGCTGGTCGACTGGATGACGTTGCCTTCGATCTGGTGTCGCACGCCCTCCGGATTGATCATCAACCCGGAATCCTGGCCGGCGACGACGCGGGTCACGCTGACGTCGCCGGTCGCCTTGTTGACGGCGACGTCGGCGATCCATGCCGACCATGCCGCGCCGTAGCCGGGAAACTTGCTGTGCACGTAGAGCGCATAGGCAAAGCCGCGGCCGCGGACGACATCGCCCTCGGCCTCGGGCTCTTTCCACACCGGACGCGGCGTCCAGCCGGCGCGCTCGGCGACCGCGTTGACGAGATCGATCGCGCGCTTATCCCTGAGATAGCGCAGCCGGTATTCGATCGGATCGACCTCCGCCTCGGCGGCAAGCTCGTCGATATAGGATTCATGCGCGAACGTATTGGGCAGCGCCGAGACGCCGCGAAGCCATGAGGCGCGCACGATCGGCGGCATGTCGTTGGCGACGACGCGCATGTTGTCGTAGTCGTAGGGCGGGATCGCGGTGCGGTCGCCCATCTCGAACACGGCCGCTTCAGGTGCGATCCGCCCGGTGAGCAGCAGCGCCAGCGTAGGCGCGCCGTTGGAGGGATAGCGCGTAACGAAGTCGTAGCCAGCGACGCTGCCGTCGGCGTTGAGGCCGCCGTTGACGTCCATCAGCTGCGCGGTGCCCTTCGGCTCCCACGCGTGTTCCTGCTCGCGGGTCAGCTGGACGCGCACCGGGCGGCCGACCGCACGCGACAGCAGCAGCGCATCGGCGGAAACGTCGTCGGCGCAGTTGCGGCCGTAGCAGCCGGCGGCCTCCATCCTGACGATGTCGATCTCGGATTCCGGCCGCTGGATCAAAAGCGCCAGATCGCCGCGCAGGATGTGCGGGTTCTGCGTGCCGGACCAAACCCGGATCGCACCCTCGCTGCAATCGGCGACCGCGCAGGACGGGCCGATCGAGCCGTGCATCTGGTAGGGCCAGACGTAGGTCCGCTGCATCGGCTTGGTCGCCGCCTTGATCGCGGCGTCGACGTCGCCTCTGTCGATCAGTTGCCGCGGCGTCGAGGGATTGGCGCGCAGCGCCTTCTCGATGTCGGAAAGATCGGTCAGCGCCGGTCCGGGCTTCCAGCTCACCTTGAGCTGCGCGGCGGCCTTGATCGCGTTCTCCTCGCGTTCGGCGACGACGCCGACGAAGTCGCCGATCCGCACCACCGCGACAAGGCCGGGAACATCCCGCACCGAGGCTTCATCGACCGCGATCAGGCTGGTGCCGACGAACGGCCCGGCGTCGACGCCGGCATAGGGCGGGCGGACGACGCGGCCATGCAGCATGCCGGGCACGCGCACATCGTGGACATAGACGAGTTCGCCGGTGGCCTTCGCCGGCAGGTCGACGCGCGGCACCGACTTGCCGACGACGGAATAGGCGTCCACCGCCTTGACCGGAACGTCGTCGGCGAGTTCGAGCCGGATGGTCTCATCCGCGATCAGCTCGCCATAGCTGACGCTGCGGTTGTCGTGACCACGGATCAGGCCGTCCTCGATCGTGAGGTCGCCAGCCGGCAGTTCGAGCCGCTCCGCCGCGCGCGCGAGCAAAAAGTGCCGCGCCTGCGCGGCCGCCCTGCGCAAGGGAATGGCGGTGATCTGGATGGTCTCGCTTGCGATCGTCGCGCCCTGGTTCGGCACCACGGCGGTGTCGCCGAGGATCACGACCACGCGGGCAAAGGAGACGTCGAGCTCTTCGGCGACGATCTGCCCGAGCGCGGTGCGGATGCCGGTGCCGAGATCGACATGGCCGTTATAGGCACTGACCGAACCGTCGGCCGTGATGGTGACGAAGGTCTCGAACGCGCCTTCCGCGCCTAGCACGGCAGGGCGAACGACGGACAGCGAGCCGCGCATGCGTTGCTCCGAACCGGCCATCAATCGCGCGCCTCGAGCACGTGGCCGGCGGCACGCATCGCCGCGCGGATGATTTCGATATGCGCGCCGCAGCGGCAAAGATTGTAGCGCAGCGCTTCCAGCACCTCATGCTCGGAAGGATGGGGATTGCGCGTCAGCAGCGCCTTGGTGGTGATGATCATGCCGTTGAGGCAATAGCCGCACTGCGCGGCCTGTTCGCGAATGAACGCATCCTGCACCGGATCGGGATGCTCGCGTGTGCCGAGACCTTCGAGCGTGACGATGTTGCGCCCCGCGCAGCCTTCGATCGGAATCACGCAGGCGCGCGCGGCGACGCCGTCGATCAGCACCGCGCAGGCACCGCACTCGCCGAGCCCGCAGCCGTATTTCGGTCCGTTCAATGCGAGATCGTTGCGCAGCACGTAAAGCAATGCGGTGTCGGGAGCGGCGTCGACATCATGATTCCTGCCATTCACGGTCAGGCGCATCGCTCCGGTTCTCCCCTATATTTTGCGCTGCAATGTCAACGTCGATCGCCCGTGAGGATAACGTTTGTATACAAACGTGCAAGCGGCGGCATGCCGCGCTGCAGCGAGTGCACGCTTTATGAACAGGGTGCGCAAGCGAATGGCAGCGTTTGATTGCAAAGGCCGCTTGACAGGTCCCGGGCTCGCGCGCAGGATCATTCGTATACGAACGATATAGGCGGGGAGGCGGAAGCGCAGTATGATCGACCGCCACCACAAGTCCAGGCTTGGTCACGATGGCTGACACAATGACCGTCGCCGCCGGCGACAAGATCCGCTGCGATGCCTGTCCGGTGATGTGTTACATCAAGCCGGGCGCGGCTGGCGCGTGTGACCGGTACGCCAATCACGATGGCACGCTGGTGCGGGTCGATCCACATGTCGTGCTGGAGCGCACGGTCTCGCATGGCGGCAAGCTGGTGCCGTTCCAGGCGAGCGGCGACTGGGACGGCAAGATCGTCCGTCAGCCCGAACTCTTCGTCACCGCGATCGGCGCCGGAACCACTTATCCGGACTACAAGCCGGCGCCCTTCATCGTGTCGTCGGAGGTTGATGGCGTCGACATGGTCACCGTGGTGACCGAGGGCATTTTCTCCTATTGCGGCGTCAAGGTGAAGATCGACACCGATCGCTATCTCGGCCTGGAAACCGCTGTTGTCCGCGCCGACGGCGAGGCGGTCGGTCACGTCACGACCAGCGAATATGGCTCGCAGATGCTCTCGCTCGGCGGCGTGCATCATCTGACCGGCGGCTCCAAGAAAGAGGGCCGCGTCACCTGCGATACGCTGATGGATCTCTCCAACTGCAAGGCGGTAGAGCTGACCATCGACGGCGGCGCGACCGTGGTGGTGCAGGCGGGCAAGCCGCCGATCGTCAATGGCATGGCGGAAGAGCGGATGCGGGTCGGCTGCGGCTCGGCGACCATCGGCATGTTCGCCAAGCAGTGGCACGGCAAGGTCGACGAGGTCGTCGTGGTCGACGACCACATCACCGGGGTGCTCAGCGAGCACCAGGCCGGCAAGCTGCTCGACATCGCCGACACCGGCATCAAGATGAAGGGGCGCCGTTCGACACCCGGCCGCTACTTCCAGGTCGCCGATCCCGGCACGGGATGGGGCGGCACCAACGTCTCCGATCCGCTGTCGATCCTGGGTCCCTTCAATGCGAAGGAAGCGCGGCCGGGGCTCACCATGCTGATGGTCTCGACCACCGGCGAGCATGCTTCCTATTACGTGCTGGACGAAGCGCTGAAGCCAATCGAGACCGAGATGCCCGCCGACCTGAAATTCTCGGTCGAGCGCATCCAGGAGAATTGCGAGCCGGCGCTGTGCACCGTGTTGTTCATGGGCGGGGCCGGCGGATCGCTGCGCGCCGGCGTTACCGACAATCCGGTACGGCTGACTCGCTCGGTGAAGGACGCGCTGACGCGGGTGACCAGCGGTGGCGCGCCGGTCTATGTCTGGCCGGGCGGTGGCATCACCTTCATGGTCGATGTCACGCAGATGCCGGCCGGCGCCTTCGGCTACGTGCCGACGCCAGCGCTGGTGGCGCCGATCGAATTCACGATGCGGCTGTCGGATTACGCGGCGCTCGGCGGCCATATGGACTTTGTCCGGCCGCTGTCGTCGCTGCGGGACAGCGCCGAGGTCCGGCCGATGCCTCATCTTCCCGGGCGGCGCGCATGACGAGAGCGTTTTCCAGCGAAGTGGATACCGGTTCGCGCAAAGAAAACGCGTCAAAACAAGAATCTAGAGCCCCGTTCCGATTCCATCGGAACGGAAAAGGCTCGAGGCTTCCGCAAATCGCGCTTCTTCCTGACGGCAAGCGGCTGCATTTGCAGGACGGCCCCATTGATCTCATCGTCGAGGCCAAGGGCAGGGACGTGGACGTCGGCGCCGCCTATCAGGCCGCGGCGGAGCGCTTCACTGGCTTGCTCGACGAGCTCTGCGGCGAACTCGCCCTGCTGCGGAGCGCGGCCGATCCGCAGCACTGCGCACTGAAGGGCGTGGTCGCGCGGCGCATGCATGCGGCGGTCACGCCGTTTGCCACCGACTGCTTCATCACCCCGATGGCGGCGGTCGCGGGTTCGGTCGCCGAGGAAATCCTCGGCGCGATGCTGCAGACGGCAACGCTCGACCGCGCCTATGTCAACAATGGCGGCGACATCGCGCTGCATCTCGGCGATGGCGAACAGGTCACCGTCGGTCTGATGGACCGGCCGGACCGTCATGGCGTGATGCGCACCATGACCGTGGATAGCGACACGCCGGTCCGCGGTATCGCGACCAGCGGCCGCCATGGCCGCAGCTTTTCGCTCGGCATTGCCGATGCCGTCACCGTGCTGGCGCGGACGGCATCGCAGGCCGATGCCGCGGCGACCGTGATCGCCAATGCGGTCGATCTGCCGGGCCATCCTGCGATCCTGCGCGTTCCGGCAAGCGAGCTGCAGCCCGACAGCGACCTCGGCGCGCGGCTGGTGACGCGCGATGTCGGATCGCTCGCGGAACACGAGATCGAGCAGGCGCTCGAGGCGGGGGCGGCGCGGGCGCGCATGCTCCTGACGTCGGGATTGATCGAGGGCGCGGCATTGCGTCTACTGGGCGAAACGCGAATTGTCGGTGCAACTGGCAGCGGGACGCCGGCGTCGCACGCGTTTCAAAGAATAACGTCAGAAATCATGCTTCAGGCATGACCGGGAGCGAGGCAAGATGAGCGCCGTCATTCGCAAGATCGTCACCGTGGTCGAGGAGACCCATCTGGAGATGGGCAAGACCATCGCACCGCCGACTCGGCGTGCTGCCGCGATCGCCGTGATCGAAAATCCCTTTGCCGGCCGCTATGTCGAGGATCTGTCGCCGCTGATCGCGATCGGCGAGGAACTCGGCGAATTGCTTTCGAAGCGGGCAGTCGCCGCGCTCGGCATCGACGGCGCCAAGGCGCACAGCTACGGCAAGGCCGCCGCCGTCGGCGAGAATGGCGAGCTGGAGCATGCGGCCGCGATCCTGCATCCGAAGATGGGTGCGCCGGTGCGCAAGGTGCTTTCCAAGGGCGCGGCGCTGATCCCGTCGTCGAAGAAGCGCTCGGGTCCCGGCACCACGCTGGACATTCCGCTCGGGCACAAGGACGCCGCCTTCGTGCGCAGCCATTTCGACGGCATGGAGGTGCAGATCAACGACGCGCCGCGGGCCAACGAGATCATGGTCGCGGTCGCGGTCACCGACAGCGGACGCCCGCTGCCGCGCGTCGGCGGGCTGACGGTTGACGAGGTCAAGGGCGAAGACGGATTGCGATAATCTCTTTGAAGAAAAACTGGAGGACGGGATGCGTGGTTATTTCGTAGGGGCGGGATTGGCGATCGCGGTCGCGACCATGGCAACGAGCGCCATGACGACACAGGCGTTGGCGCAGAGCGAAGTCAAGATCGGCGAGATCAACTCTTACTCCTTGCTGCCGGCGTTCACCGAGCCCTATCGCAAGGGCTGGCAGCTTGCGGTGGAGGAGATCAATGCGGCCGGCGGCATCAAAGGCAAGAAGCTCGTCGTCATTTCCAAGGATGACGGCGGCAAGCCGGCTGATGCGCAGACCGCGGCCAACGAGCTGGTGTCGAGCGAGAACGTCGCGATGCTCACCGGCACGTTCCTCTCCAATATCGGCCTCGCCGTCAGCGACTTCGCCAATCAGAAGAAGGTGTTTTTCCTGGCGGCAGAGCCTTTGACCGACGCCATCACCTGGTCGAAGGGCAATCGCTATACGTTCCGCCTGCGTCCCTCCAACTACATGCAGGCGGCGATGCTGGTGGAGGAGGCGGCGAAGCTTCCCGCAAAACGTTGGGCGACGATAGCGCCGAACTATGAATACGGCCAGTCGGCAGTCGCGGTGTTCAAGAAGCTGATGTCGGAGAAGCGGCCTGATATCCAGTGGGTCGACGAGCAGTGGCCGCCGCAGGGCAAGATCGACGCTGGCCCGGTGGTGCAGGCGACTGCCGCGGCGAACCCGGAAGCGATCCTCAACGTCACCTTCGGCGCCGACCTCGTCAAGCTCGTGCGAGAGGGTAACACGCGCGGCCTGTTCAAGGGCCGCACGGTAGTGAGCTTCCTGACCGGCGAGCCGGAATATCTCGATCCGCTGAAGGATGAGACGCCCGAGGGCTGGATCGTCACCGGCTATCCCTGGTATTCGATCAAGACGCCTGAGCATGACGCGTTCCTGAAGGCCTACCAGGCCAAGTACAACGACTATCCGCGGCTCGGATCGATCGTCGGTTACCAGACCATCAAGGCGGCGGCGGCGATCCTCGCCAAGGCCGGCTCGAGCGATCCGGAGAAGCTGATCGCGGCGGCGGAAGGCATCTCGATGCCGTCGCCGTTCGGCGAGATCACCTTCCGCAAGATCGATCACCAGTCGACGTTGGGGGCCTTCACCGGCAAGACCGCGCTGAAGGACAGCAAGGGCATCATGGTGGACACGGCCTATCGCAAGGGCGCGGACTATCTGCCCGGCGATGCTGAAATCGAGAAGCTGCGGCCGAAGGATTGATTTCTCTTCTCCCTCGCCCCGCTCTTGCGGGGAGAGGGTCGGGGTGAGGGGCCCCGTCCTCGAAGGGTGTTCGTGGAGGCAGCCCCTCACCCGGATCGC
>NZ_JACMYP010000352.1 GCF_020889705.1 Bradyrhizobium altum | reverse complement strand
CGCCGGTCCACAGGGCCCGCAGGGTCCGCCCGGGCCGCGCGGTGAAGCCGGCCCGCCCGGCCAATTGCCGTCGATCGAGCAGGTGATGCCGTGGCTGCACATGATCTTCGACGCCTGGGAAGACTACAAGCGCACCAAGGAGCGCGAAGCCGCAGAGCTCGCCGAACGCGAAGCCGCCGAGCGCGCAGCAGCGGAGGCGATCGCCCTTGACGTCGACGCGATCGATTTCGCTGATGATGACGACGAGGACGACGATCACAAGAAAAAGAAGAAGCACCGCAAGAAGGACAAGAAGTAACCCGTCTTGTCATCGCGCGACGACGCGGCCGCCATGTCCGCGTCGTGCTTGGTGCTTACCGCTCCGCACCCGGATTGGCCGGAGGGTCGGGCGAGCTGCATGAGCTGGAAGACCCAGCGCATCGCGTAGTACCAGGCAACACCCGCGAACGCCCCGCAGGCCGACAGGATGATGACGTTGGCGAGGTCGATCGTGCCGCTCGACCACAGCATGCCGCAGGTCCAGAGAACGGCAAACGCAATCGAACAGAATGTGAGCAGGGCGGCAGGCTTCATGGCGTTTGCTCCGGGACCGGGTGAACGGCCATGATGCCCGGGGGCATGGCAGCGTACCGTGACCTGCATCACGGAATGCCCGGACCTCAGCCGAACCGCAGCCGCGAACGCTCCCTCGCCTTCTCCGCCTCAATCTCGCGATCGCGCGCCGGCGACGTGGTCTGCAACGAGATCAGGAGCCTGCGCGCGGCGTCCGAGACCTCAGCCACGGCGAGGTTGAAGGCGGCCTCATTGGACTGCGACGGCTTGTTGAAGCCGGATAGTTTGCGCACGAATTGCAGCGCGGAAGCGTGGATCTCGTCCTCGGTGGCGGGCGGCTCGAAGTTGAACAGCGTCTTGATATTGCGGCACATGTCGGTCTCCCTCGCCCGCACTCGGGGCTCATGTCTCAAAGACGATCGGCTGCTGCAAAATACGACATCGTGGTCTATTCTGGCAGCCTCATCGTCCACGATGGAAATGAGGTTCCGGATGAGCCACGTGATCTACAAGGTCGTCCAGCACGATGGCGGCTGGGCCTATACCGTCAACGGGGTGTTCTCGGAGCCGTTTCCAACCCATGCCGCGGCGCTTGCCGCCGCCCGGCGCGCCGCCAACGAGCAGCGCGTTCCCGGGCGCACCGAGGCGATCCAGTACGAGACCTCGGACGGCAAATGGCTGACCGAAACCGCTTCCGGCAATGACCGCCCGGAGACCGAGGTCGAGGACGGCCGCTAGGTTCACATTCGGCGGCTTCAGAATGGAACCTGCACGCCGAGCCGGTCGAAGAATGCCCGCCCCCGGTCGGTGATCCGCAACGCGCGCGGTATCCGATGCGGCGCAACGCCGCGCATCGCGACCAGCCGCGCCAGCACGGCATTGGCGAACGGACCCGCGAGATGCGGCACGCGCTCGGTCCAGTCATTGCAGAGCCGCAGATGCGGCTGCCGCGCCGGATCGAAATCGACCTCTTCGGCGCGGCACCAGGCCAGCCCCTGCTCGGTCACGCGACCATCGCGGCCGTCGACGATGACGAGGCGGCGGCGCACCAGCGCGTTGGACAGCAGCACGCCGAGCTGGCCGGCCAAATGATGGTAGCAGGTGCGCGATTGCCTGAGCTGCTCGGCGGGCATCGCCCGCTTGCGCCCGGCCGTGGCTTTCGCCGCAAGATCGACCAGGTTCTCGATCAGCGCCGCGACGTCGTCGTCCCTGATCCGGTAATATCTGAACCGGCCCTGTGCCCACACCGACAGCACGCGCGCATCCACCAGCTTCTGCAGATGCGCGCTGGCGCCTTGCGGCGAGATGCCGGCAACCGCGGCAAGCTCGCCGGCCGGCAGCGCCTTGCCGTCGGCCAGCGCGCTGACCATGGCCTCGCGCACCGGATCGCCCAATGCCTCGGCGATCCGCGAAAATCCCGTCTGCACGGATTGGGATGATCTCACTGCTCGTCCTCCGGATCGCGCAGGAACGTCCTACCCGCATTCGCCGTGCCGCGAAACTCATTTCAGATTTTCCTGAAACGTCGCGACAGCCTCTTCCGCTCAAATCAACGGCAGTCAATGCAACACAAGGGAACAGTCATGACAGCCAACAATACCGACGCGGAACGCATCTACAAACTGTGGGACGAGGCCCTCGGCAACAAGGACCTCGAGGCGGCGCTGGCGCTCTACGCGCCCGATGCCTCGATCGAAAGCCCGCTGGTCCAGCACCTGATGCAGACCACCGACGGGATCGTCCAGGGTCGCGCCGCGCTGCGCGAGTTCATCACGCGCGTGTTCCGCACCAACCCGCCGCAGCGGCGGCGCTTCAAGCAGGGTTTCTTCAGCGACGGCCGAATTCTCACCTGGGAATATCCGCGCCAGTCTCCGGACGGCGACCAGATGGATCTCGTCGAGGTCCTAGAGATCGAGGGCGGCCTGATCCAGCGTCACCGTGTCTATTGGGGATGGTATGCGCTCAACGTGCTGAAGGCGAGCTAGCCGACTACATGTCCGTCAGCGGCACGTGATATGCTGAGCCGACGAGTTCGATGTTGGCGACCATGTCCGCAAATCGCTTCCGCCGCACAGCGCTGAGCCTGCCCGAGGTGGTCGAAGGCGCGCATCACGGCACCGCCGATTTCCGCGTCGGCAAGCGCATCTTCGCGACGCTCGGCTATCCCGACAAGGATTGGGGCATGGTGAAGCTGACGCCGGAGCAACAGGCTGTCGTGGTCGAGGCTGAGCCGGAGATCTTCCGGCCGGTGCCGGGCGGCTGGGGCAAGAGCGGCAGCACGAATGTCCGCCTCGCGAAAGCCGATCAAGTCACGTTGCGCAGCGCGCTCACAATGGCCCGGGACAATATCGCGGCAAAGCCTGCGAAGAAGACGCGCACGAAGACGCAAGCCTGAACGCGACGATCCCGCACTGCATCACGGACAACAGCGCTGGCTCGCTGATTCTTTGGGCATGCATCTCGTGCGCGGTTCGTGCCTAATCGCACCAACACCGGATTCGCGCGCGGGACGCTGCGCGCGTGTCGCGCACAAGGCTGTCGCGGAGGGATGCAATGCGAAGGCTCACGCACGGCGCGGTGCTTGCGTGGCTCGCCGTGACGGCGGGTGCAGCGCTGGCGTTCGACAACGGCCAATACGACAACGTGCCGCCCGATATCCGCGCCTGGTTCAAGAGTGTGATCGCGCCGAACGGCGTGCCATGCTGCGATATCTCCGACGGCCACCGCACGAGCTATGACGTTCGGGGCGGCGCCTATTGGGTTCCGATCGAGGGCGAATGGATGATGGTGCCGGAGCGCGCGATCATCCGCGATCGCGGCAACCCGGTCGGCGAGGCTGTGGTGTGGTACGTGCACCACCGGGGCAACATCATCATCAGCTGCTTCGTTCCGGCGGACGCGGTCTGAGGCGCTGCCACGCAGTCGCGCCAATTTGAAACATATACCTCCTGTTAACCTTACTTTTTAACCAATAATTAAGGATGAGTTTGCGGGCGCCCTCAGGCGCGGCCTAGCGTCTGCACAAATGCTCCGTAACCGCGAGTTGGTGCCGGCCATGTCTTGTCGAACGATGGCTTATCGAACATGTGGGGCGCTGCTGGCGTCCCTTGGCGTTGCAGCGCTGCTGCTTGCTTCCTCGACCGAGACCTATGCGAGATCCGGAACGGCGCCGCGCGGCACGTTTTCCGCGCACCATCCGGCCTTCCGTCATCATGTGCGCGTGCCCGGCATCGTGCTGCCGGACGCAGGCGGATACTATGATGGCGCGGCAGATGTCCCCTTCGCCGCCGCGGTCCCGGCGCCGGCGTCGAACGACGTCCGCTACACCTACACCCAGGACGTGCCCTGGGATTGGGCGCATCGATATCCGCCGGCCGTGGTGCCGTCGGATCGGCCTTATGTATCGAGCTGCCCCACCGAGAGCGTGACGGTGCCCGGCCGCGATGGCGATCGCACCATCAACATCATCCGCTGCTACTGACCGATCACTCCATCCTGATCGCGAAACGAAAGAGGCCGCCCGCAAGGACGGCCTCTCGCATTTTTGAAGGCTACTCTCCGAGCGCGAAGAGGCCGGTCAGGACTCCTCGCCCTTCAGATGACCGACGTGCTTCTGGGTGTAGAGCTCAAGACCGATGCGCTTGATCAGGTCGAGCTGGGTCTCGAGGAAGTCGATGTGGTCTTCCTCGTCCTTCATCAGCCTCTCGAACAGGTCGCGGCTGACATAGTCCTTGACCCCGTGGCAGTAGGTCGCCGCCTCCTGATAGAGCGTGCGGGCGCCGATCTCGGCGGCCAGGTCACACTCGATGATCTCCTTGACGTCCTGGCCGATCTTCAGGGGATCGAGCACCTGCAGGTTCGGGAAGCCGTCGAGGAACAGAATGCGGTCGACGAATTTGTCGGCGTGCTCCATCTCCTCGATGGACTCCTTGCGCCAGACCTTGGCCATCTCCAGGAGGCCCCAATTGTTGAGCATCCGGTAGTGCAGCCAGTACTGATTGATGGCGGTCAGTTCGCTGCGCAGCCCCTTGTTCAGATAATCAATGACCTTCGGGTCGCCTTGCATGATCCACTCCACCTGTCGCGGCCAAAACCGGCCAGCACTGAATTTAGAATGCTTCTAAATCAGATTATCGGAGAGAGCAACCCTTCGCGGAAGCAGCGCGTGGATAACCGGATTCGGGGGATTTGGCGAAGGCAGAGCGTTTCCGGCGATGTGGCAGCCGGATCGCATGAAGAAAGCGCATTGAAACGGGAGAGCTTCGGTTCTGCGTCGATCAGGACCGGAAACGGCCTTAGCAGGCCGCGAGCGCGAATTCGGCCGGCTCGGCGTCTTCGTTGGCGGCATGCGGATGGCCGCTGTGGGGGCAGCCGGAGCAGCAGGCCTTGGCGCAGGGGCCGAGCGCCTCGTCGATGATCGCCTTGATGGTGCGCGCGCAACGGCCGCATTCGGCGCTACAGCCGAGGCAGCCATACACCTGCTTGGCATTTCGTGTCACAGACCCGCCGCCATTGACGGCATTGCGGACATCGTGGTCGCTGAGGACGTTACAGGAACAGACAATCATCAGAAGAGGCGGGTCCAACGGGTGATGCTCGCCAATATGGATATTGTCGGCCCCGCCCGGATGCAAAGGGAAAAGCCCGTTCTTGTAGCAATTCCAAACTGATGCGGGATTCATGTTGGAATGAATCTAAATCGGTTGGTGGGGGCTTTCGGGAATAGGCAACCCATCAGGTCGGTCTACCGGGCCAATCCCGGCTTCCACCGCTACAAGCACCGGTTCACTGCGGCTACAAGCTTGTGCGTTGCAAGATATGCCAAAAGCTGCAAGCATTTGGACGCGAATACGGCAGCGTCGTTCATTGATCGTTCAAGCGGAATATGGAACCCTTGAGGCGAGGCAGATCGCCAACGCACGCTGTCCCTGCTCCCGTGAGAAAGGTGAGGTCATGAAGAAGACATTGCTGGCGCTTTGCGCCGCCGCCACTCTGGCGGTTTCGGCTGTGGCGGTGCCCGCCCCCGCCCAAGCACAACGCGGCGTCGCCGCTGGCGTCGCTGCGGGATTGATCGGTGGCGCCATCGTCGGTGGCGCGATCGCTTCGCAGAACGGCTATTACGGTCCGGGCTATGGCTACTACGCGCCCGGTCCGGCCTATGTCGCCGAGCCCGGTTACGGTCCCGATTGCTTCTGGCAGCGCCAGCGGTTCTGGGACGGCTACACCTGGCGCGTTCGCCGAGTCCGCGTTTGCGATTGATCGCCGTTCATCTCGATTAATTCGAACCAGATGTCCCGGAAAACCGACTGTTTGTCCGGGACGTCTGCTGTAGAAGGCCAGAAAAAACCGCTTTTCTGAGCGATGAGCCTGCGGACGTTTACTTTCGGTTGACTGTTCTGCGCTGTTTAGCAAGACAGCAGTTCGAGATCAGCGTGTGAGTCACCTAAACCCGGCGTCGGACCACGACGCCACCACCTTCCAGGAGAGCCAAAGACATGAAGAAGACTTTAGCTGCCCTTGTCGCCGTTACCACGATTGCCGGTTCGCTGGCCGTTGCTCCGGCTGCCAAGGCTGGTGACGGCGGGGCCATCGCGGCCGGCGTTGCCGGTGGCCTGATCGGCGGCGCCCTGCTCGGCGGCGCGATCGCAGGCGCCCGTCCCGCCCCGGTCTATGTTGCGCCGGCACCGGTTTACGTCGAAGAAGCTCCGTGCCGCTGGGTTCGTGAGCGCTTCTGGGACGGCTACGGCTGGCGCTTCCGTCGCATCCAGGTTTGCGACTGATCGATCGACGCTATTCAGCATCACCCTCGAAAACCCGGCCTCGCGGCCGGGTTTTTGTTTTCCGCCACCAAGCGGGCTTGGCGATCAGCGCTGCCCATTCATCGCGCGCAGCACCGCCTCGCTCGGCCAGCAATCGACCTTGAGCCCGGCCTGCTTCTGATAGGCGCCGAGCGCGGCGCGGGTCTGCATTCCGGCCTTGCCGTCGAGCTTGTCCTTGTAGAGCCCGATCTTCGTCAGCTGCTGCTGCATCGCCTCGACATCGGCGGAGCGCAGCTGCTTCGACGCCGACCATGGCGTCGCGAATGGCTGCGGGCTCGTCATGCGGTCGGCGAGATGGCCGACGAACAGCACGTAGAGATCGGAGAAATTGTACTCCTTGATCACGAAGTAGTTCGGCGTGGTCAGGAAGGCCGGACCGTAGATGCCTTCGGGTTGCAGCAGCGAGGCCGATTGCGCCTGCTCGGTCGCATTGAGCTTTTGCCCGCGCACTGGCACGAAGCCGGCCCGCAGCCACTGGCTGATCGGTTTTGTCACTTCGGGCACGCCGATCGTGCAATCGGCATTGGCGGGTGCCGTGACCTCGTAGGCCCAGCGCACGCCGGGCTGCCAGCCCTTGTTGACCAGCTGCTGCGCGGCGGAGGCGAGCGCGTCCGGCACCGAATGCCAGATGTCGACCTTGCCGTCGCCGTCGAGGTCGACGCCGTGCTTGTAATATTCCGACGGCAGGAACTGGGTGTAGCCGGTCGCCCCCGCCCAGGACGAGCGCAGCTCCTTGCGCGTCACGGCGCCCTCGCCGAGGATCTTCAGCGCGAGGATGAATTCGGTGCGGTACTGATCCTTGCGGCGGCCGACATAGGCCTGCGTCGCCACCACGCGCAGCGTGTCATAGGGCAGCGAATAGCGGCCGTAATCGGTCTCGCGGCCCCAGATCGCCAGCACGATGGTGGGCGGAACGCCGAACCGCTTCTCGATCGCATCGAGCGACGGCCGGTACTTCTGCAGCAGCCGCTGCCCCTCGGTGGCGAGCCGCGCGATCGAGGCCTCCTTGATGTAATCGGCCGGCACCTGCACGAACTCGGCCTGCGCGCGCGCCGGTCTTGG
>NZ_JACMYP010000351.1 GCF_020889705.1 Bradyrhizobium altum | reverse complement strand
GCGCCAGCGCCGACCCCGCCACCTGCCGCGGCGAGTGCGCCGGCGGCTGCGAACCAGGAATGAGCGTGACGACGGCGGCTTGAGCCGCCGTCTTCGCACCGTTCCGGGTAGTAAATCCCGATATCCACTGCCGCTGATATCGCTCCCTTTCCAAAGCGCGCGCCGGCCGCTACATCCGGCGCATGCCGCTTCATCTCATCAAGCTTGCCGTAGGTTGCGACTCGGTCAAGGAACTCAAGGGCTGGGTCGCCGAACGGATGGCGACCGCGAAGAAAAAAGGCCTGCCGCTCCGTCACGTCCACATCACGCGGATGACGCCGAAGCGCGACGAGGAGATCCTCGCCGGCGGTTCGCTGTATTGGGTGATCCGTGGCGAGATCGCCGCGCGCGAGAAGATCATCGCGATCGAGCCGTTCCGCGACAAGGACGGCATCGGACGCTGCCGGCTGGTGATGCAGCCCAAGGTGATCGCCGTCTCGCCGCGGCCTATGCGGCCGTTCCAGGGCTGGCGCTACCTGACCGCGGACTCCGCGCCCGCAGATCTCACCAAGTCGAGCGCAGCCAGCGTGGCGTCGATGCCGGAACCCATGCGCCGCGAGTTGCGCGACCTCGGATTGCTGTGAGCTATCGGAAGAAGGCTGGCGCGGATCACTGCGTCACGAGATGCAGCCGGCCCCACTCGGACGGCGGGATCTCGACATAGCGGCCGCCGCCGGCATTGCTGACGGCGACGTCGAGCAGTTCGTGATCGATCCCCATCTCGCCGAGATAGCGCCGGAACTGGTCGGTGAAGATCGAGGTCAGGCTTTCGCGGTGCTCGGCCGAGACATTGGGCGCGAGCCGGTTGTGGATCGCCATGCCGCTCAGCACCACGCGGCTGCCCGCCGGCAGACTGCGATGCACACCGCCGGACAGCACCAGCACGCAGGCAAGATCGCAGGCAATGCTGGACGGCTTCTCCTTGGCGTCCAGCGGGCCGCCGGGCCGCTTGAGCGCAAAGCATTCCTCCTCGGGCTTCCCGTTGCAGGCCTCGACTTCGGTCGCCGCGACCGCAGTATCCACCCCGCGGTCGCGCAGGATCCGGCCGAGGCTGGAGGCGACATTGAGGTTGGAATCGCCCTTGATGTTGATCACCACCGGAAGTTTTCGTCCGCCCTGCCGGTCGAGGATCGCCAGCAGGCGCTTGTAGGTGTCCCATTGCACCGAGCCCTCGGCGGCGATCCAGTCCGAGCAGCCCGGGCCGCAGGCATCGGGCGCACCATGCGCGACGTAGAAGATCATCGCGCCGGGGGTGGAAACGACCCCGCCGACCGGCGGCCGGGTCTGCGCCTGCGCCGCGCTGGCGGCCAGCAGCGCGATGCCGAGAACAATGCCTTGCCTGAAATGACTGACCATTCCGATCGCCTCTGAAAGGGGCGATCATCCATGCGTCACGGGCGCGGCGCAAGCACGACCCGGCCGCACAGATGAGGCCGGGCCCTCATTACAGGCTCGCATTGCGCGTGAACCGCTTCACACTTGTCCGGATCCGGCTTGAGAGCGTTTTCGAGCGAAGTGGTTGCCGGTTCGCGTAAAGAAAACGCGTCAAAACAAGAATCTAGAGCCCCGTTCCGATTCCATCGGAACGGAAAGGGCCCTTAGACCGCGATGTTATCGATCAGGCGCGTGCTGCCGATCCTTGCCGCCACCAGCATGCGCATCGGGCCGTCCTTCAGCGAGCCGATCGGCGCCAGCGAGGCGGCGTGGCGGACCTCGAGATAATCCAGCGCGAAGCCGGCCTTGGTGATCTCAGCAGCGCCGGCGGCCATTGCGGTCGCGGCGTCCTCGCCGGCGCGCAGGCGGCCCGCCGCTTCCTTCATCACCCGGTTGAGCTCGGGGGCGGCGCGGCGTTCCTCCGCCGAGAGGTAGACGTTGCGCGAGGACATCGCGAGGCCGTCGCGGTCGCGCACCGTCTTCGACCCGATCACCTTGACGCCGAGATCGAGGTCGGCGGCCATCTGGGTCACGACCCGAAGCTGCTGAAAGTCCTTCTCGCCGAAGATCGCAACATCGGGCCGGACTTGGGTGAACAGCTTGCCGACCACGGTGGCGACGCCGCCGAAGAAATGCGGCCGGAAGCGATCCTCCAAACCGGCGGTGGCCGGTCCCTCCGGCACGATCCTTGTGGCGAAGCCGTCGGGGTACATCGCCTTCACCTCGGGGTGCCAGATCAGGTCGACGCCTTCGGCGGCGAGCTTGGCGACGTCTTCCTTCCAGGTGCGCGGATACGAACCGAAATCTTCGGTCGGTGCAAACTGGGTCGGATTGACGAAGATCGAGACGACGACCCGCTTGGCGCGGCGCTTGGCGAGCCGCACCAGCGACACATGGCCGTCATGGAGCGCTCCCATGGTCGGGACCAGCGCGACGGTCGCCTTCTTGGCGCGCAGGGTGTCGACGGCGCGACGAAGGGCGGGGACGGTACGGACGACGGTGGGATTTCTCGGCATCTGGTCTCGACTCGTGGGGCAAGCTGGGTGGGGGAATCCAGGTGGAACGTTTGGCGTTCGGTAGGTAGCGGAGCTTACCAAGTCCGAACCGTTATCGGCAAACCGCCGCGCAAGCATTACCCGATCTCGTACGCACATGGATCGCAGGCCGCGTGCCGCCGATCGACGCAGCCGGCTTGCGCGTTCGATTCATCATTAAGGGTGGCTGCAATTGATTTCCTTGCGCAGTGATGCATTTCACTTGACCGCAGCCGTGCGCGATTTGAAGATCATTGCGGGGATTGAATCATGTTGGTGCAGGCTAGTCAGGGTCAATCCGGCTCCGCACATGTCGTGGTGCTGGGGAACGAGAAGGGCGGTTCGGGCAAGTCGACCACCGCGCTGCATATCGCCGTTGCGCTCCTGAAGGCCGGACAGCGCGTTGCCAGCATCGATCTCGACTGCCGCCAGCAGAGTTTCACCCGCTACATCAGCAATCGCCAGGCCTGGGCGCGTCGCTCCGGGCTCGATCTCGAACTCCCCGCGCATTATTGCATCAAGTACGGCGAGACGATGCAGATCGAGGAGAACGAGAACGCCGAATTCCAGCAGTTCATGGCCGCGGTGAGTGCGGTGGAACGTGCCTATGATTTCATCGTCATCGATACCCCGGGCTCGGACAGCTACCTGATGCGGCTCGCGCATTCGATGGCCGACACGCTGGTGACGCCGATCAACGACAGCTTCCTCGATTTCGACGTGCTGGGCACCGTCGATCCCGCGACCTATGCGGTGATCGGCGAGAGCCATTACGCGGAGATGGTGCGCGACACCAGACGCAAGCGCCGCCAGCTCGACGGCGCCTCGACCGATTGGATCGTGGTGCGCAACCGGCTATCGATGCTCGGCTCGCGCAACAAGCAGCTGGTCGCCGACGGCTTGAAGCAGCTGTCGCTGCGGCTCGGGTTCCGTTCGGTCGACGGCTTTGCCGAGCGGGTGGTCTACCGCGAATTCTTCCCGCGCGGGCTGACGGCGCTCGACGACATCGACGAGGCGACGCTCGGCACCCGCCCGAGCCTCGGGCACGTCACCGCCCGCGAGGAGGTGATGGGCCTGTTGCGCCAGCTCAAGCTGCCGCTGGACGAGCGCGGCCGCCGCCGCGCCGCCAACCGGGCCGAATGGTTCAGCCAGGTCGACAAGCCGCTGGAACTCGACGACATCATCGGCAGCTAGGCCACGCAAGGCCGGCAATCCCGGTGGCGGCCCGGCATCGGGCAGATTCTCCCAACGATTGGTGTGCCGGTCGCAAGGCGATGAACGGGGGATCGAATGGAACGGCGCGAGTTTATGTCCCTTCTCGGGGGAGCTGCGTTGGCACCGCTCGCCCCCTTGCCGGCCTACGCCGAGCCGTCGGACGCCTGTGGTGTTCCAGTCGCGCGGAACGATGGTAGGTCCGTCGCCTCCATCAATGAGGACAAGCTCGCCGACCGCGCTGCGCTGTGCAGGATGGCCGACCGGCTCGCGACGGGCGCCAATGTGCACGCGGTGCTGGTCGTCCGTAGCGGCAAGCTGGTGTTCGAGCGGTACTTCAGCGGTTCCGACGAGGTCCCCAGCCGCCTTTACGGCAGCCGGGTCGAAGACGTCGCGTTTAATGCCGATACGCTGCACAACATCAAGTCGGCTTCAAAGAGCGTCGCGTCACTCGCCGTCGGAATCGCGATCGATCGCGGGCTGATACGCAGCATCAACGAACCGATCTTCAGCTTCTTCCCGGAATTGTCAGACCTGCGGTCCCCCGAAAAGGACGGCATCCAGCTCGTGCACGCCCTCACCATGTCGATGGGGTTGGCGTGGGTGGAGGCGACCCCGGCGACGGGAGACGACAACGACGAGGTGCGTATGCATCGGGCAGCGGATCCGTGCCGTTACGTCCTCGGTCTTTCGGCAACGGCCCCGCCGGGACAGGCGTTCTTCTACAACACCGGCGCGCTTGCGCTGGTGTCGGCCATCGTCCGCAAGGCGACCGGACATCCGCTCGACGAATTTGCGCGCACCGCGTTGTTCGAGCCCCTGGGCATTACCAGCTTCGAATGGAGCCGGGTCAAAGGGGGTAGCGATGCCGGTGGCGGGTTGCGCCTGCGACCGCGCGACATGGCAAAGATCGGTCAGCTTGTCCTCGCAGGCGGCCGCTGGGACGGTCGCCAGATCGTCCCGAAGGCATGGATCGAGACCTCGACGGAATCGAAACTCAAGGCCACCGAGCATCAATCCTATGGATACCTCTGGTGGCTCGGCCAGACTCGGCTCACCGGGCGCATGTTCAACTGGGTTGGCGCGCTCGGACGAGGCGGGCAGTCGATCCGCATCGTCCCCGAGCTCGATCTCGTTGTCGTGGTGACCGCGGGATATTATCAGGACTACAGCCCGCAAGCATTTCAGTTGCAGTACGGCGTCTTCAGGGACATCCTGCAAGCGATCTCGCCTCCGGCCTAGTTCGGCTTCAGCACCGTCATCTTGAACGGCCCGCCATTGGCGGCGGCATGCGCAACGGCATCGTTGACGTGGTCGAGATCGAAGGTCGTGACCTCGAATTGATCGAGCCTCAGCAGTCCGGCGCGGGCGAGATTGACGAGGCCGAACGTCGCCTCCGGCGGATACATCCAGACACCGTGAATGCTGATGCATTCGCGCATGATCCAGGGGTAGCCCCGGTCCGCCCTGCATCCCGACGCCGCCCCGTCAGCACGACGCGGTCGACCTGCTGGCGAGGCTCCGCCAGGGCTGTCCGGAGTTCGACGCCTGGTGGGGAACCCATGACGTCAGCAGCAGCGTCGCCGGGCGGAAGGTGCTCAGCCACCCCAAGCTCGGCAGGCTCAATTTTGAGTACGCCGGCTTCCTGGCCAACGACGATCCCGGCCTGAAGCTGATCATCTACACCGAAATCGGTTGAAATCCGTGTTTTTCCGGTGAATTCGGCCACACCACGGCCAAAAAGCCGGAACAAAGCAGCCGAAATCCAGTTTCTCCTCAACGTCGATCCAAGGGCGATCCGAGAGCGATCCAAGGCTCGAACGCAACCTTGGGAACTCACGTCGAAGAGGAGAGGAGAGCACGAGCCGTCGCGGTGAGGCGTGTGCATCTGCACAAACTATAGGTGCAGCGCACAACGTTATGCCACCGAAGCCACAATATTTGGACTTCCTGTCACGGCGCTGTGACATATATTCTCAAAAGGAGGCCGAAGAGCCTCCGGCCAAAATCGCCCTGTAAAGGCGGGCACCTCGAGGACGTCATGAAGCGTGGAATTCTCGTTCTGCTTTCGCTCTCCGTAGTGATCACGGGTGCGTATTTCACCGCGAGCAAGTGGGCGATCCGCCACGAAACTCTCATGTTCAAGGATCCGACCCGCGATGAGCGGCCGGTCGCGGTCGACGTTGCCGTGCGCTTCGACAAGGAGATGCAGGCCGACGCCGGCATGATCAAGCTCCCGGTTGCGATCCTCAATCATGGCAATACCGTCAAATTTACCGAATATTCCTTCCTCGCGAATGTGTTCGCGGCGCGCGGCTATCTGACCGTCAGCATTCAGAACGACCTGCCGTCGGATGGACCGATGGTGACCAAGGTCGGCGAGCTCTATGTCGGGCGCCTGCCGCAGTATCAGCGCGGCATCACCAACATCAAATTCGCGATCGAGGAGATGAAGAAGCGTCAGCCGAACGCGGACTACAGCAAGCTGACGATGGTCGGCCATTCCAATGGCGGCGACATTGCGATGTATTTCGCCAAGCAGTATCCGGACGAGATCAAGAAGGTCGTCACGCTGGACAATCTGCGCGTGCCGTTCATGACCGACGGCAAGTTCAAGATCCTTTCATTCCGGTCGCACGATCAGCACTTCAAGCCCGATCCGGGCGTGGTGCCGGACGAGGAGGAGTGTGAGAAGGCCGGTATCACTGTTGTGAACACCAACTTCCAGCACAACGACATGCGCGACACCGGACCCGAGAAGGCCAAGGACTCGATCCAGGCGATGCTCGATAAATTCCTGGCCGACACCGACAGCGATGTTGCGGCGGTCGATACCAGGAATGCACCGCTGAAGATTCTGGAGCCGGGTCCCGTCTCGCTCTACGTGCCGGTCGAGAAGCCGCAGACGTTTGGCGAGAAGGTCAAGAAATCGCTCTCGTTCACCAAGACCGAGACCAAGAAGGATCCGTCGGTCACGAACTGACAAGGCCCCCCGGGATCCGATCCGGGCAGCGGGCGCGTCACGTTGACCAATCCGATGCCGCGACCCACATAGTGTTTGCTGTACGAGGCAAGCGCTGATGGCTGGCAAGACGATCAAACCGACATCCGGAAGCGACGTGCGCCCGGCCGATGCGCCTGGCGTGCCGGCGTCGAGCGCCAATGACATCGCAGCGTTCGTGGCGAAGGCGCGCGCGATGTCGCCGCATCGCGCCGGCGCACGCGGCAGGCTGGTGTTCGCGCTCGACGCCACGATGAGCCGGCAGCCGACATGGGACATGGCCTGCACGCTGCAAGCGGACATGTTCCGCGAGGCCGGCTCGCTCGGCAGCCTCGATATCCGCCTCGTCTACTATCGCGGCTTCAACGAGTGCCGCGCGTCGGGCTGGATCTCCGACAGCGCGCAGCTCGCGCGGCTGATGAGCAAGATCGACTGCCAGGGCGGCAATACCCAGATCGGCAAGGTGCTGTCGGAGACGCGCCGCGAGGCGGTTGCGGCAGGCGTGCGTGCGCTCGTGTTCGTGGGCGACGCGATGGAGGAGAACGCCGACGCGCTGTGCGCAAGCGCCGGTGAGCTCGGCCTGCTCAAGGTGCCGGTCTTCATGTTCCAGGAGGGCGCGGACGCAACTGCCGAGCAGACGTTCCGCGAGATCGCGCGGCTGACCGGCGGCGCATGGTGCAGGTTCGATCCCGGCGCGGCGGCACAGCTCCGCGAGCTGCTGCGCGCCGCCGCG
>NZ_JACMYP010000350.1 GCF_020889705.1 Bradyrhizobium altum | reverse complement strand
CAAGCCGGGCGATGACAGTGTGGGCGGGGACGCAGCTTCGCACTCTCGCGACAGGATTGCGTGAAACGCGAAGCGGAATTTTGCCCGTCTGGTCAATTTGCCGGAGGGGCACGCGCTCTCACCTCGTCATTCCGGGGCGTGCGAAGCACGAGCCCGGAATCCATTCTTCCACGAATGATGCGGGCAAATGGATTCCGGGCTCTCGCTTCGCGAGCCCCGGAATGACGAGTGGAGAGAGTTCCTGGAACGACGCGAAGATTCCCTCACGCCGGCACGTTCGGATCCGGCGTCACCTTCGGGTCAGGCTTGTTGACCAGATAGAGGCCGGCGATCACCAGCAGCGCGGCGGCGCCGAACACCGGCGTCAACGTGTCGTGCATGATGAAATAGGCCGCGACCACGCCGAACAGCGGCGTGACGAAGGTGAAGGCGGAGAGCTTGCTGGCCGAATAAGTCTTCACCATCGCAAACCAAATGACAAAAGTGCAGCCCACCACCCAGACCGCCTGATAGGCGAGCAGCGAGATCGAGAGCGCGCTCGGCACGTGCTCGATGCGCTCGCCGGCGATCCAGGCTGCGAACGCGAGAATCGGAATCGAAATCGCGACCTGGTAGCCGAGCGCCTTTTCCGGCGCGGCCTTGCGCAGCTGCGTGCCCTTGGCGACCAGCGTGGTCGCCGCCCAAAGCGCGCCGCCGCCGACCACCATGAGGTCGCCGAGCAGCACCTTGGCATCGACATTCGGCTGCGGCACGCCGATCGCGAGCGCGACACCGGCAAAGCTCAGCGCCAGCCCGCTCCACTGCACGGTCGAGAGACGCTCGCCGAGAAACTGATGCGAGCCGAGCGCGACGAAGAACGGCGCGGTGTAGAGGAAGACCGAGGCGCGCGAAGCCGAGGTGAAGACGAGCCCGGTGAAGATCAGCACGAACTCGCAGCCGAACATCAGCCCGGCGATCACGCCCGGCAGCAGCGTGCCGTCGCCCTCGAAGAATTTGACGCCGCGCAGCCGGCCGACGATCAGCATAACCGGCAGCGCGCCGGAGGAACGGATCAGCGCCTGCAGCATCGGCGGCACATCGGGCAGCGCGAGCTTCACCGCGAGCTGGTTGAAGCCCCAGCTCACGCACAGCATCAGCATCAATGCGATGGCGCCGGGCGGCAGCCCGTGGCCGACGCTGACGGGCCTCGTGACGCTGGCGGAGATCGCTTGGGTCGACATGTTTCCTCGCGGGCCGCCTATCGGCCTGTTGTTAGTATTCGCGTGTCGCTGGGATCGTCATTGCGAGCAGAGCGAAGCAATCCATTTCACCACTTGCCGAGGCATGGATTGCTTCGTCGCTTCGCTCCTCGCAATGACGGGAGAAGGGTCTCGGACAAGAACAATCATTTCTGGCAATGCGCGCAGGTGCCGGCGATCTCGACGACGGAGAGTTTCGGGATGAAGCCCGACGCCCGCGCCGCTGCGGTCAGGCTTTGCGCGACCGGGGCGGCGGGAATCTCGCCGACCGAGCCGCAATGGTCGCAGATCAGGAACGCCACCATCGAGGTCTCATCATGATCGTGCGCGCAGGCGAGGAAGGCGTTGCGGCTCTCGATGCGGTGAACGAGGCCGTTCTCCATCAGGAAGTCGAGCGCGCGATAGACGGTAATCGGTGCCGGGCGCGGCATCGTCTTGGCCAGCTCGTCGATCACCTCATAGGCGCCGAGCGGCCGATGGCTCGACAGCAGCGCCTGCAGCACCTGACGCCGGATCGGGGTGAATTTCTGGCCGCGGCGCGCGCACACCTGTTCGGCATGCGCCATCGCGTCCGCGGCGCAGCGGCCGTGATCGTGGTCGGGGGCAGGAAATGTCGGCTTGGCCAGGCTCATTGCCCGGATATGTAGCATTTCTGCGCCCGTTCCCATAGCCCGGCCCAGGCCCAATACCGAAGCGCAATACCCAAGCCCGGTACCTAAGCCAGTCCCTCACCGCCTTGCAGCCATGTGCGCCATGCGGGGCAGCCCCCCGTTAACCTCGCATGCAGAATTCATAAGCAAGCTTATTATATTGCAAGCTTATGGAGATAGCATTGATGCGCAGTTCCGTGGACGCGAACTTCATGTTTACGCTGGGCGAATTGTTCCGGCTGATCCGCGTCTATGCCGACAAGGAGGCGGCGCGCTACGGCATCACCCGTGCACAATGGGCCGTCCTGTCGAAGGTGGAGCGCCAGGAAGGGCTGAAGCAGACCGAGCTCGCCGAGTTGCTCGAGATGCAGCCGATCACGCTGACGCGGCTGATCGACAAGCTCTGCGACAATGACTGGATCGAGCGCCGCAGCGACGAGAACGATCGCCGCGTCAACCGCCTCTATCTGAAAAAGGCCGCCCGCCCGCTGCTCGGCAAGCTGGCCGGCCTGCGCTCCGAACTCACCGCGACCGCACTCGAGGGCATCAGCCCCGCGGACGCGCACCGCCTGCTCACCCAATTGGAATCGATCAAGGAAAACGTTCGCAATGCCATCCAAAACCCAGCCGGCGAGCCCTCCCGAAAGGAACAACGCTATGGCTGAACCCGTCCTCAAACTGGCCCCCGAACAGAAGAGCAATCCGGGCGAGCCGGCGCCGTCGGGCAAGGCGAGCCGCGCGCCGCGCCGGCGCCTGATGGCAGGCCTGCGGCGCTATCGCCGGGTGCTGCTGCTCGTCGTGCTGCCCATCGTGGCGGTGATCGGCGGCGGCGTGTTCTATCTCAATGGCGGCCGCTACGTCGGCACCGACGATGCCTACGTCGGCGCGCAGAAGGTGCTGATCACGCCGGAAATCTCCGGCAAGATCGACAAGATCGTCGTGAAGGAAGGCCAGCACGTCAGGAAGGGCGACGAGCTGTTCGAGATCGATCCGGTGCCGTTCCGCCTCGCGGTCGACCAGGCCAAGGCGGCGCTCGACCAGACCCGGACCACCTATGACAATCTGGTCGACAACATCAAGATCAACACCAGGATGCTCGAATTCGCCCAGCAGAGCATCGAACTGAAGAAGAAGGACGTCGATCGCAAATCGACGCTCGCCAAACAGAATTTCGGCTCGCAGCTCGACCTCGACAACGCGGCGAATGCGCAGGTCACGGCCGAGAGCCTGGCGCAATACATCAGGCAGCAGATCTCCAACGCCAGGACGCAATTGCTCGGCGATGTCGATTTGCCGATCGAGCGATTCCCGCCCTACGCCCAGGCCAAGGCCAAGCTCGACGACGCCCAGCGCAATCTCGATCACACCGTGCTGCGCGCGCCGATGGACGGCGTGGCGACCCAGGTCGACCAGATCCAGCTCGGCCGCTTCGTCGCCGCGGGCGCGCCGGTGTTTTCCGTGATCGATGTCGACCATCCCTGGGTCGACGCCAATCCGAAGGAAAGCGACTTCACCTATGTCGCGGTCGGCCAGCCGGTGACGCTCGACGTCGACGCGTTCCCGAACCATGAATTCAAGGGCAAGATCGGCTCGCTGTCGCCCGGTACCGGCGCGCAGTTCGCGATCCTACCGCCGCAGAACGCCACCGGCAATTTCGTCAAGGTGGTGCAGCGGGTGCCGGTGCGCATCTACTTCGACGAGAACGATCCGTTCGTGAAGAAGCTGAAGGCCGGCATGAGCGTCTACGCGACGATCGACACCAACCACCGCCGCACGCTGGCCGGCCTGCTCGGGCTGCGCTCAGCCTCCGCGCACCCGGACCATCAGGACTAAGACGCGATGAATGCACCGTCACCATCCGCCGTGCCCGGCATGCGCCGGAACATGGTGACGATCTGCGCGATGACCGCGACGATCATGCAGGCGCTCGACACCACGATCGCCAACGTCGCGCTGCCCTATATGCAGGGTTCGCTGTCGGCCTCGCAGGACCAGATCAACTGGGTGCTGACCTCCTACATCGTCGCGGCCGCGATCATGACCGCGCCGGTGGGCTGGATCGCCAACCGCTTCGGCCGCAAGCGCATCTTCATCATCTGCTCGGCCGGCTTCACCGTTGCCTCGGTGTTCTGCGGCCTGGCGCAGGACATCAACCAGATGGTGCTGTTCCGCCTGTTGCAGGGCGTGTTCGGCGCGGCGCTGGTGCCGCTGTCGCAGGCCGTGATGCTCGATTCCTACGCGCTGCATGAGCGCGCCAAAGCGATGTCGATCTGGGGCATGGGCGTGATGATGGGTCCGATCATGGGTCCCTCGCTCGGTGCCTGGCTGACCGAGACCTATTCCTGGCACTGGGTGTTCTTCGTCAATCTGCCGTTCGGCGCCTTCACCGTGCTCGGCCTCGCGGTGTTCATGGACGAGACCAGGCAGGACCACGCGCTGCGCTTCGACTGGTTCGGCTTCGGCGCGCTCGCGGTCGCGATCGGCGCGCTGCAGCTCGCGCTCGACCGCGGCGAGCAGCTCGGCTGGCTGGAATCCAACGAGATCATGATCGAGTTCATTGTGGCGGCGGTCGGCGCCTATTTCTTCTTCGCCCATTCGCTGACCACCGACAAGCCGTTCATCCAGTTCGCGATCTTCAAGGACCGAAATTTCCTCGGCGGCGTCGTGTTCATGACGGTGATGGGCCTCGTGCTGTATTCGACCATGGCGCTGTCCTCGCCGTATCTGCAGAACGTGGTCGGCTATCCGATCATCACCGCCGGCCTGTTGCTGGCGACCCGCGGCGCCGGCACCTTCGTCGCGATGATGTTGGTCGGCCGCCTGATGCGCTACATCGAGGCGCGCACGCTGATCATCTCCGGCCTGGCACTGACCGCGGCGTCGCTGTTCCAGATGACCGGCTGGACCGACATGACGCAGGCGAGCGAGATCATCGTCGTCAGCGTGATCCAGGGCTTTGGCTTCGGCCTCGTCTTCGTGCCGCTGTCGACGGTGGCGTTCCTGACGCTGCCCAACCAGCTGCGTACCGACGGCACCTCGATGCTGACGCTGTTCCGCAACGTCGCAAGCTCGATCGGCATCTCGATCGTGATCGCGCAGCTTACGGAAGGCGGGCGGCGGATCTACGCAAAGCTGTCGGAGCAGATCAATCCGTTCAACCACGCGCTGCAGATGCCCGATGTCGCCGGCATGATCAACCTCAACACCGATGCCGGCCGCGCGATGGCCGACAGGATGGTGGCGGCGCAGTCGCAGATCATCGCATTCTCGCACGACTACCAGCTGGTGATGCTGTTCATCCTGGTCTCGATCCCGCTCGCGCTGATGATCGGCTCGACCAAGGCCACGCTGCGCGCGCAGTCGGCGCCGCCGGATCATGCCGCGGTGATGGAGTAAGTCTGCGGCCTGTTTTCTCCGAGCCCCGGAGCAAACTATCCGACCGTCATCCTGAGGAGCCGCGTAGCGGCGTCTCGAAGGATCGACGGCCACCAGCGGGGCCGTGCATCCTTCGAGGCTCGCAAGAGCTCGCGCCTCAGGATGACGGGATTGATGGCGAACCCCTACCAACGAGTGAAGAACCGCAGCCGCATCCGCGTTGACTTTCCGACCTCGCCTCCCAATACTCCGCGAAAAACAAATACCCGTCGCAAATGACGGCTTCAGGGGAGGACGCGATGCCGACTTCACGCAGGACGCTGCTGAAGACCTCAGCGGCTGCCGCCGCTGCGCTCAGCTTCGATTGGACACGCGCGCAGGCGCAGGCCGAAACGGTCCGGATCGGCGTGATCTACGACCTGACCGGTCCGTTTGCCGCCGGCGGCTCGGTCGCCTCCTCGATCGGCACGCAGATCGCGATCGATCTCGTCAATGAGAAGGGCGGCATCAGTGGCAAGTACAAGATCGCCCCGGTCAATGTCGATTCCCAGAGCAAGCCCGATGTCGCGATCAACGAGGCCAATCGCCTGATCGACCAGGAGAAGGTCGATATCCTCAACGGCGTGTTCGCGAGCTCGCACGCGGTGCCGCTCGCCGCCAAGGTCGAGCAGCAGAAGCGGATCCTGTGGATCACGACCGCGGTCTCGACCGCCGTGTTCAAGGACAAGAACCTGCAATACGTGTTCCGCGCCCAGATCCATTCCGACCAGTACGGCCAGGCCTTCGGCGGCTTCCTCGCCGAGCACGCCAAGGCCAAGCTCGGCATGGAGCCGAAGGATGTCAAGGTCGCGCTGATCCATGAGGACGGTCCCTACGGCGTCGGCGTTGCCGCCGCCGACGAGACCTTCGCGAAGGAAGCCGGGCTGCAAATCGTGCTCAAGGAAGGCTATTCGGCCTCCGCGCCCGACCTCTCGGTGCTGGTGACCAAATTGAAGCGCGCCAAGGCCGACATCATCTCGCATGCCGGCTACAACCCCGATATCACGCTGTTCCTGCGCCAGGCGCGCGAGAGCGGGCTGAAGTTCAAGATGCTGTTCGGCGCCGGCGCCGGCTACAGCCAGCTCGACAAGCTGCGGACGACGTTCGGCGCCGACATCGACAATTTCTGCAACATCGACCCCGTTCCGGCGCAGCTGCTCGATCCCGCCAAGCTGGCGCCGGGGGTCGGCGATCTCACCAAGGTGATGGTGGCGCGCTATCGCGAGAAGACCAGCGCCACCGAAGTGCCGCCGCACTGCTCGATGGGCTTCAACCAGACCTGGGTCCTGCTCAACAACGTGCTGCCGGTCGCCAAGGAGAAATATGGCGGCTTCGATCCGGAGGCGATCCGCAAGGCCGCGCTCGATGTCGACATCCCGCCGGGCGGCACCATCCAGGGCTATGGCGTGAAATTCTATCCGCCGGGCACGCCGATGTCCGGCCAGAACGAGCGCTCGACGCCAGTCGTGATGCAGAACGCCGGCGAGCGCATCACCGTGGTGTGGCCGACCAACATCCGGACGCAGGACCCGGTGTTTCCGCTGCCGAAGGGCTCGGTGTACGGGGCGTAGGGCTCGACCGTTTGTTGCGGCGTGTTGGAAACCAGCTCCGTCATCCTGAGGTGCGAGCCTCTTGGCGAGCCTCGAAGGATGCACGGCCCCACTTTGGCCGGTTCATCCTTCGAGGCTCGCTCCGCTCGCACCTCAGGATGACGGGGCTGGCATAGGCATCGGTGAGACGAAGGCAATCACGCTACTGCTCCGTGCCCGGCCAATCGCAATGCAAGCATCTACAGCACCACCCGCCGCCCCTCATCCGCCGCCCAATAGCCGGCGTAGTTCACCTTGGTCGTCTCATACGCCAGCGCAAGGTCGGCGAGCGGCTGCCTCCCGGTTGCGACGCATTCCATGAAATCCTGGATCTCCTGCAGATAGCCGCGGGTCCATTCCTCCTCGAGGCAGACATATTGCCAGCCGGTTTTGCGATCGACCTTCTCGGTGATGTAGACGGAGGCGAGCTTCTCCTCGGAGGTCTGGTAGCTCACAAGATGCGTGTTCGGCGTGATGTTGGCGAACAGCGAACCGCCCGAGGTGTAGGTCTCGATCAAATTGCGCACGCCGCCCATGATCATGTCGCCGGAGAACACCGTGGCCTTGGTGCCGTCGGAGAAGGTCGCGGTCAGCGTGCCCCAATCCTCGACATCGACCGGATTGGCCTTGATGTAGCCGCGCTCCTCGGG
>NZ_JACMYP010000349.1 GCF_020889705.1 Bradyrhizobium altum | reverse complement strand
AGCGCAGACGCCGGTCAGTCCGGCACTGCGGCGATGACCGCCCCGGCGGCGTCCGCCGCGCCCACTGGCGCCAACGCCCACGCGTCGGAGGTGAACGCCAGATGGCTGGATGCATCGAGCATGGCCGGAACCAACGGAACCCGGCACGCCGCAGACCAGCCAACCATGGTCGCACAGGCCGATGCGACGCCGCAACAGGCGGCCGCGCCGGCACCGGCCGCCCCCGTGACAGCCGAGGCGTCCGCCGAGAAGCCGTCGTCCTCGACGCAGATGCTGCTGATCGTGATGGTCGGCGCGCTGGTGCTGGCCGGCCTGGTCAGCGCGCTGGTGTTCCGCCTGACCCGCACCCGTACGCCGCCCTACGAGATCAGCGACGAATGGCGTGCGCCCTGGGATTCACTCCACACCGAGCCGGCGCCGCCCATGGCAGTCGTCAGCCGCGACCGTCCGTTGCGCCTGTCGGAGGCGACCCCGCGCCGGTCAGAGACACCGGTTCCGCGCCGCGCCGAGACGCCGGTTGCTCGCCGCGAGACGCCGCGCGAAGCGGATCAAACCGAGCAAGACAACAAGCAGATCGCGGCGATGCTGCAGCGGCTGGCGCGCAGCGCGGCGAACTAGAGCGCGCTCAGGAAAGCGAATGAGCCGTGATGCGATCCCCGGATCGCGTCACGGTTCCGGCAAGCTACTTCTCGACAAGCTACTTCTCGAGCTGACGCTGCAGGCCGCGCACGAACTCGGTGAGGCCAGTGCGTCGCTCTCGCTTGAGACGTTCGGCCTTCAGGATCGACTGCACCTCGGCAAAGGCGTCGTCGACGTTCTGGTTGACGACGATGTAGTCGTATTCCGCCCAGTGGCTCAGCTCATGGGTGGCGCGGTTCATCCGCCCGCGGATGACTTCCTCGGAATCCTGCGCACGGGTGTGCAGCCGCTTCTCGAGATCGGCGGCTGACGGCGGCAGGATGAAAACGCTGACCACGTCGGCGCGCGCCTTCTCGCGCAATTGCTGGGTGCCCTGCCAATCGATGTCGAACAGCACATCCTCGCCGGCCGCGAGCGCAGCCTCGACCGGCGCGCGCGGCGTGCCGTAGCGGTTGTCGAACACGGTGGCCCATTCCAGCAGTTCACCCTGCTTGGCCATCGCCTCGAACTTGGTCTTGTCGACGAAGAAATAGTCGCGGCCCTCGACCTCGCCCGGCCGCTTCGGCCGCGTGGTCGCCGACACCGACATTTTCAGACCCGGCATGCGGTCGATCAGCATGCGCGACAGCGTCGTCTTGCCGGCGCCCGAGGGCGACGACAGGACGAACATCAGTCCGCGCCGCTCAACGCCGTCAAAACCCTGCGCCGTCATCGTTCACTCCAGATTCTGGACCTGTTCGCGGAACTGCTCGACCACGTTCTTCATTTCGAGCCCGGTATTGGTCAGCTCGACGTCGTTCGACTTCGAGCAGCAGGTGTTGACCTCGCGATTGAACTCCTGGGCGAGGAAGTCGAGCCGGCGCCCGACCGGTCCGCCCTTGCCGATCATCTCGCGCGCCTGGGCAATGTGGGAGGCGATGCGGTCGAGCTCCTCGCGGATATCAGCCTTGGTGGCGATCAGGATCGCCTCCTGGCTCAGCCGGTCGGCATCGAAGCGATCGGAGGTCTCCAGCAATGCCGCGATCTGCTCGGCAAGCCGAGCCTTGATCGCCTCGGGCTTGCGGCCGGGAGCCGTCTCGGCGCGCTTGGCGAGCCGCTCGATCTCGTCCATGCGCTGCATCAGGATCTGGCCCAGCGCATCGCCCTCGCGGCGGCGCATCTCGACGAGGCTGGCGAGCGCCTGCTCGAAGGCCTTCGCCGCCGCCTCGCGTGCCGCCTTGTCCTCGTCCTCGTTGCTGTCAGGGTCGACCACCTCGATGACGCCCTTGATTCCGAGCAATCCGTCGATGCTCGGCGCCACCGCGTCGATCCGCTGCGCGAGCTCACCTGCGACCTTCACGACCGCGGCCAGCACGTCTTCGTTGATACGGATGGTCTGCGCCGAATCGGTGCGCTTGACGCTGAGATTGGCGTAGACCGTGCCGCGCGACAGCAACTCGCCGCCCCGCCTCTTGGCGAGGGCTTCCAGTTCGTCCCAGCCCGGCGGCAGCCGCAATCGCAGGTCAAAGCCCTTGGCGTTGACCGACTTCAGCTCCCACTCGAACGTATAGGGACCGCTCGCGCCATGGCTTCGGGCAAAGCCGGTCATGCTCGATAGCGCCATCGCGTGAACTCTCCAACAGAAGGATATGGGACTCACCCGGAGACGACGAGACTCGCGGGCAGCCGGTGCAACCTTAAAACGGATTCCGTGAAAGTGGAATTACGTCCACCTTCGGGAAATGCAGAGCTACGGCATGGTCTGGAAAACTGTGAAGCGGATTTCCGAAAGACTATGCTCGAACAAGAAGCTAAAGCGCGATGATCGCATCGCGCTTTAGCGCTGCACAACAGGCGGCGAAGTGGTCTGCTGGGCTGCGCCCTGGCGACCGCTGCGCGGCGGCTTCTTCTGATTGGTGGGCTTCGGCGGCGTGGCCGCCGTGGGATTGGTGTCGGCCGCGCCGGGCGCCGCGGCGGCGGGCGCCGGATCATCCGCGGGCTCGACGGTGTCGTTCTGGATCTGCTTTTCCGACGCGCGCAGCTTGGCGACGTTCTTGGCGTGCTGGTCGTAGGTTTCGGTAAAGGCGTGGCCGCCGGTTCCGTCGGCAACGAAGAACAGGTCACGCGTGCGCGCCGGATTGGCGGTCGCCTCCAGCGAGGCGCGGCCGGGATTGGCGATCGGTCCCGGCGGCAAGCCGTCGATCACATAGGTGTTGTAGGGCGACGGCTGCGTGATCTCGCTGCGCTTGATCGGACGCCCCAGCGTTCCCTTGCCACCCACCAGTCCGTAGATGATGGTCGGATCGGATTGCAGCTTCATCCTCTGCCGCAGGCGGTTGACGAACACGGCGGCGACACGGCTGCGCTCGTCGGCACGGCCGGTTTCCTTCTCGACGATCGAGGCCAGCGTCACCAGCTGGTCCGGCGATTTCAGCGGCGAGTCGGTGTTGCGGCGTTCCCAGATCTCGGCGAGCACGCGCTTCTGCGCCTGCTGCAGGCGCTGGATCACCTGGTCGCGCGTGGTGCCGCGCGGGAATTTGTAGGTCTCCGGCAACAGCGTGCCCTCGCGCGGAATCTCGCGCACCGAGCCGGTGAAGATGTCGTTGTCGGTGAGCCGCGTCACGATCTGCTCCGAGGTCAGACCTTCCGGGATCGTGATGGCGTGCTGCACCACCTTGCCGTCGACGATGGTGGCGATGACGTCGCGCAGGCTGGCATTCTTCTGGAACGAGTATTCGCCAGGCTTGAGATCGGAGCTCGCCTTCAGCGCAAATACGCTGCCGATGAAGACCCACGGATTGACGTTGATGACGCCCTCGCGCGACAGCACGTCGGCGATGTCACGCTTGCCAGCGCGCGCGGGGATGTTGACGATCTTGTCTTCCTGCAGCGGCCCGGGCGATTCCAGCGTCTGCTTGCCGTAGTAGTAGGTGGCGCCGGCGCCGATCATCAGGATGATCAGGATGGTGAAGATGGCATTGCCGACGATCACGAAGGGATTGCGGGCACGATCCGAGCGCTTGGGCGGCGGCGGAACCTGTTCGGGCTCCAGCGCGGCACGTGGACTCCTTGGTGAAATGGGCGGCCTCTCACTCATCGATGCAAACCAATATCCTGCCGGTTGAATCGTGGCCGGACAAACCCCTGCCCTGCCAATAGCATACGCCCGCTATTAGGAGTCACCGCGGAATACGGCAAAACGGTGGACTAGTTCTAAAGACCTACTAATTGGTCACGCGCTGCACGATCACGGAGGCGTTTGTGCCACCGAAACCGAAGGAATTGGACAGCGCCACATTCACGTCACGCTTGCGCGACGTGTGCGGCACAAGATCGATCGCCGTTTGCACCGACGGATTGTCGAGATTGATGGTCGGCGGCACCACGTTATCGCGAATCGCCAGCACCGCGAAGATCGCCTCGATCGCACCGGCCGCGCCGAGCAGATGTCCGGTCGCCGACTTGGTCGACGACATCGAGACCTTCGAAGCCGCATTGCCGAGCAGACGCTCGACCGCGCCAAGTTCGATCTCGTCGCCGACCTGCGTCGAGGTGCCGTGCGCATTGATGTAGTCGAGATCGGATGCGACGAGGCCGGCGCGCTTCAGCGCCATGCTCATGCTTCGGAAGCCGCCATTGCCGTCCGGCGGCGGCGAGGTGATGTGGAAGGCATCGCCCGACAGGCCGTAGCCGGTGACCTCGGCATAGATCTTCGCACCACGCTGTTTGGCGTGCTCGTATTCCTCGAGCACGAGGACGCCGGCCCCCTCGCCCATCACGAAGCCGTCGCGATCCTTGTCGTAGGGCCGCGATGCCTTTTCCGGCGTGTCGTTGAAGCCGGTGGACAGCGCACGCGCCGCGCAGAAGCCGGCGATGCCGATGCGGGAGATCGGCGATTCGGCGCCACCTGCGAGCATCACGTCGGCGTCGCCGAGCGCGATCAGCCGCGCTGCATCGCCGACGGCGTGCGCGCCGGTCGAGCAGGCCGTGACGACCGAATGATTGGGGCCCTTCAGGCCGTGCTCGATCGAGACGTAGCCGGACGCCAGATTGATCAGGCGGCCCGGAATGAAGAAGGGAGAGACCCTGCGCGGTCCACGTTCCTTGAGCAGCACCGCGGTCTCGGCAATGCCGGTGAGGCCGCCGATGCCGGAGCCGATCATCGTGCCGGTCGCGAACTGGTCCTCATCGGACTTCGGATGCCAGTTGGCGTCGTCGAGCGCCTGCCTCGCCGCGCACATCGCGTAGAGGATGAAGTCGTCGACCTTGCGCTGGTCTTTCGGCTCCATCCACTGATCGGGATTGAAGGTGCCGTTGGAGCCGTCGCCGCGCGGAATGTAGCAGGCGACCTGGCTCGGCAGGTCGGACACTTCGAAGGTGTCGATCTTCTTGCCGCCACTGTCTCCGGTGAGAATACGCGTCCAAGTTGCGTCAACGCCGCAGCCGAGCGGTGTAAGCATGCCCAGCCCCGTGACGACAACTCGTCTCATTTCCACGTCTCCGGCCAGCAATGCGCGGCTAATAATAAGAAGCCGGGGGACCGCTCGATCACGGTCCGTCCGGCCCCATCAACTTCGCGATCGGCGTCAGCTCTTCGCGTTCTTCTCAAGAAACTTGGTCGCGTCGCCGACGGTCAGAATCGTCTCCGCCGCGTCGTCGGGAATCTCGCAACCGAATTCTTCTTCGAAAGCCATCACGAGCTCGACGGTGTCGAGGCTGTCAGCGCCGAGGTCATCGATGAAGCTCGCGCCATCGACCACCTTCTCGGGTTCGACACCAAGGTGCTCGACCACAATCTTCTTAACCCGCTCGCCAATCTCACTCATCGTTCAACCTCGTTGTTCCATTGGACCCGACCCCAAGACGATACGAGCCATCGTGGTCGTCTCGATTACTCAGTCGCGCATAGTCTTGATTCGGCCCGGTCGTAGCCGACTAAAGCCCCGGCGAACGGCAGGCGTCGCCACGCCAATATACAGGGTTTCAAAATCCTGCAATGGCGTTCTTTGCCCATCCATGGGGGGTTCAGCTATCATACTTCCCAAGCCTTGACTACACGCCTGAACCGGCTCCCGAAAACGGCTTTTCGCCGCATTGCGAGAGCCAGCAACCAGCTCAAATCATAGCCATGCCACCGTTGACGTGAATCGTCTGTCCGGTGACGTAGGCGGCCTCGTTCGAGGCCAGATAGACCGCCGCCGCAGCGATATCCTCGGGCGTTCCGAGCCGCGCCGCAGGAACCTTCGCCAGGATGGTTTCGCGCTGCTTGTCGTTGAGCGCATCCGTCATCGGCGTCTTGATGAAGCCCGGCGCGATGCAGTTCGCGGTCACGCCGCGCTTGGCGTATTCGGCGCCCAGCGTCTTGATCAGGCCGATGATGCCGGCCTTCGACGCGGTGTAGTTGCCCTGCCCCGGATTGCCGGTGACCCCGACGATCGAGGTGATCGCGATGATGCGGCCGAAGCGCTTGCGCATCATCAGTTTGGTCGCCGCGCGTGCCAGGCGGAAGGTCGCGGTCAGGTTGACCGCAATCACGTCGTCCCAGTCCTCGTCGCGCAACTGCACGAACAAATTGTCGCGGGTGATGCCGGCGTTCGCGATCAGGATGTCGACCTGTCCCATCGCAGCTTCCGCTGCCGGCACCAGTGCCTCGACATCATCCTTGCTGGAGAGATTGCACGGCAGCACGTGAACGCGCTCGCCGAGCTTGGCCGCAAAGCCGTCCAGCACCTCGCGCCGTGTCCCCGAAATCGCCACCGTCGCGCCCTGCGCATGCAGCACCTGCGCGATCGCACCGCCGATGCCGCCGGTTGCCCCCGTGACGAGCGCCGTCTTGCCAGTCAGATCAAACATCGAATTCTCCTTCCGGCTACTTCATGCCGAGGCTGCCAGCGCATCCTTGGCTGCAGCAATATCGTTCGGGCCGCCGACGGACGCGCCGACCGCGCCATCGGCGATGCGCTTGACGAGACCGCTCAGCACCTTGCCGGCGCCGATCTCGAAAAACCGCGTCACGCCCTGCCCTGCCATATAGGCAACCGACTCGCGCCAGCGAACGGTGCCGGTGACCTGCTCAATCAGGCGGCGGCGGATCTCGTCCGGATCGGTGATGGCGGAGGCCAGCACGTTGGAGACCAGCGGCGCCGCGGGCGCTTTGATGGTGACACCGGCCAGCGCCTGCGCCATCGCATCGGCCGCCGGCTGCATCAGCTTGCAGTGGAACGGCGCCGACACCGGCAGCAGCATGGCGCGCTTGGCGCCCTTGGTCTTGGCGATCTCGACGGCACGATCGACGGCGGCCTTGTCGCCGGAGACCACCACCTGGCCGCCGCCATTGTCGTTGGCGGCCTGGCAGACCTGGCCCTGCGCCGCCTCGTTGGCGACCGCGACCGCCGCCTCGTAATCGAGGCCGAGCAGCGCGGCCATCGCACCGGCGCCGACCGGCACCGCCTTCTGCATCGCAAGCCCGCGGGTGCGCAGCAGCCGCGCGGTGTCGCTGACGGTCAGGCTGCCGGCAGCGGCCAGTGCCGAATACTCGCCGAGCGAGTGCCCGGCGACGAAGGCCGCGTTGCGGCCGACCGAGAAGCCGGCCTCGCTCTCAAGCACGCGCAACGTGGCGATCGAGACCGCCATCAGCGCTGGCTGGGCATTTTCCGTCAGCTGCAATGTCTCGCCCGGACCATCCCAGATGATCGCGGTCAGCTTCTCGCCCAGCGCGGAATCGACCTCGTCGAACACGGCCTTCGCAACCGGAAAGGCGTCGGCCAGGGCCTTGCCCATGCCGACCGCCTGCGAGCCCTGCCCGGGAAACGTGAATGCTGCCGTCATCGGCGCTCCCTACCTTGTTGAGCGTGATCCCCGCGCAAGCGCCGCGCCTGCCGCAGGGGAAAACGGTATCCCGTCGCGCGAAACGCGCCACAGCGGGTCCGGACCCTGCCTTGCAACCGGCCTCGGACCGGGCCGTAAGACACTGATGGGGGGGCGCGATGTCAAGCCGCGCGCGCG
>NZ_JACMYP010000348.1 GCF_020889705.1 Bradyrhizobium altum | reverse complement strand
GCCGTAAAGCCCGTCAGCGGATCGTTGCGACGCTCGGCGATCGGCGGCGGAGGCCGGCGCAGCTCGTCGGCGAAGGAGGGGCGTGCCTGACGCGGCGGTAGCTCCGGCTCGGGAAGCTCGAAATTGTCGGAACGGGCAGCTTCGCTCTCGTTCCAGGCGGCATCCGGAAGCGGCGCCACGCGCGGCGGCGCGGCATCGGCTGCGACCGCGGGGCGGGTCGACATCTGATCGCGCCCCGGCATCGCCCGGACGATATTCGGCTCGACGACGATGTCGGTGGGACCACCGATCATCAGCAGATGCTCGATGTTGTCGCGGCGGACCAGCACCAGCCGGCGGCGGCCATCGACGGCAGCCGCGTCGATCACGGCCAGTCGCGGCATGCGTCCGCGGTTGGCGTTGGCGCCGAGGCGGTTTCCGGCGAAGCGGCGGACGAGCCATGCGATGACGCCGATCAGCGCCAGCACGACAACGAATGCCAAGACGAATGTAATGACCTGCATATTGGAGTCCCCGGCCATCGTGGCCTTCCTCAGCTTCCGCCATCAACGAGCGCGGATTGATAGGTGCGGTTTGCGCAGCGAATCGCGCCCGAGATTCGCCTTATTTCTTAATTCCCAGCGGCTTGCAGCCGACTGTTCTATTAATAAACCAAGAATCGCTTGTCCCAAAACGACTTCTCAGCGCCCCACGCTGTCTTGGTTTGTGCTGGTTAACGCAGCATTCGTGGCGAAAATGCGCTCGCCGGCCGCAGTTGCGGCGTTCTCCACGGCTCCGTCCGACATTTTAACCACCCGTTAACCATACACCGGGCAAATTCTGCCTACCTCGGAAGGCCCAAGGGGCGTCCAAGAGGTTAATGGAGCCGCGGCGATGTCCATGAACGATCTGCCGATCCTGTCGGCGTTGCGCAGCAAGATGCAGTGGCACCAGGAGCGCCAGCGGGTGCTCGCCGAGAACATTTCCAATTCCGACACGCCGAACTTCCGGCCGCGCGACCTGGTCGAGCCGAAGTTCGACCGGGCCGACGCCACGGTCGGCGGCGGCATGGGGACGCTGCCGATGATGCAGACCAGCGCCACCCACATGGCGGCGTCCGGCGCGCCGGACACATTCGACAATGATCGCGGCAAGAGCGGGTTCCAGACCCGCCCGGCCGGCAACGCGGTCAATCTCGAGGACCAGATGCTGAAAGTGTCGGCCAACCAGATGGACTACGCGGTCGTCACCTCGCTCTACAGCAAGAGCCTGCATCTGCTGAAGACCGCGATCGGCAAGGGCTAGGGCATGATCCGGAAAAGTGTGAAGCGGTTTTCCGAGAAGATCATGCCCAAACCAGCAAAAGCCTGACGGCGGCGGGAGGATCCCATGGCAGATGGAACAAGCGATTTCACCCGCTCGATGAGCATCGCGACCTCGGGCCTGCGCGCGCAGGCGGGGCGGATGCGGGTGATCTCGGAAAATATCGCCAACGCCGATTCGACGGCGCAGACCGCGGGCGGCGATCCGTATCGCCGAAAGGTGCCGACCTTCTCCTCCGCGCTCGATCGTTCGCTCGACGCCCAGGTCGTGACGCTCGGCCGGATACGCCCCGACCAGTCGTCATTCCGCATCAAGCAGGAGCCGGGCAATCCGGCGGCGGACGCCTCCGGCAACGTCAAATATCCGAACGTCAATCCGATGGTCGAAATGACCGACATGCGCGACGCCCAGCGCTCCTATGAGGCGAACCTCAACATCATCAGCGCGACGCGGCGGATGATCCAGCGCACGCTCGACATCCTCAAGTCCTGACGCAACAAGAACAGGGAACGTAAATCATGGCTACACCGACCGTCGCCGCCAACGCCTACGCCAGCCTCGCGAAATTGATGGAGCGCGGCGGTGTCGAGAAGGCCGGGCAGGCGGTCGCCGGCCCGTCCTTCAGCGCGCTGCTGAAGGACTCCGTCGGCAGCGTGCTGGAAGCGGGCAAGAAGTCCGACGCGCAGACCATGGCGATGGCGTCCGGCAAAGCGAATGTGATGGATGTGGTGACGGCGGTCGCCGACACCGACGTTGCGGTGTCGACGCTGGTCTCGGTGCGCGACCGTGTGATCCAGGCCTACGAAGACATCATGAAGATGCCGATTTGATTTCACTGTCTTTCCGGGGCGCGAAGCGAACCCGGAACCTCGAGATTCCGGGTTCGCGCTTCGCGCGCCCCGGAATGACGAAGCAAGTTGCAAGAAGCGAGAACACAACAATGACCGGCCCTGAAACTCTCGACGTGGCACGCGATGCGATCTGGACCATCGTGCTGGTGTCGTCGCCTTTGATGGTGGTCGGCCTCGTGGTCGGCGTCGTGGTGTCATTGTTCCAGGCACTGACCCAGATCCAGGAACAGACACTGGTCTTCGTGCCGAAGATTCTCGCGATCTTCGTCACATTGCTGCTAGCGCTGCCCTTCATGGCGGACGCGCTCTCCAGCCACATGATGCGGATTTCGTCGCGAATCATCGGCGGTTGATGCACTAATGCCGCGGTCATGCGCATCGATGTCTCCCTGCTTCCGGCGCTGGCCGCAATCTTCGTGCTGGTCTTCGCGCGCGTGGGCGCGATGGTGATGCTGCTGCCCGGTTTCGGCGAGAGCAACATCCCGGCACGGGTCAAGCTGTCGATCGCGCTGCTGCTGACGCTGATCATCCTCCCCCTGCATCGCAATGCCTATCATGTCGACCTGACGTCGATCTCCTCGCTCGGCGTCCTGATGGTGCATGAGCTGATCATCGGCATCGTGCTCGGCGCGACCGCGCGGGTGACGCTGTCGGCGCTCAACGTCGCGGGCTCCGTGATCGCCCAGCAGCTCGGCCTCGGCTTCGTCACCGCCGTCGACCCGACCCAGGGACAGCAGGGCCAGATCGTCGGCAACTTCCTCACCATCCTCGGCCTGACGCTGCTGTTCGCCACCGACAGCCACTATCTCGTCATCGCAGCGCTGAGCGAAAGCTACCGCATCTTCTCGCCGGGCGAGATCATGCCGACCGGCGACGTCGCCGCGCTTGCGACCTCCGCGTTCTCCGCCGCCTTCAAGATCGGCCTGCAGCTGTCGGCGCCGTTCCTGGTGTTCGGCCTCGTCTTCAACATCGGGCTCGGCGTGCTGGCGCGGCTGATGCCGCAGATGCAGGTCTACTTCGTCGGCGTGCCGCTCTCGATCGTGGTCGGCTTCCTGATCTTCGGCGTCGTGCTCGCGGCGATGATGAATACCTATTTCGACTACTTCAACGGCGTCATGCGCCAACTCGCTCCAATGAATTGATGAGTTAGAGCGTTTTCGAGCGAAGTGGGAACCGGTTCGCGTGAAGAAAACGCGTCAAAAATAGGGACCGCAGAACATGATGCGATCAAGTCGCATCATGTTCTAGGGAGAAGAGATGGCCGACGATACCGAAGACAAAACAGAAGACCCTACGCAAAAACGTCTCGATGACGCTCTTGAGAAAGGCGACGTCGTCAAGAGCCAGGAGGTCAACACCTGGTTCATCATTGCCGGCGCCACGTTGGTGCTGTCGACCTTCTCGGGCTCGATCGGCGGCGGCATCTTGATGCCGCTGCGCAATCTGATCGCCAATTCATGGATGATCCGCACCGACGGTGCCGGCCTGCTGCAACTGACCCAGACGCTTGGCTACGCGGTGGTCGCCGCGATCGGCGTGCCGTTCCTGATGCTGGCGCTGGCCGCGATCGCGGGCAACATGATCCAGCATCAGCTGGTGTGGTCGGGCGAGCAGCTCAAGCCGAAATTCTCCAAGATCTCGCCGGCGGCCGGCTTCAAGCGGCTGTTCGGCAAGCAGGCGGTGGCGAATTTCCTCAAAGGCCTGTTCAAGCTGATCGCGCTCGGCGTCGTGATGGTCATGGTGCTGTGGCCCGATCGGCTGCGGATGGAATCGTTCCTGCGGGTCGATCCGGCTGAGCTGCTGCCCGCCATCACCGGCATGACGGTGCACCTGCTGGCGGCGGTGGTCGCCCTCCTCGCCGTGGTTGCGATCGCCGACTACTTCTTCCAGTACCGGACCTGGTACGAGCGTCACAAGATGTCGCTGCAGGAGATGAAAGAGGAGTTCAAGCAGTCGGAAGGTGACCCGCACGTCAAGGGCAGGATCAAGCAGTTGCGGGTGCAGCGCGCCAAGAAGCGCATGATGGCCCAGGTTCCGAAGGCCTCGGTGATCATCACCAACCCGACCCACTATTCGGTGGCGCTGGCCTACGACCGCAGCATGTCGGCGCCGATCTGCGTCGCCAAGGGCGTCGACAACCTCGCCTTCAAGATCCGGGAGATCGCCAAGGAGCACGACATTCCGATCGTGGAGAACGTGCCGCTGGCCCGGGCGCTCTATGCGACCGTCGAAATCGACAAGGAAATCCCGGTCGAGCACTACCATGCGGTTGCCGAAATCATCGGCTACGTGATGCGGCTGAGGCGCGGCCTGTCCGGCCTGCGCCAGTAAGGGGCGGAAAACCGCCTGAAATGCGCGTAACTTGCGAAATTGCCGCCTGATGGACTTGCGTTTTCGGGTCCGATTCAGGCACTCAGGGACGAGGTGGCCGGCCGGTCGCCTTCGTGATGCAGACGAGCCATGTCTCTCCAGATGACCGCCGATAGCAACGATCCTCCCGCGACCGAGCCGTTCGTGGCTCACGGGCCAGCGCGGCGGAGCGGCAGTATCCTGCTGGTGCTCCTGATCGCCACCGGCATCGTCGCGGTGGCCGTCTGGCTCATGACCATCGGCCGGACCCAGGCGCAGCCCTATATCCTCTTTGTGCTGGCGCTGCTCGCCACCGTCGGGCTGTTCAACCTGTTCGCGCTTGCCGCCGGCATCATCCGCTTTTCCGACCGCACGAGCGACGACCCGGTGATGGGACGGATCGCCGACCATGCCCATGAAGGGCTCGTCGTCACCGACTCCCGCGGCCACGTGGTCTATTCCAACGCCGCCTATCTCACGCTGACCGGCGCGGCCGGTCCGCACGACGTCCGTCCCGTCGAACGCGTCTTCATCGGCAACCCCGATGTCTCCGAGGCGGTGTTCCGCCTGTTGAAGGCGGCGCGCGAGGGCAAGCGGCAGCAGGAGGAGGTCCGCGTCGCCGGGCACGAGGCCGGGCAAGGTGGTGGACAAGGCCGCTGGCTGCGGCTGCGGGTCCGCCCGCTCGGCGAGGGCAAGCGCGACGCGAAATATGCGGTGTGGTCGATCGCCGACGTCACCCGCGACCGCGAGCGCCAGGAAGACGTGTTCCAGGAGCTGCGGCACGCGATCGAATATCTCGATCACGCGCCGTGCGGCTTCTTCTCGGTCAATCCGGCCGGCGAGATCGCCTATATCAACGCCACGCTGGCCAACTGGCTGGACTACGATCTCGCCGAGATCGGCTCGGGCGGCCTGAAGCTGACCGACATCGTCTCGGGCGACGGCGCTGCGCTGCTGACCTCGATCGCGGCGGTGCCCGGCGAGGTCAAGACCGAGGTGTTCGACATCGACCTGCGGATGCGCGGCGGCAAGACCGTCCCGGTGCGGCTCTATCACAAGCTCGCCTTCGGCGCCGACGGCGCGGCGGGCGCCTCGCGCACGCTGGTGATCAGCCGCGCCCGCGACGAGCATTCCGATCCGGAACGCGCCGCCGAGGTGCGCTTCATGCGCTTCTTCGACCATACGCCGATGGCGATCGCGACCGTCGATCGCGGCGGCAATGTGGTCGGTGCCAATGCGCGCTATGCCAAGCTTACGCAGGGGCTGAACGGCGACGGCGGCGCGGCCAAGTCGATCTTCCGCGCAGTCAATCCGCGCGACCGCGGCCTGTTGATCGCCGCCATCAACCAGGCTGCCGAAGGCCAGGGCGATATCGCGCCGGTCGAGGTGATGCTCGACGGGCCTAAGGAGCGCTCCGCCCAGTTCTTCGTCACCACCGTCGAGAAGGATGAGCGCGATGTCGAGACCGCGATCGTCTACATGCTCGAGACCACCGAGCGGCGCGCTCTGGAAAACCAGATCAACCAGTCGCAGAAGATGGAGATGGTCGGTCAGCTCGCCGGCGGCATCGCGCACGACTTCAACAACGTGCTGTCGGCCATCATGATGGCGAACGACTTCCTGCTGAACGCGCACAAGCCGACCGACCCGTCGTTCCAGGACATCATGCAGATCAAGCAGAACGCCACCCGCGCCGCGACGCTGGTGCGGCAGCTGCTTGCATTCTCGCGCCGCCAGACGCTGCGGCCGCAGGTGCTCGATCTCGGCGATGCGCTCTCCGACCTCACCATGCTGCTGCGCCGACTGATCGGCGAGAAGGTCAAGCTCGACCTCGTGCATGGCCGCGATCTGTGGCCGGTGAAGGTCGACGTCTCGCAATTCGAGCAGGTGGTGGTCAATCTCGCGGTGAACGCGCGCGACGCGATGCCCGACGGCGGCAAGCTGATCATCCGCACCGTCAATGTGCCGACCGAGGAAGCCGCCCAGCTCGCCAACAAGGGCATGCCGGCGGCGGACTATGTGAAGATCGAGATTTCGGACACCGGCACCGGCATTCCGCACGAGATCATCGACAAGATCTTCGAGCCGTTCTTCTCGACCAAGGAAGTCGGCAAGGGCACCGGCCTCGGCCTGTCCACGGTCTACGGCATCGTCAAGCAGACCGGCGGCTTCGTCTATGTCGATTCCGTGCCGGGCGGCGGCACCACGTTCCGGATCTATTTGCCGCGGCATCACCAGGAGCAGGAGGTTGCACCGGAGGCGCATGCCGGCAACGGCGCGGCAAAGGAGACTGCTACTGCAGAAGCCGCCAAGCCGAAGCCGGATCTCACCGGGCAGGGCACCATCCTGCTGGTCGAGGACGAGGACGGCCTGCGCTCGCTGAATGCGCGCGGCCTGCGTTCGCGCGGCTACAGCGTGATCGAGGCGGCGAACGGCGTCGAGGCGCTGGAGGCGTTCGAGGAGAACAACGGCAAGGTCGATCTCGTCGTCTCCGACGTCGTGATGCCGGAGATGGACGGGCCGACGCTGCTGAAGGAAATGCGCAGCCGCAATGCGGAGCTGAAGATCATCTTCGTCTCGGGCTATGCCGAGGACGCGTTCGAGAAGAGCCTGCCGGAGAACCAGCAGTTCGCGTTCCTGCCGAAGCCGTTCACGCTGACGCAGCTGGTCGCCGCAGTGAAGGAAACCATGACGGCGAACTAGGCCCGGGCGACGAGCCACGATTTCCCGCAGGGCAGGGGCAATGTTGCAATGCGGTCGCGATTGAAACCGGGCCCCATCTCGCGCTAGGAGGGGCTGTCGCATCCACAAGGCCCATAGTGTCACATCGCCGCGACCGAGGGCCGCAGCCGCGGTTCCCGTTTCCCGCTTCACTTTTGACCGGCTCTGCCCATGTTAGGGGCGTTTCCCCATGCCGGGGAATCCTTTGAGGAAACCAACATGAATTTCTCGCAACGCACGCGTGGAATTGTCCGGGCGATCGCCGTCGCGATGGCGCTGGCGCTGCCCGTGATGATGACCGTTTCGGCGGCCGACGCCCGCGTTGGCGGCGGCGGCTCGCGCGGCTCGCGGACATTCTCCGCGCCGCCCTCGACCAGCACCGCGCCGGGCTCGGTTGCTCCGATGAACCGTACCTTCAGCCAGCCTGGTAGCCCC
>NZ_JACMYP010000347.1 GCF_020889705.1 Bradyrhizobium altum | reverse complement strand
CGGGAATTCGACGTAGACCTTGCGGCCATCGTCATATGCGGCGAGCGGCCGCCAGGGTGGACTGTCCCCTTCGATGGCATAGCGGGAGATGCGCTGCGCCGGCTCCGGAAGAACGGGCTTCAGAGCGACCGAACGCGATCGTTCCCGTGCAGTTTCTGGATAGTACCAGGCAACAGACGGCATGTATGGCCGCTCGCGGGAACGGAGCTCGATCAGGTAGGTGCGCCGATCGGTATTGACGACCAGGTTGGTCTCGATTGACGCGCGGGTCGGCTTGACCAGGATGTGGACGCGTCGCGTGTCGCCGTTCCCGCTCTCGGTATCGCCCACGACCCAACGTACGGTATCTCCGGCCGCGATGGGCCCCGATCCCGTCAACTGTTCCCCTTCCTCGAGCGCGATATCCGTGATCTGCCCGGGCGCGGCGTAAATCTGATAGAGAGCGCCAGGACTGTAGGCGTAGATTTGCGCCGCGTTGAAATACCCCCGCTTGCGCGGTTCGACCCGGGCGGCGCTGTTTGCCGTCTCAACCCGGCTCACGGGTTCTGGCTCTTCCTTCCCGGCCGACTTGCCGCCGAGCGCCGGCTTCCAGAGCGGTGGAATGTGAAGCGGTCGCAATCTGTCGTCGAAATGCGCAGGAGCCGCCGGCAACGGAGGCACGTCCGCGTCATAGCTGATCTCCGGCGGAATGTAGGTCACGCACCCACCGAGCGCCGAGGAACCGACCAGGAGAGCCAACAGAATTGCTCGCTTCGCGGCCACGAATTCCGGCAGTGCCGAATTGCGCGGGATGGGCCGGTTCGAATGAACGTCATGCGGCGTCTTGGTCACTGACCCAACTCCTTTGACCAGTTGATGGCGCGGACATAGACGCCAAGGGGGTTTTTGCGCAGGCGTTCGGCATCGCGGGGTGTCTCGATCACGATCGAGAGAATTGCAGTCCAGCGCTCAGTCGAACTCAACGAGCCGTTGTCGTAGACGCGCTGGGTCCACGCGACGCGAAAGCTCTCCGAAGACGCGCGAATGACGCTCGATACGTCGACGGAGATTTGAGCCTTACCCAGCTTCGCAAAGGGGTCATCGTTGCGCGCATAGTCGTTCAGCGCAGCCGCCCCACGATCCGTCGTAAAATCATAGGCCCGGAGCCAGTTTTGGCGCAGAACGATACCGTCGGCCGGCAGGCCTCTGACGTCCTCGATGAAGCGCGCCAGATGGTAGGCGATCTGAGCGTCAGTAGGTTGATAGTCGATGTTGGCCGGCGCAACTCTTTGGGCTTGGCCGAGATGATCGACTTCAACGACCCAGGGCGTGATTGAGCCTTGGCTCGATTGCGAGACAAGGCTACCTGCGAGACCGGCCGATAGCGTCAGGCAGCCGAACGCCATTAAGCGCCAATTCTTGGCTTGTAAGCGGGCGGATCCAATGCGTTCATCCCAAACCTGCGCTGCTTTCTGATACGGCGTAACCGGTTCGGGCATACGCCCGTAGTGCACTGATGGTCGTTTGAACATCGATAGTTGCCCCTGAGATCAAGTGATCGGTTTCGAATCGTGCGGTGTCCGCGTTTCATTCGCCCGCGCAGCGGCTGGCGAAGGCGCAGTGGCTAAGTGTCAGCGCTCTCCTTCAGACAAATCGACGGAAGAGCCGCTGCCACCGTGATCGGCGGAGCGGACCGCGTGGCCGGCTGCCGATGCACCGTGCCGAATAGTCTCGGCATGCTTCATACGCCGCGCCCAATCGGGCTGACCTTCAGCCGAGGTGCTCGCGGCCTGCGCGCCGGCTTCCCCACCTGCGCCGAGCGTAGCCGCTGCACGACGCAAGGGGCTCATGGCAGCGGAAGCGCCGGCCTCCGCGACGCCGGCAAAGCTGCCGCTCCGGTAGGCGGCTGATGTTGCGCTCATGGCGGCGCCGCCGCTACGCGCGGCACCCGCAATCGCACCGCCAGCGAGACCGGCACCGCCGGCGGCAAGACCTGCGCCCGCCGCAACAATGCCGCCGGCAGCAAGGCCTGTTCCAATCGCCGCACCGGCGCCGAGTTGCGGTCCGCCCGACACCAGGCCGTTGGCGATTCCGGGACCGAAGATGCCCAGGCCCAGCAAGGAGAGCGCCGCAAGCACCAGGGTCATCGCGTCTTCAATGGTCGGCTGGGCGCCGCCGAAGCCTGCGGTGAACTGCGAGAACAGGATCGAACCGATGCCGACGATGACGGCCAGGACCAGCACCTTGATCCCTGAGGAGATGACGTTGCCCAAGACCCGCTCTGCCGCGAACGCAGTCTTGCCAAACAAGCCGAAGGGAATGAGCACGAAGCCGGCAAGCGTGGTGAGCTTGAACTCGATCAGGGTGACAAAGAGCTGGATCGCCAGAATAAAGAAGGCGAGCAGCACAACGACCCAGGCGAACAGGAGAACGACGATCTGAACGAAATTCTCGAAGAAACTGATGTAGCCCATCAAGTTGGAAATCGAATCGAGCAGCGGTCGGCCGGCGTCGAGCCCGACTTGAGCGATCTTTCCTGGCCGCAGGAAGTCCGACGCGGAGAGGCCTGCGCCAGATGCTTTCAACCCAAGACCCGCAAAGCTCCCGAAAACGATGCGTGCCAGATTATTCCAATTGCCGATGAGATAGGCAAAGACGCTTACGAAGAGCGTCTTCTTGACGAGGCGCGCGATGATGTCTTCGTCCGGCCCCCAACTCCAGAACAACGCAGCAAGCGTGATGTCGATCGCGGCGAGGGTCGTTGCGAGATACCCAACGTCGCTACCGAGCAGCCCGAAGCCGTTGTCGATGTAACGCGTGAACGTTTCCAGGAATTGGTCGATGATCCCCGTACCCGTCATGGCTTGCTCGCCTCGGGCGTCGCCGGTTGCGGATATCCTTGCGGGATCCGGCTCTGATCCTTTGAGGCGGGCCCCAACACCGCGGCGGGTTCTTCTTGGCCAGGAACCGCGGCATCGGATTTCTTGGCAAAGAAGCGTCGCCGGTTTTCGGCCCACACTTGCTTGCAGTGCTGATAACCCGAGGCTTCCTGCGCAGTGACACTGCGGCAGCGTGCAAGGTCAGAGCTGGTTGCATTTGTCGTCTGCTCCACCTTCGGCGGCGGAGGAGGACCGTCTCCGCCACGAAGCTGAATCGTGCAGGCAGTGACGACCAACACACCTATTGTCGTAAGCAGCGACAACGCCTTGAATGCCCTTACGTCGGTCATCAGTGGAACATCTGCACATTGGAGGATTGATAGCCCTGTCCTGGCGTCAGGAACCGCCTGAGCTGCTCTCGTCCCTGATCCTGGGCCGAGGCGCGCTGAGCCGCTTCGAGGCTCTGCACCCTGCCCTGTGCCGTCACGACAGCGGTGAGGTCGGCAAGCTGCTGCGCGTTCAGCGCGAGAATCTGATTGCCAGCTTGCGTTGCCTGCAGAGCGCCGCTTGCGCCTTGGCTAGACGTTACGAGCGCGGAAGTCTGGATGCGGTTGGTGTCGAGGTTGCCAACAATGCCCGCCTGAACGCGCAGCGCGTCTTGCGTTGCGGCATAGGAATTTTGCCATCGCGATTGAGCGTTGGCGACTAGCAACTGATTCGATTGGCTACCCGTGGCCGGCGCATAGCTCGTCGAAAACGCGCGATCTATCTGCTCGACGTCATAGGCGATACGCTGGGCCTGGGCCAGCAATTGCTGGGTACGCTGGATCGACGATTGCAGTTGCTGCAACGAAGAGTACGGCAGGTTTGCTAGATTCCTAGCCTGATTGATCAGCACCTGCGCCTCGTTCTGTAACGAGGTAATCTGGTTGTTTATCTGCTGGAGCTCTCGCGCAGCTGTCAGGACGTTCTGAACGTAGTTGTTGGGATCAAAGACGATCAGCGCCCGCGCGGGCACCGCGACGCTAAGCACCAGCGCGATAGTGCCAGTAGCCGCCAATAGGCCAAGACGCCTCATAGCGATTTCTCCAGATTGACGAGATTGGGGATCAGATCGCTCGCCCAGGCGACGCCACGTTGCTCGAGCCAGGCAGGCACGAAGCCGTCGGGTCCATGTTCGGCGATGAGCTGCGTGATGGCGGCCTGGTCTGTCTTGGAAGAGGCTGCGGTGAATGCGAGCGCAACCTCGCCTAGCCCAAGTTCGAACATCCGGTTGCCGCGCCGAGACTGGCAGTAGTAGTCGCGCTTTGGCGTTGCCCGGCTCAGAAGCTCGATCTGGCGGTCATTGAGGCCGAAGCGGCGATAGATGGCAGTGATCTGCGGTTCGATCGCCCGTTCGTTTGGCAGCAACAGGCGCGTTGGACAGCTTTCGATGATCGCTGGTGCGATCGCGGAACCATCGATATCCGAGAGCGACTGGGTAGCGAAGATGACGGAGGCATTCTTTTTCCGAAGCGTCTTCAACCATTCCCGGAGTTGCCCCGCAAAATCCTCGTCATCGAGGGCAAGCCAACCTTCATCGACAATCAGGAGTGTCGGCCGGCCATCGAGACGATCACCAATACGATGGAAGAGGTACGCCAGCACGGCCGGCGCAGCACTCGTTCCGATCAAGCCTTCGGTCTCAAACGCCTGGACCGAGGCCTCGCCAAGGCGCTCGAATTCGGCATCGAGCAGGCGCCCGGACGGACCGCCGAGGCAATATGGTTGCAAGGCGCGTTTCAGAGAGTTCGATTGGAGCAGGACTGACAGGCCCGTGAGGGTGCGCTCCTCCCTCGGCGCCGAAGCGAGAGATGTCAGCGCCGACCAGAGATGATCCTTGACCTCCGGGGTGATCTCGACCTTTTCCCGTGCCAAGATCGCGCCGATCCATTCCGTCGCCCATCCGCGCTCGGAAGGATCATCAATCCAGGCCAGCGGCTGCAGGGCGACGGGTTGTTCGCCTCCGTCGGACAATGCGCCGCCGAGATCATGCCAATCACCGCCCATGGCGAGGGCGGCCGCCCGAATCGAACCACCGAAGTCAAACGCGAAGACCTGTGAGTTCGGATAACGCCTGAACTGTAGCGCCATCAGCGCGAGCAACACTGACTTGCCAGCGCCTGTCGGCCCCACCACAAGGGTATGACCGACGTCGCCGACGTGGAGCGAGAATCGGAACGGCGTTGATCCCTCGGTCTTGCCGAACAGAAGCGGCGGACCCTTGAAGTGCAGATCCCTCGCCTCTCCGGCCCACACGGCCGACATCGGAATCATATGAGCGAGGTTGAGGGTCGATACCGGCGGCTGCCGCACGTTGGCATAGACGTGCCCGGGCAGACTGCCGAGCCAGGCTTCGACGGCGTTCACCGTCTCGATCATGCAGGTGAAATCGCGGCCCTGGATGACCTTCTCGACCAGCCTCAGCTTTTCATCGGCAGCATTGGGATCGCGGTCCCAGACAGTGATGGTCGCTGTAACAAAGGTTTGTCCGATCTGATCCGACCCCAATTCCTGCAACGCCGCGTCGGCATCAAGCGCCTTGTTGTGTGCGTCGGTATCGAGCAGCGTCGACGCCTCGTTGGTCATGACCTCCTTGAGAATGGCGCCAATCGACTTTCGCTTGGCGAACCACTGCCGCCGAATCTTGGTCAGCAGCTTGGTGGCGTCGGTCTTGTCGAGCATGATTGCGCGCGTCGACCAACGATACGAGAATGCCAGGCGATTCAGGTCGTCCAGGATCCCCGGGGTCGTCGCGCCCGGGAAGCCGACAATCGTCAAGACCCGCACGTTCGCTGAACCCAGCATCGGCTCTAGCCCGCCGGTCAACGGCTGGTCGGACAACAGCGCATCGATGTACATGGGAATTTCGGGCACCCGAACGCGATGACGCTTGGTCGAGATCGTCGAGTGCAGGTAGGTCAGCGTGTCCTGATCATCGAGCCAGCCGCATTCCGGCATGAACCCTTCGACGAGCTGCAGCACGCGGTTGGTTTGATCAATAAACCCGCGCAGCACCTCCCGGGCATCTGCTCCAACGGTGCGGTCGCGGCCTTCATAGAGCAATCGCTCCGCCTTAGCCGCCCCCTCCTCGGGAGGCAGATAGAGGAAGGTCAAGAAGTAGCTGGACTCATAATGGGCGCCCGCCTCTTCGAATTGAGCTCTGCGCTCGGCGTCGACCAGTGCAGACGCGACATCCGGAAAGGTGTTCGGCGGGTAAGCACCGGCAAAATGGCGTTGCGCTTCAACGAAGACCGCCCAACCAGATCCCAGACGGCGCAGCGCGTTATTCAGGCGACCGGCGACGCCGACAAGCTCGGCCGGCACCGCGCTGTCGAGGTCAGGCCCCCGGAACTTTGCTGTCCGCTGGAACGAGCCGTCCTTGTTCAGGATGATTCCCTCGTCGACGAGGGCTGCCCAGGGCAGGAAGTCGGCGAGACGCGCGTTGGAATGACGATATTCGGCAAGGTTCATCATGACCGCGAACTCAGACGTTGAGATGACCGGGAATGCGCAGATGCCGGCGCACCACATCGATGAAGGCGGGGTCGCGCTTGGCGGCCCAGACGGCGGCCATGTGACCGATGAACCAGAGGACAAGACCGGCGATCCACAACCGCAGTCCGAGCCCAAGGGCTGCCGCAAGCGTGCCGTTCACGATCGCAACCGATCGCGGCGCGCCGCCCATCAGGATTGGCTCAGTGAGCGCGCGGTGAACGGGCACGACAAAGCCTGTGACCGGTTCATCCATCAGATCACCACGCCGCCGCCGAAGGAGAAGAACGACAGGAAGAAACTCGAGGCGGCAAACGCGATCGACAGACCGAACACGATCTGGATCAGCCTGCGGAAACCACCTGACGAGTCCCCGAACGCAAGCGTGAGCCCGGTCACGACGATGATGATGACGGCGATGATCTTGGCGACCGGTCCTTCAACCGACTGCAAGATCTGATTGAGTGGCTGCTCCCACGGCATGTTCGAGCCGGCAGCCCATGCTGGTGCTGACGTCAAAAGAACCAGCCCGGACGTGGCAAGCGAAGCGGCATCTCGACGAAAACGAAATTGCGGATGCATGTCAGTCTCCTGCTGATGAAAGGCTGTAGTCGCCGGCCGCACCAAGCCCCGCGACGAGGGCGAGCTCAGCGAGGCGACGGTCAGCGCCGCGGCCCGCAAGGACGGCGACGAGGTTGATGGTCTCGGCGATCAAAGCGCGCGGAACCGTGATGACGGCTTCCTGGATGAGCTGCTCGAGCCGGCGCAGCGCACCGAGCGCGGTGCCCGCATGAATGGTCCCAATGCCGCCTGGATGGCCGGTACCCCAGGCCTTGAGCAGATCGAGTGCTTCGGCACCGCGGACTTCGCCAACCGGGATACGATCGGGACGCAGTCGCAGCGAGGAGCGGACAAGATCTGACAGCGTCGCCGCGCCATCCTTAGTCCGCAGCGCCACTAGATTGGACGCTTTGCATTGCAGCTCGCGCGTGTCTTCGATCAGAATGACCCGATCGGAGCTCTTTGCCACCTCGGCCAGGAGGGCATTCGTCAGTGTCGTCTTGCCGGTCGATGTCCCGCCGGCGACGAGGATGTTCTTCCGTGCGGCGACCGCGTCCTTCAGGGTGTTGGCCTGCTCCGAGGTCATGATCCCCCTGGCGACGTAGTCGTCGAGCGTAAACACCGCCACGGCCGGCTTGCGGATAGCAAAGGCCGGTGCAGCAACGACCGGTGGCAACAGACCTTCGAAGCGCTCGCCGGTCCCAGGCAATTCGGCCGAGACCCG